>JBFHNV010000109.1:0-19273 GCA_041593595.1 Gammaproteobacteria bacterium
AGGGCGAGCTCAACATGACCATGAAGGTCGAGATCGGCCGCGGCTACCAGCCGGCGGCGGTTCGCGCCAGCGACGAGGAAGGCGATCGGCCCATCGGGAAGCTGGTCGTGGACGCCTCCTTCAGCCCCGTTCGCCGGGTGGCGTACACGGTGGAGAGCGCGCGCGTGGAGCAGCGCACGGACCTGGACAAGCTGATCATCGAGATCGAGACCAACGGCACCCTGGACTCCGAGGATGCCGTGCGCCAGGCGGCGGGGCTGCTGCGCGACCAGCTGGCCGTGTTCGTGGACCTGAGCGGCAAGGAGGCCGAGGCGCCCAAGCAGCAGACGCCCGACATCGATCCCATCCTGCTGCGGCCGGTTGACGACCTGGAGCTCACCGTGCGCTCCGCGAACTGCCTCAAGGCGGAGAGCATCTACTACGTTGGCGATCTCATCCAGCGTACCGAGGTGGAGCTTCTCAAGACGCCGAATCTCGGGAAAAAGTCGCTCACGGAGATCAAGGACGTGCTGGCCTCCAACGGACTGTCCCTGGGCATGCGCCTGGAGAACTGGCCGCCGCCGGGTCTGCACGAGCAGGGTAACGACTGACCGCAACGGGCCGCCGCGCCCGGACGGACGAACGTAGAGGCAGGACAGGGCAATGCGTCATCGCAAGAGCGGACGGACCTTCAACCGCAGCAGCAGCCACCGGCAGGCCATGTTCCGGAACATGTCCGCGTCGCTGCTGCGCCACGAGCTCATCCGCACCACCGTGCCCAAGGCCAAGGAGCTCAGGCGCGTGGTGGAGCCGCTGATTACCATGGCCAAGGCCGACTCCGTGGCGCGGCGCCGACTCGCCTTCTCGCGGCTTCGCGACCGGGCCATGGTGAGCAAGCTGTTCGGGGAGCTGGGGCCACGCTACCAGGCCCGGCCCGGCGGGTATGTGCGGATCCTGAAGTGCGGGTTCCGCCCCGGGGACCGGGCGCCCATGGCCATCGTGGAGCTGGTGGACCGCCCCGAGCGCGAGGACGAGGAGACCGGAGCCGCGGAGCCCGCCGCCCAGGAGTGACGGGTGCCGCGGCCGGCGCACCCCGCGAGAAGACCGGGCCCGGCCCGGTCTTTTCGTTTCCGGGGGGAAGCCGCGCCGGGCGCGGTGCCGTGATCGCGCTGCTCACAGACTTCTCCGAGCGCGGACCGTACGTGGGTGAGATGCTGTCGGTGCTGGCGCGCGAGGCCCCTGGCGTGCCGTCGTTCAGCCTCATGTGTGACCTGCCGGCCTTCGATCCGGCCGCCGCCGCCTACCTGCTGGCCCCGCTGGTACTTCGCCAGCCGGAGGGCAGCGTGTTCGTGGCGGTGGTGGATCCCGGGGTGGGCACCCCGGCGCGCCGCCCGGTCTGGCTGGAGGCGGACGGTCGCACGGTGGTGGGTCCCGACAACGGCCTGCTGGAGGTGCTCGCGCGCCGTGCCCGCGACGCGCGGCTGCACGAGATCCTGTGGCGCCCGCGCCGCCTGTCGGCGAGCTTCCACGGCCGGGACCTGTTCGCGCCGGTAGCCGCGCGCCTGGCCCTGGCCCGGCCGGTGCGCGCCCGGGCGCTCAGGCGCCGATTTGCCTGGTCGCGGCGCTGGCCGCCGGACCGCGACCGCGTCATCTATGTGGACGGCTACGGCAACTGCATGACCGGGCGCCGCGCCGCCACCGTCGAGCGCGCCGCCGCCGTGCGACTGGGCGCGTCGGCGGTGCGGCACGCGCGCACCTTCGGCGAGGTGCCCCCCGGCGAGGCGCTCTGGTACGAGAACTCGCTCGGGCTGCTGGAGGTGGCCTGCAACCGGGAATCCGCCGCCGTGCGCCTGGGCGCCACAGTGGGCACCCTGATCACCGTGGGCTGAGCCGCGCCTTCACCCGTCCAGCCGGCCGCGCATCAGGGCGTTGACCCGCTTCGGATCCGCCTTGCCGCTGGAGCCCTTCATCACCTGCCCCACCAGGAAGCCCAGCACCTTCGTCTTGCCACCGCGGTACTGCGCCACCTGTTCCGGGTGCGCCGAGATGACCTGCTCCACCAGCGCCTCCAGGGCCCCGGTGTCCGTGACCTGCTTCAGGCCCCGCATCTCGATAATGGCGTCCGGATCGCCCTCGCCGTTCCATGCCGCCTCGAAAACCTGCTTGGCCATGGTGCTGGACAGGGTGCCGTCGTCCACCCGGCGTACGATGGCCGCCAGGGCCTCTGGGCCCACCGGCGAGCGGGACACGTCCAGATCGGCGCGGTTCAGCGCCGCCGCCAGCTCGCCCGTGATCCAGTTGGCGCACGCCCGCCCGTGCAAATGCCCGCCGCTGGCTGCCGTCGCCGTCTCGAAGTAGTCCGCCAGCTCGCGCGATGCCGTGAGCAGCCGCGCCGTCTCCTCGGGAAGACCGTACTGCGACTGGAAGCGTGTCCGCTTCGCCTCCGGCAACTCCGGCAGCCGCTCTCGCACCCCGGCGACGAACGTCTCGTCCACCAGCACCGGCAGCAGGTCCGGATCGGGGAAGTAACGGTAGTCGTTGGCCTCCTCCTTGCCGCGCATGGGCCGGGTCTCGTGGCGTTCCGGGTCGTACAGGCGGGTCTCCTGCACCACCGTGCCGCCGGCTTCGATCACCGCCACCTGGCGCTCGATCTCGTACTCGATGGCGCGCTCCACGAAGCGGAAGGAGTTGAGGTTCTTGATCTCGCAGCGCGTGCCCAGCCGCGGCTCGCCGGCGCGGCGCACCGACACGTTGGCGTCGCAGCGCAGCGACCCCTCCTGCATATTGCCGTCGCAGATTCCGAGGTAACGCACCAGCGCGTGAATCCGGCGCATGTAGGCGACGGCCTGGCGCGCCGAGCGCAGGTCCGGCTCGGACACGATCTCGATGAGCGGGGTGCCCGCGCGGTTGAGGTCGATGCCGGTGAGACCCTGGTAGGCGTCGTGGATTGACTTGCCCGCGTCCTCCTCCAGGTGCGCGCGGGTGATCCCGACGCGCATCTGCGAGCCGTCCTCGAGATCCAGCGTGACGTGCCCGCCGCTCACGATGGGCAGCTCGTACTGGCTGATCTGGTAGCCCTTGGGCAGGTCCGGATAGAAATAGTTCTTGCGCGCGAACACGCACCGCGGCGCGATCGCGGCGTCGATGGCGAGGCCGAACATCACCGCCATGCGCACCGCCTCGCCGTTCAGCACCGGCAGCACGCCCGGCAGGCCCAGGTCCACCGCCGACGCCTGTACGTTGGGCTCGGCGCCGAAGGCAGTGGACGCGCCCGAGAAGATCTTGCTGCGGGTGGCGAGCTGGGCGTGGATCTCGAGGCCGATGACGGGCTCCCAGCTCATGCCAGACCTTCCGGATTGCGTCGGTGCCAGTCGGTCTCACGCTGGTAGGCGTGGGCGACGGCGAGCAGCCGCGCCTCCTGGAAGTAGTCGCCCACCAGCTGCAGCCCTACCGGCAGGTGGTCTGCGAAGCCCACCGGGATCGACATCCCCGGCAGCCCCGCCAGGTTGACGCCGTTGGTGTAGATGTCGCACAGATACATGGTCACCGGATCGTCGCTCTTCTCGCCGAGGCGAAAGGCCACGTCCGGCGTGGTGGGCCCCATGATCACGTCCACCACACGGAAGGCGCGGCTGTAGTCCGCGCTGATGAGGCGGCGAAGCTTCTGCGCCTTCAGGTAATACGCGTCGTAGTAGCCGGCCGACAGCACGTAGGTGCCAATCATGATGCGGCGCCTGACCTCCGCGCCGAAGCCCTCGCTGCGGCTGCGCTTGTAGAGGTCCTCGAGATCGAGCGGGTTCTCGGCGCGGTAGCCGAAGCGCACGCCGTCGTAGCGCGACAGGTTCGACGAGCATTCTGCCGGCGCGACCACGTAGTAGGCGGGGATGGATAGCTCCGTGTTCGGGAGATCCACGTCCACGAGCCGCGCGCCCAGCGACTCGAACACGGCCAGCGCCTCGCGTACCCGGGCCGCCACGCCGGCGTCCAGACCGCCGCCGAAGTGCTCCCGCGGGACGCCGATGCGCAGGCCCTGGAGATCCGTCTCGAGGCGAGCGCGGTAGTCGTCCACGTCGTGCCGCACGCAGGTGGAATCGAGGGGATCGAAGCCGGCCATCGCGTGCAGCACCATGGCGGCGTCCTCGGCGCTGGTCGCCATCACGCCGCCCTGGTCCAGGCTGGAGGCAAAGGCGATCATCCCGTGGCGGCTGACGCGCCCGTAGGTGGGCTTGATCCCCGTGATGCCGCACAGAGCCGCCGGCTGGCGGATGGAGCCGCCGGTGTCGGTGCAGGTGGCCGCCGGCGCGAGGCGCGCCGCCACCGCGGCGGCGGAGCCTCCGGAGGATCCACCCGGCACGCGCTCTCGATCCCAGGGGTTGCGCACCGGGCCGTAGTAGCTCGTCTCGTTGGACGAGCCCATGGCGAACTCGTCCATGTTGGTCTTGCCCAGCATCACCATGCCTGCCGCCCGCAGCCGGCTCACCACCGTGGCATCGTAGGGCGCGACGAAGTTGTCCAGCATGCGCGACCCGCAGGCGGTGCGCACGCCCTCGGTGCAGAAGATGTCCTTGTGAGCGATCGGGATGCCGGTGAGCGGGTGCGCGTCACCGGCGGCGAGGCGCCGATCCGCGGCCTGCGCCTCGGCCAGCGCCTGCTCCGCGGTGACCGTCACGAAGGCATTCAAGCCGCCGTCGGCACTGCCGTTAAAGACCTCGATCCGCGACAGCAGATGGCGCGTCAGCTCGACGCTGGAGATGGCGCGCGAGCGGAGATCGCGGCTCAGCTCGGCAACGGAGCGGTCGTGCACGGCGTGGGTTTCGGGCTCGGGGGACGCGGCGGCGCCGCCTCACTCCACCACCCGGGGCACCAGGTACAGGCCGTCGCGCACCTGCGGGGCGAGGGCCTGGAAGACCTCCCGCCGGTTCCCCTCGGTGACCTCGTCCGGGCGCAGCCTCTGGGCCTCGTCCAGGGGGTGGGCCATGGGCTCCACGCCGGCGGTGTCGGCCGCGTTCATGCGTTCCACCAGCGCCAGGATGCCGGCCAGCTCACGGACGTACAGATCGAGGTCGGCGTCGGCCACCTGGAGGCGAGCCAGGTGGGCGATACCCAGGACGTCTTCGGGTTGCAGGGACATGGTGCGACGGGGGGTCAGGAAAGTCCGATAAACTGTTATTCTACTTGATGAAATAAAGGCGCATTGCTACATTGCAGCACAGTTTACAGGAGGAGGGACGCCGCCGTCACAGCGTCCGGGAGGCGGCCTCGAGGGGTGGCCCGAAGGCACCCTCCCATCCGGGTCGAACCGGACCTTCTGACGCACAGACAGGGTTGTTCCATACATGATCCTCAAGCGGATTCGGGGGCTGTTCTCCAATGATCTCTCCATCGATCTGGGAACCGCGAACACGCTGATATACGCCCGCGGACAGGGGATCGTGCTCAACGAGCCCTCCGTGGTCGCCATCCGCCAGGAGCGCGGACCCGGCGGCGCGAAGAGCATCGCCGCGGTGGGCGAGGCGGCCAAGAGCATGCTCGGGCGAACGCCCGGCAACATCCAGGCCATCCGTCCGCTGAAGGATGGCGTCATCGCCGATTTCACGGTCACCGAGAAGATGCTGCAGCACTTCATCCACAAGGCACACCAGAACAAGTTCCTGCGCCCGAGCCCGCGGGTGCTGGTGTGTGTGCCCTGTGGCTCCACCCAGGTGGAGCGGCGCGCCATTCGCGAGTCGGCGGCAGGTGCTGGCGCCCGCGAGGTGTACCTCATCGAGGAGCCCATGGCGGCGGCCATCGGCGCCGGCATGCCGGTGAGCGAGGCCAGCGGCTCCATGGTGGTGGACATCGGTGGCGGCACCACCGAGGTGGCGGTGATCTCGCTCAACGGCATCGTGTACTCCGAGTCGGTGCGCACCGGCGGCGATCGCTTCGACGAGGCCATCATCAACTACATCCGCCGCAACTACGGCACGCTCATCGGCGAGGCCACCGCCGAGCGCATCAAGCACGAGATCGGTTCCGCGTACCCGGGCACCGAGGTCACCGAGATCGAGGTGCGCGGCCGCAACCTGGCGGAGGGCATCCCACGCAGCTTCATGCTCAACAGCAACGAGATCCTGGAGTCGCTGCAGGAGCCGCTGACCAACATCGTGGGCGCGGTGAAGACCGCGCTGGAGCAGACGCCGCCGGAGCTCGGGTCCGACGTCGCGGAGCGCGGCATGGTGCTCACCGGCGGCGGCGCCCTGCTCAAGGACCTGGACCGGCTGCTGATGGAGGAGACGGGGATCCCGGTGATCATCGCCGAGGACCCGCTCACCTGCGTCGCGCGCGGCGGCGGTCGCGCGCTCGAGATGATGGACGAGAAAGGTGTCGATGTCTTCGCATCCGAGTGAAGCGCCGCGCTGACCACGGGGAGGGCGCGCCATCAATCCGGTCAAGCCGCTGTTCATCCGGGGACCCTCCGCGCTGGTGCGCCTGGTGGCGGCCGCGCTCGTGTCCGTGCTCCTGATGACGGCCGATCACAAGGCATCGCACCTGGAGGCGGTGCGTGCGGCGCTGTCCACGGTGGTCTACCCACTGCAGTACGCCGTTCACCTGCCCATCCGCGTGGGTGCCTGGGTGGCAGAAAACCTGAGCAGCCGCAACGATCTGATCGCGGAGAACGAGCGCCTGAAGATCGAGCGGCTGCGCCTGCAGGCCAGGCTCGAGAAGCTGGTGGCGCTGGAAGCCGAGAACCGGCGCCTGCGCACGCTGCTGGACTCCTCGGTGAAGGCGGGGGAGAAGGTGCTCATCGCGGAGCTGCTGTCGGTGGATATGAACCCCTTCAGCCGGCGCATCGTGCTCAACAAGGGGCGGCGCGATGGCGTGTTCGCGGGCCAGTCGCTGGTGGACTCCCAGGGCGTGATGGGCCAGGTGGTGAGCGTCGGGCCCTTCTCCAGCACCGCGCTCCTCATCACCGACCCGAGCCACGCGCTGCCGGTGCAGGTGCATCGCACGGGCCTGCGCGCCGTGGCCACCGGTAGCGGCAAAGCGGACGCGGTGGCGCTGGCGCACATTCCGAACAACGCCGATATCCGCGTCGGCGACCTGCTGGTGACGTCGGGCCTCGGCGGACGCTTCCCCCACGGCTATCCGGTCGGACGGGTGACCCGCGTGCGCCGCGACAGCGGCCAGCCCTTCGCCGACGTGGAGGTGGAGCCCAGCGCCCGGCTGGAGCGCAACCGGGAGGTGCTGCTGATCTGGTTCCAGGGCCAGGGCGCGCTGCTGGATTCGGCCTATCGGCCCAGGGTGGCGCCGTGACGACCGGTGCCGGGCAGCGGGGTGGCATCGTCATCGCGGCGAGCTTCGTCGTGGCGCTGATGCTTACCGCCCTCCCGATGCCCGACTGGGCCTCCCTGTGGCGCCCGGCATGGGTCGCCCTGGTGCTCATCTACTGGTGCATGGCGGTGCCCTCACGTGCCGGCGTGCTGGTGGGCTGGATCGTGGGCCTGCTGCTGGACGTGATGAGCGGCACGCTGCTCGGGCAACACGCGCTGGCGCTGGCCGTCACCGCCTTCATCGCCCACAAGCTTCATCGCCGGGTCCGCGTGCTACCCGTGTGGCAGCAGGGCGTGACCGTCTTCGGCCTGGTCTTCGTGTTCCAGGCGCTGGTGCTGTGGATCAACGGCATCAAGGGCATGCCCGTGACCCTGGCCGCGTACCTGGCAGCGCCGCTCGTCAGCATGCTGCTTTGGCCCTGGGTTTTCGTGGTGCTGAGGGATGCGCGGCGCCGCTTCCGGGTTAGCTGAAGGCCGCGCGCCCGCGCGCCTCGTCTGAGTCACCGTGGCACTAGGCGCAACCATCAAGGACGCGGCGCGGGAGAGCCAGCTCTTCCGCGGGCGCGCGCTGGTCGCCGCGGTGGGCATCGGCCTGATGAGCGCCATGCTGCTGCTGCGACTGGTCCAGCTCCAGGTCCTCGAGTATCAGCACTTCGCCACCCAATCCGAGGACAACCGGGTCAAGGTGATTCCGGTGCCGCCGACCCGGGGGCTCATCTTCGACCGCAACGGGGTGGTGCTCGCCGAGAATGTCGCCACGTTCACCCTCGAGCTGGTGCCCGAGGCGGTGGACGACCTGGAGGCGACGCTCGAGGCGCTCGACGAGATCGTCGAGATCACCGACGCGGACCGCCATCGATTCGAGCGCCTGCTGGCTGGCAGCCGCCGCTTCGAGCGGGTGCCCGTGCGCCTGCGGCTCACGGAGGAGGAGGTGGCACGTTTCTCCGTGAACCGCCACCGCTTTCCCGGGGTGGACGTGGAGGCGCGCCTGAGCCGCTACTATCCGCTCGGTCCGCTCACCTCCCACGTGGTGGGCTACGTGGGCCGCATCAGTGAGCAGGATCTCAAACGCCTGGACGTGGCCGAGTATCGCGGCAGCACCCACGTGGGCAAGCGCGGCGTCGAGCAGTCCTACGAGTCGGCCTTGCACGGCAAGGTGGGCTACCAGCACGTCGAGATCAACGCCGCGGGGCGGGTGCTGCGGGTGCTGGAGCGGCGCGACCCGGTGCCCGGTGACAACCTCACCCTGCACCTGGACGTGGGACTGCAGCAGCAGGCCTCCGGCGCGCTGGGCGAGGAGAACGGCTCGGTGGTGGCCATCGACCCTCTCACCGGCGGCGTGCTGGCGCTGGTGAGCCAGCCCGGCTTCGACGCCAATCTGTTCGTGGACGGCATCGACTCGAAGAGCTACAGCGCGCTGCTGCGATCGCCGGACCGTCCACTGTTCAACCGTGCGATCAACGGCCAGTACCCGCCGGGATCCACGGTGAAGCCCTTCTTCGCGCTGGCAGGCCTCGAGCTCGGACTCGAGAAGTCGCAGCAGAAGGTTTGGTGCCCCGGCTGGTTCCGGTTGCCGGGCAAGGAGCACCGCTACCGGGACTGGAAGAAGGGGGGGCACGGCCACATGGGTCTGGCAGATGCCATCGTCCAGTCTTGCGACGTGTACTTCTACGAGCTGGCGCTGGACATGGGTATCGACCGGATGCATGCGTTCATGCGGCGTTTCGGCTTCGGCGAGCGGACCGGAATCGATCTCGTGGGCGAGAGCAGCGGGCTCAATCCGTCGCGGGAGTGGAAACGCGGCGCACGCAGCCAGCCCTGGTACCCGGGCGAGACGTTGATCACGGGCATCGGCCAGGGTTTCACGCTGACCACGCCGCTGCAGCTCGCCCACGCTACCGCGACGCTGGCGATGCGCGGACTCAAGCTCAGCCCGCGGGTGGTGATGAACCGGGAGCGCCGGGCGGCGGACGGCGCGCCGGCACCCGAGCCGCCCGCGGACCACGTGGCGCCGCGCAACCTCGCCAACTGGCAGAGCGTGGTGGACGCCATGGAGGCGGTGGTGCACGGGCCGAGGGGTACCGCGCGGCGCATCTCCGACGGTGCGAGCTACCGCATCGCCGGCAAGACGGGGACCGCGCAGGTGTACTCGGTGGGGCAGGAGGAGAAGTACGACGAGGAGACCATCGACAAGAAGCTGCGCGATCACGGACTGTTCGTCGCCTTCGCGCCGGTTGAGCGCCCGCGCATCGCGGTGGCAGTGGTGGTGGAGAACGGCGGCAGCGGCAGCCGCGCCGCGGCACCGCTCGCGCGGGTAGTCATGGACGAGTTCATGCAGGGCGAAGCGGAGCCCGGCAGGCGCGAGCGCATGCTCATGACCGCGGTGCCCCGCGCCGCGGCGGTACCGTGAAGGCCATGCAGGAGCCGCGCACGCTGTCGCAGCGCTTGCACCTGGACCTGCCGCTGCTGTTCGGTCTGCTGCTGCTGTGCGGGGTCGGCCTGGTCGTGATCTACAGTGCCGGCGGCGAGAGCAGCGAGCTGCTCGCGCGCCAGGGCGTGCGCATGCTCATCGCCTTCGGCGTCATGTTCGTGCTGGCGCAGGTGGCGCCCTCGCACCTCGTCTACTGGACGCCGTGGCTGTACGTGCTGGGTGTCGCGCTGCTGGTGTCGGTGCTGCTGGTGGGCGACACCGCCCAGGGCGCGCAGCGCTGGCTGCGGCTCGGACCGGTGAAGTTCCAGCCCTCGGAGCTGGCCAAGCTGTGCGTGCCGATGATGATTGCGTACTTCCTCGCCGATCGATCGCTGCCGCCGCGCTTCGGCCGCATACTGGGCGGGCTGGTGATGGTAGCCCTGCCGGTGCTGCTGATCGCGCGGCAGCCGGACCTCGGCACCTCCCTGCTCATCGCCGCCTCCGGGCTGTTCGTGCTGTTCCTCGCGGGCATCGGCTGGCGGCTGATCGCGGCCGCGGGCGTGGTGTGTGCCGCATGCCTGCCGGCGCTGTGGTACGTGATGCACGATTACCAGCGCCGGCGGGTGCTGACCTTCCTCGACCCGGAGCAGGACCCGCTGGGCGCGGGCTACCACATCATCCAGTCCAAGATCGCCATCGGATCGGGCGGGGTCTACGGCAAGGGCTGGCTGAACGGCACCCAGTCGCAGCTCGAGTTCATCCCCGAGCGGTCCACGGACTTCGTGTTCGCCGTGTTCAGCGAGGAGTTCGGTCTGCTGGGCGTGGCCACACTGCTCGCCATCTACCTGTTCATCGTGCTGCGCGGGCTGTACATCGCGATCAACGCCCAGGACCCTTACGGCCGGCTGGTGGGCGGCAGCCTGGTGCTCACCTTCTTCGTATACGTGTTCGTGAACATCGGCATGGTGAGCGGGTTGCTGCCCGTGGTGGGCGTGCCGCTGCCACTGGTGAGCTACGGCGGAACGTCCATCGTCACCATCATGGCGGGCTTCGGGCTGCTCATGTCCATCCACACCCACCGCCGGCTGCTGTCGGACTGACGGCCCGTGCACGCATCACCAGGCCTGACGCAACGAGAGGAGATCGCCCAGGTGCCCACCTCCGGGACCGCCGCGTACCGTCGCGGCACTCGCGCAGCGCTTGCCGCCTTGCTGTGCATGGCGTTTGCCGCAGATGCCGCTACGGGAAGCGCGCTGGATCCGGCCACTGAGATCGCCCCCTTCGCCCGGGAGGTGGCCGAGCGACACGGGCTGGACGCGGCCCGCGTGGCGGCGATCCTGGGCGGCGCCCGGGTCCTCGGCAACGTGCTCGAGGCCATCCAGCGCCCGGCCGAGAGCAAGCCCTGGCGCGACTACCGGCCCATCTTCGTCACCGAGACCCGGATCGCTCGCGGCGTCGAGTTCTGGCGCGAGCACGCGGATATCCTGTCCGTGGCCAGCGAGCGATTCGGCGTGCCTGAGGGGATCATCGTCGCCATCATCGGCGTGGAGACGTTCTACGGGAGCCGCGCGGGCAACATCCGCGTGCTCGACGCGCTTGCCACGCTGGGGTTCCGCTACCCGCGCCGGTCCGACTTCTTCCGTCGCGAGCTGGCGAGCTTCCTCGTGCTGGGTGAGCGCGAGGGCCTGGACGTGAGCGCGGTGGCGGGCTCCTACGCGGGTGCGATGGGCATCCCGCAGTTCATCCCGTCGAGCTACCTCGAGTACGCGGTGGACTTCGACGGCGACGGGCAGCGCGATCTCATGGGCAGCGTCGCGGACGCCATCGGCAGCGTCGGCGCCTACCTCGCACGCCACGGCTGGCAGCGCGGTGGACCCATCGCGGTGCCGGCGCGGGTGAATGCGGATGCACGCGAGGCCATCGTGGCCCGGGGCATCAAGCCGCACAGCGCGCTGGACGAGCTGGAGCGCCGCGGGGTGACGCCGGCCGAGCCCCTGCCTGCCGGCGGCGAGGCGGCGCTCATCGAGCTGGACGGCGACGCAGGGACGGAGCACTGGCTCGGATTCACCAACTTCTACGTGGTCACGCGCTACAACCACTCGTCCCTCTATGCCATGGCGGTTCACCAGCTCGCGCAGGCCATCGCGGCGCGGCGCGCCGCAGCGGGCGGATGACGGGCCCGGTCGCGCGACGCGGCATCCGTCTTGCGGCGGCCTGCCTGCTCACGGCGCTCGTGGCCGCCTGCGGCGGCGGGCCGGGCTTTCGCGGCGACGGCCCGCCGGCGGACGGCGCAGCGCCGCCGCTCCCCCCCGATCCTCTTCCGCGGGCGGAGCCGCGCAGCCGTTACGGCAACCCGTCCTCCTACGTGGTGTTCGGCCGGCGTTACCAGGTCATGGCGGACAGCGCCGGCTACGTGGAGCGGGGCATCGCGTCCTGGTACGGGCAGAAGTTCCACGGCCGGCGCACGTCGAGCGGCGAGCCCTACGACATGCATCGGATGACGGCGGCCCACCGGTCGCTACCGCTGCCCACGTACGTCGAGGTGACGAACCTGGAGAACGGGCGGCGAGCCGTGGTGCGGGTCAACGATCGCGGGCCGTTCCACGACAACCGCATCATCGATCTGTCCTTCGCCGCCGCGCGCAGACTGAACATCGTCGGCCGGGGGACGGGGCTCGTCGAGGTTCGCGCCCTGGTACCCGGAGGCATGCCCCGGTTCGTCCCGCCGGCGGCGGCGGCGCAGCCGGTGGCGGCGCTTCGCTCCGCCGAGCCGCCCGCCGCGGTGCCGGCACGGGCGCCGCGCCTGTACCTGCAGGCCGGCGCCTTCAGCGATCGGTCGAACGCCACGCGCCTGCGCGCCCGGCTGGCGTCGCTGGCGAGCGTGACCGTGACGGTGGAAGAGTCGGTGTCGGGCGGGCAGCGCATGCACCGGGTGCGTCTCGGGCCCCTGACGGGCGTGGACGAGGCAGACCGGCTCACCGCCGATATCGTCGCGGCGGGCATGGACCTGCCCCGGATCGTCATCGAGTAGGCACCCTTCGCCACGGTTCGTCCGGAAACGTGCAGGTGTCGGTGTAGAATTCCGCCCGGTCCGTGCGCGGCCAGCCCGTGTCCGGATCCGGTGCGAAGTAGGAACGTCATGCGAGTATCCGGGGATCGTGACAGCGCAGCAGCGGCGCCGCGGCGTGCGCTCGCCGCATTGCTGCTGCTGGCCACGTGGCTTCCGGCGGCGGTGGCGGCGCCCGTGCCGGCCCCGCCGGAGCTCGGCGCCGTGTCGTGGATCATCCAGGACCACCACAGCGGACAGGTGATCGCCGAGCACGACGCGGATCGACGCGTGGAGCCCGCGAGCCTCACCAAGATGCTGACCGTGTACGTGGTGTTCGCGGAGATGCGCGCCGGCAAGATTGCCATGGACGATCAGGTCCTGGTCAGCGCAAAGGCCTGGAAGATGCCCGGCTCGCGCATGTTCATCGAGGTGGACACCCGCGTCTCCGTGGAGGACCTCGTCAAGGGTGTCATCATCCAGAGCGGCAACGACGCGAGCGTGGCGCTGGCCGAGCATGTGGCAGGCGACGAGTCCGCCTTCGGCGATCTCATGAACCAGTACGCGGCGCGCATCGGGCTGACCGCCAGCCACTTCACCAACGCGTCCGGACTGCCGGACCCCGAGCACTACACCACCGCGAGGGACATGGCGCGCCTCGCGAGCGCGCTCATCCGGGACTTCCCGGAGCACTACTCGATCCACGCGGACAAGGAGTTCGTCTACAACGGCATCTCGCAGCCCAACCGCAACTCGCTGCTGTGGCAGGACGAGAGCGTCGACGGGCTGAAGACCGGGTACACGGAGTCGGCGGGTTACTGCCTCGTGGCCTCTGCCGCGCAGGACGGCATGCGCCTGGTGTCCGTGATCATGGGCTCCGACAGCCCGCGCTCCAGGGCCCGGCAGAGTCGCGCGCTGCTCGCCTACGGCTTCCGCTTCTTCGAGACCCACCGGCTCTACGAGGCCGGCAAGCCGGTGCAGGACGTGCGCGTGTGGAAGGGCGCGCGCGAGACCGTGTCCCTGGGCCTCGCGCAGGATCTGTACGTGACCGTGCCGCGTGGCCAGTACCAGCGGCTGGACCCGAAGATGGTGGTGGACGCACGCCTGGAGGCGCCGCTGGTCGAGGGCGACGTGCGCGGGGATTTGAAGGTGCAGTTCGACGGTCAGCTGGTGGCCGAACGCCCGCTGGTGGTGCTGGAGACGGTGACCGAGGGCAACCTGTGGCAGCGCGCTTCCGACAGCGTGCGCCTGTGGTTCCAGTGAGAGGGCAGAACAGATGAGCATCGCGTTCTTTGACGGTCGGTTCATGCCGCTGGACGAGGTGCGGGTGTCGCCCCTGGACCGCGGCTACCTGTTCGGCGATGGCGTCTACGAGGTCGTGCCGGTGTACGCGGGTCGCCCGTTCCGCATGGAGGAGCACCTGGACCGCCTGGATCGCAGCATGGACGCCATCGAGCTCGCGGCGCCATTCCCGCGCGAGCGCTGGCGCGAGCTCCTGGCCGAGCTCGTGAAGCGCAACGGCGGCGGCGAGCAGTCGATCTACTTCCAGGTCACCCGCGGCGTCGCGCCGCGCAGCCACGCGTTCCCCGTGGACGCCCCACCGGTGGTGTTCATGATGTCGCGCGCCGGCGGCGGCGGCACGCCGAAGCCGGCGGCGGCGATCACCCGCGAGGACAACCGCTGGGACCGCTGCGACATCAAGTCCATCGCCCTGCTGGCCAACTGCCTGCACAAGCAGGCGGCGGTGAAGGCGGGGGCCAGCGAGGCCATCCTGCTGCGCGGGGACGTGCTCACCGAGGGCTCGTCCAGCAACGTGTTCGTGGTCAAGGGCGGGCAGGTCTCCACGCCGCCGAAGAGCAGCCGGATCCTGGCCGGCATCACCCGCGCCGTGACGCTCGAGCTTATGGCACAGGCGGGCATTCCCGCGCGCGAGCGGCCGGTGAGTCGCGGCGAGCTGGCGGGCGCCGACGAGATCTGGATCACGAGCTCGACGCTGGAGATCTCGCCGGTGGTGACCCTGGACGGCGCCGCCGTCGGCGGCTGCGAGCCGGGTCCCGTATGGCGCACCGTGCACGAGCTGCTGCAGGGTCTGAAGCGCTCCCTGAAGGCCGCCTGACGGCGGTGGCGGCGGCGCCCGGAGTGCGGCTTCGCAGCCTCGGCACGTGCGACTACGAGCCGGTGCGCCGCCGGATGCGCGCCTTCACCGATGCCCGTAGCGCTCACACCCCCGACGAGTTCTGGCTGCTCGAGCATACGCCGGTGTTCACCCTGGGCCAGGCGGGCCGACGGGAGCACTTGCTGGCACCCGGCGGGATCCCCGTGGTGGCGAGCGATCGCGGCGGCCAGGTGACCTACCACGGGCCGGGTCAGGCGGTGGTGTACACGCTGGTGGATCTCAGGCGCCTGGGGCTCGGCGTGCGATCCATGGTGGAGCGCCTGGAATCGGCGGTCATCGACCTGCTGGCGGAGCACCGGGTGTCCGGCGCGCGCCGGAACCGGGCCCCCGGCGTGTACGTGGGCGGTGCCAAGGTGGCGGCCCTGGGCCTGCGCGTTCGCAACGGCTGCACCTACCACGGCGTTGCGCTGAACGTGGATCTGGACCTGGAGCCGTTCTCCCGCATCAATCCCTGCGGCCATGCGGGGCTCGCGGTGACGCGGCTCGCGGATCTGGGCATTGCGCTGGACACGCGGGCCGCCGGGCGCAGCCTGGCCGCGCATCTGGCGGGGCGCCTGGGACTGGCGCCGGCGGAGCCGGTGCCGGCACGGGGCGAGGAGACGGCGCCGTGATCGGATTCCTTGCCTCCCGCGTGGCCAGCGCCGCCGTCACCGTGCTGGGCGTGTCGGTGCTGGTGTTCTCGCTGGTGCACCTGGTACCCGGCGATCCGGTGGAGGTGATGCTGGGCGAGTCGGCGCAACCGGCGGACCGCGAAGCGCTGCGCGCGGCACTGGGGCTGGACCGCCCTCTGCCGGCCCAGTTCGGCTCGTATCTCCTGGGCCTGGCGCGGCTGGATCTGGGCACCTCGCTGCATTCGCGCCGCCCGGTGACCGATCTCATCGCGGAGCGGCTGCCCGCCACCGCGGAGCTGGCGGTCGCGGCCCTGGCGGTGGCCGTGGCGGTGGCGCTCCCCCTGGGCGCGCTGGCCGCCATGCACCGGGGCAGCCTGCTCGACCAGGGCGCCATCGCCTTCGCCACCCTGGGGGTGTCCATCCCCAACTTCGTCCTCGGCCCCCTGCTGATCCTGGCATTCTCCTTCGCCCTGGGCTGGCTGCCGGTGAGCGGGCGCGAGGGGGGCGGGTCCTTGGTGCTGCCGGCCATCACGCTGGGTACCGCGCTGGCTGCCATCCTCGCGCGGATGCTGCGCTCCACGCTGCTCGAGGTGATGGGGGAGGACTACATCCGCACCGCCCGCGCCAAGGGACTTCGCGAGGTGCAGGTGGTGGCCGGCCACGCCCTGGGCAACGCCATGCTGCCGGTGATCACCTTGCTGGGACTGCAGCTTGGCACGCTGCTGGCGGGCGCGGTGATCACCGAAATCGTGTTCTCCTGGCCGGGCCTCGGGTCGCTCACCGTAGAGGCCATCCAGCGTCGCGACTACCCGCTGCTGCAGGGCTGCGTGCTGGTGATCAGCACCGGTTACGTGGCGGTGAACAGCGCTACCGATCTGGTCTACGCGTGGCTGGATCCCCGCATCCGGCTCGCGGAGTCGTGATGCTGACCCGCGCCGCGGCGGTGCTGCTGGCCGTCTGGCTGCTGCTGGCCCTGGGTGCGCCGCTGCTCGGCCTGGAACCGCACCGGGTGAGCCTGCCGCACATGCTGGCCGGGCCCGCTCTGGACGCGCCGCTGGGCTACGACGAGCTGGGCCGGCCGCTGCTGGACCGGCTGGTGTCCGGCGCCCGCACGTCGCTGCTGGTGGCGGTGTCGGTGGTGGGGCTGTCGCTGGTCATCGGCACCGCCATCGGCACCACCAGCGCCTGGCTGGGGGGGCCGGTGGACCACCTGGTGGTACGGGTGGTGGACGTGTTCCTGGCCTTCCCGGGAATCCTGCTGGCCATCGCCCTGGCGGGCATCCTGGGGCCCGGCATCGACAACGTGGTGCTGGCCCTGACCACGGTGGGCTGGGTCGGCTTCGCGCGCCTGGCACGGGCGCAGACCCTGTCGCTGAAGCACCGGGAGCACGTGCTGGCGGCCGTGGCGCTCGGGGCACGGGCGCCGCGGATCCTGGTGCACCACGTGCTGCCACTGATCGCCGCGCCGCTCATCGTGGAGGCCACCTTCGGCGTGGCGGCGGTGATCATCGGCGAGGCGGGGCTGTCCTTCCTGGGCCTGGGGGTGCAGCCGCCGGCAGCCTCCTGGGGCAGCATCATCCAGGAGGGCACCCGCTACATGCTGGTGGCGCCGCATCTGGTGGTGGTGCCCGCGGTGGCGCTGAGCCTGGTGGTGCTCGCGGTGAACCTGCTGGGCGACCGGCTGCGCGACCGCCTGGACGTGCGGGCGCGGGATTGAGTGCCGTGGGCCTGGGACCGGTCATGCTGGACGTCGCGGGCCCGGAGCTCGAGCCTGCGGACCGGGATCTGCTGGCCCACCCGGCCGTGGGCGGCGTCATCCTGTTCAGCCGCAACTACGAGGACCCGGCGCAGCTCGCGGGCCTCACCGCGTCGATCCACGCCCTGCGCACCCCGCACCTGCTGGTGGCGGTGGACCACGAGGGCGGCCGGGTGCAGCGTTTCCGGGAGGGCTTCACCCGCCTGCCGCCAGCGGCGGCGCTGGGCGCGGCCTACGATCGGGACGAGCCGCGCGGGCTGACCCTGGCCGCGGAGGCGGGCTGGCTGATGGCCGCGGAGCTGCGCGCCTGCGGCGTGGACATGAGCTTCGCGCCGGTGCTGGACCTGGACCGGGAGTGCGGCACCGTGATCGGCGAGCGTGCCCTGCACCGGCGCCCGGACGCTGTCACCGCGCTGGCCCGGGCGTACGTGCGCGGCATGCGCGACGCGGGCATGGCAGCGGTGGGCAAGCATTTTCCCGGGCACGGCGGCGTCGTGGAGGACTCCCACGACACGCTCCCCGTGGACCGGCGCGACCTGGTCACGTTCCGGCTCGAGGACCTGGTGCCCTTCGCGCGCCTCGCGGCCGAAGGGCTGGCAGGGATCATGACCGCGCACCTGTCGGTCCCGGCGGTGGACGCCCGGCCGGTGACCTTCTCGCAGCGATGGCTGGACGGCGTGCTCCGCCGCGAGCTGGGCTACAAGGGCGCGATCTTCAGCGACGACCTGTCCATGCACGGCGCCGCCGGCGAGGGCACGCCGGCGGACCGCGCCCGCGCCGCGCTGGCAGCAGGCTGCGACATGGTGCTGGTGTGCAACGACCGGGAAGCGGCCGCGGTGGCGGTGGAGGGGGTGCCCCGTGGCGGCAACGCGGTGCGCGCGTCGCGCCTCGCCCGCTTCCACGCCCGCACGGCTCCGGACCGCAGCGCCCTCGAGGCGAACCCCCGGCATGGCGCCGTGCGCTCGGCCCTCCAGGCGCTGGAGGCGGCGCCGGAGCTGGACCTGCCCGACGACAACCCGGCATGAGGGCCCGCCCGGGCTGAATGCCTGCTCCGGAGCCCGCTACTGACCCTTCCTCCTCCGCGACCGGCGGCCCCGGATCCGGAACACCGATTCAGTTCAGCGCGGAGGCCAGCAGACCCCGGTAGCGGGCCACCAGCGGGTCGTCGGGACCCAGCGCGTCGAACACCTGCAGGATGCCGCGACGCGCACCGTCGTCGCGGAAGGCGCGGCTGTGCGAGACCACCAGCAGCAGTCCGTCCATGGCCTCGCCGTAGCGCCCCATGGCCGCGAGGCGCATGCTCAGAGCGAAGCGTGCCTCCAGGTCGCCCGGGTCCGCGTCCAGCCTTGCCCTGAGCTCGGGCTCCCCGGGGGCGCTGCCGGCCTCGCGCAGGAAGGCCAGCCGGGCGGCCAGGGCACGTCCGGTGACGCCGTCCCGGGTCTCCCGAGGCAAGGCGTCCAGGGCCGCCTGCGCCTCGTCCACCCGTCCCGCGTCCAGCGCCGCCGCGACGTCGGCCACCGGGCCGCCGTCTGCCGGGGGCAGGTGCTGGTCCAGGAACGCGCGCACGGACGCCTCCGGATGCGCACCCATGAACTCGGCCACCGGTTTCCCGTCCACGAACAGGCGCACCGTGGGCAGGCTGCGGATCCCCTGGGCCATGGCCAGCTCGCGGTTGGCGTCCGTGTCCACCTTCGCCAGCACGAACGTGCCGGACGACTCCCGCGCCAGCTTCTCCAGCACCGGCGTCAGGGCCTTGCAGGGCCCGCACCAGGCGGCCCAGAAGTCCACCAGCACCGCGGTGTGGCGGGACGCCTCCAGCACGAGGCGCTGAAAGCTGCCGGCATCCACGTCGATCACGGGCGGTGTGGTGTTCACGAGTTGGTCTCCTGTTCGAGGCGCGCACGCCACGTCGGGGCGCCGCGGGGGATTCAAGGGTTCGTACGTCGCCGCCTGTCTGGCCATCGCGAGTCTCGGATGACGGTCAA
>JBFHNV010000110.1:0-19157 GCA_041593595.1 Gammaproteobacteria bacterium
CGGTGAGCGCCGCGGCCAGCGGCAGCACCGGGCGTGCCCCGGACCAGGCCCGCGAACCGCGCACGATGATGCCGGCCCGGGCCCCGGCGGCCAGCCGGCCCGCCTGTGCCAGCACCACGCCGGCTGCGCCGGCGCGCTGCGCCCGCGGCCGTTCCAGCTGGTCCAGCGCCGCCGCCAGCACGTCCCGGCTGCGCAGCACACGGTCGGCCAGCGCCGCCGCCCGCGCGCGCGGCGGACGCCGCCAGGTGACGGCGCGCAGCAGCGCGGCGAGCAGGGGCACGGCGGCCAGCGCAGCCACCGGCCACGGGTCCAGCGCGACGGCCAGGCGGTGGGCCAGACCCGCGGCGAGGGTCAGCAACGCCGCGCAGCACAGGCCCAGGAACAGCGCCCCGGCACCACGGCGCAGCCACATGCGGGTGCGCACCGTGTCCAGCAACGTGGTGATGGCGTTCGCTTCCGGCGTGCTCACAGTCCCGTCCAGGCGAGCCAGGATCCTCTGAATATCACGGTGGCGGTGCCCAGTCCCGCCTGCAGCGAGAGCAGGCCGGCGGCGGCACCAGCGCCGGGCAGCGCGCGCATCGCCGTGGCGGCTGCCAGCGCCAGGGCCGCGCCCGCCGCCAGCACCAGCGGTCCGCCGGCCAGGGCGTGCGCCGGCAGCACCCCCATCAGCCAGCCCAGCACCAGCACCGGCAGCGGGAACAGCACGAAGCTGACAACCCCCGCCGCCGCCTCACGCAGCGACCACAGTGTGGCACAGCCCGGCATCAGCACCGTGAGACACAGCGCCTGGGACAGCCACAGGCCCGGGGCGGCCTGCTCGAGCCGCGGGGGCGCCTCCCCACCCGCCACGGCCATCACGCCCGCCGCCCACACCACCACCGGCATGGTGCAGGCCAGCCCCGTCAGCAACGCGGCCCGCTGCGCGCCCACCTCAGGCGCCGCGCGCGCCGGCGCCCGCCGGCACCAGCAGCCAGCCGCGAGTCTCCACCCCGGGCGCGGCCCACGGCAGCGTCGAAGGCACCAGCAGCGCCGCGCTCCCCGGCGGGGTGCGCCGCACGGCCAGCGCCGCCGCGGCGCCCGGGGCGGGGGCGGCACCGGTGTGCGGTGCCCAGGACTCGCCCGGCGCCAGTGCCGGCACCTGCACGGCACGCCCGCGCCACACCAGCACCGCCCCGGGGGAATCCTGCAGCCCGGTGTTGCGGACCTGCGCGCCGCGGGCGTCCACGGCCAGGCCGAGCGTCGATTCCACCGCGACGACGCCCACCAGGTCCACCTCGGTGGCGGACAGCAGGCGGACCGGCAGGTGCAGCACCGAATCGAAGCCCTCCGCTTCCGCCTCGGCCAGGACGCGCCGGGTCCCGGTAGGCAGCGAAAGCGGCACCAGCCCGGGGGCCAGCGCGAACTCCGCCACGCCGGCGCCCTCGCCGGCGGCCGCCAGGCGGGCCACCGCCCGGGCGCTGTGTGCGGAGGTCTGCTCCGACCACAGCAGCACGCTGCGCGACGGCGCCACCCCGTGCCAGGCGAGCAGTGCCACCAGCGCACCGCCCACCGGCAGCACCGGCGCCACCCGCGGGGCACGCAGCGCCGCGAGCACGGCGAGCGCCGCATAGGCGCCCAGGAACAGCAGCACCGCGCGGCGCGTGGCGGCGCCGGATCGGGGCCGGTCCAGGGCGTCCAGGACCTGCGGCGCCGGTGCCGACGGCACCGCGGCCGGGTCCAGCAGCGCCGCCAGCGCCGCCGCCACCGACCGCAGATCCCCGGCGGCAACGGCACGTCCGCCGCAGCCGGCGCCGGCGCGCAGCTCGGCGGCGGCGGCCGATGGCAGGTCCACCAGCACGGCGCGCCCGCAGGCGCCCAGGTAGCCGTCCAGCGCCCTCGCCTGGTCCAGGTCCAGCGCCGACAGGGTGCCGGCACCGACCACCAGCACCGACACCGGGCCGTAGCCGTACACCGTGCGGGGCAGCGCGGCGGCGCCCGCGGGCCACCATGCCACCTGCGGCAGCGCGGGGGCCGGCAGCCCCGGCACCGCCGACACCACCAGCGCCACGTTGGAGCGCAGCGGCGACGGCCACGCCTGCACCGCTTCCCCGTCCCGCCCACCGGCGCGCACGCGCACCGTCACCGGCGAGTGGCCACGCAGCACGAGCGGCACCGCCAGCGTGCGTGCAACGCCCGCTGGCAGTTCGACGTTCACGTTGGCGTCGTCGTCGTTCGCCGAGACGTGCACAGCGACCCGGCCGCCGGCGTGCGAGTGAAGCGTGACGTGCACCTCGGTGGGGTGGCCGTCGCGCACCGCTCCGTCGAAGGGCAGCGCGACCCGCAGCGCCGGATCACCGGCCAGCACCCCGCCCGCGGCGAGCGCGCCGATCAGCGCGCCCAATGCCTGCGCGGCGTGCCGGCGGCGCTCAGCGCACCGCAAGGTTCAGCGCGATGACGGCACGTGCCGTCACCAGCTCCTTGACCCCCTCCCACCATCGCCCCGAGAACGTGTTCACCCACGAGCCGTCCTCGCCCTGCAGCGACAGCAGCTTGCGGGCCAGGTCATCGCGCCAGTTGTGGGCATTGCCGGCCGTGTCGGTGACCACGGCTTCGCCGAACGCGCTCATGCTCTTGGCAAACGCCGTGTAGTAGTAGAAAAGGCCGTGCTTGCCCTTCACGCCCGGGTTCTCGTCCAGGGTGTAGTTGGCGCGGATCCAGTCATAGGCCGCCTGCACCCTGGGGTCCGTCCTGTCCACGCCCGCGTAGATGAGCGAGATGAGGCCGGCGTGGGTCATGCCGCCGTAGGAGCCGGTGCCGCCGTGCGGGCTGTAGCCCGGCATGTAGGTGAAGCCGCCGTCGTTGCCGGCCCAGGCCTGGTCGTTGCTCTCGCTGCGGTTCTGGCTGCGGCTGACGAACACCAGCGCCTTCTCCCACACCGGGTCGTCCGGGTCGAGGGCGGTCTTGCGCAGGGCTTCCAGTGCCAGGTACTGGTTCGACAGGTCCGGGCGCTCGTCGCCGCCGTAGCCGATACCGCCGTAGTACCGGTGATCGCGCGCATACCCCTCGCCCTCGTCGAGCTGCAGGCCCTTGAGGAACTTCTGCGCGTTGGCGATGACCTCGGCGTACGCTGGGTTGTTCGTCGCCTGCAGCGCGAAGATGGCGGTGGCGGTGTTGTAGTTGCGGTTCTGGATGCTCTCGCTGATGGATCCGTCGTCGTTGACCTTGGAGAGCAGGAACGCGATGGGCCGGGTGATGAACGCGCCGTCGGATTCGTCATAGCCGCGGTGGCTCTCCAGGAACGCGCGCAGCGCCAGCGCGGTCACCCCCACCGATCCGATCCAGGAACCGTCCTCGGCCTGCACCGAGCGCAGGAACCGCAGGCCCTGGTCGGTAGCGCGCCTGGCCTTGGCACGCAGCTCCGGGTCCATCACCGGATCCTGTGCGTGGCTCGCGAGCGGCGCGAGCACTGCCGCCATCAGGCACGGCGCGAGGAATCGTGTCAGCAGCATGAGTCGGATCTCCCTTTCGTAGTGAACTCAGCAAGCAGCACTTTCCCGCGTCCCCCGCCTCGCGGCAAACCGGGCGAGCCCCCGGCACAGCGCGGCCAGCGCCGCCCAGGCCATGCTCGCGGCAAGCACGCCCGGGTAGTCGAAGCGCAGCGACCCCAGCGGCGAGTGCGCGTAGAACCACTGCCCGCGCAGGTAGTCGTACTGCGCCAGCGCCGCGAGATAGCTCAGCGGCGACACCGCCACCACCACGTTCGCGGCCTGCACGTGGCCGGTCACCTCGGCCCACGGACCCAGCCAAACGGGTGATGCGGCGAAGATGCCCAGCAGCAGCAGCGCCACGCCGCTGGCGGCGGCCGGCGCGGCGCCCAGCGTGCACAGCAGCGCCGCGACGGCTTCCAGTGCCGCGCTCACCAGGGCCACGCCCAGCGCCAGCGCCGCGACGACGACCGCGTCGGCGCGGCTGGCGCCCACGGCGAGCAGCATCACCGTTACCGCGCTCACCGCGATCAGCGCCGGCCACGCCAGCGCGCCGCCGCGCGTGCGCGCCGGCCAGCTGAGATGCCCCACCACGACGCTGAGCACGGCCACCAGCAGCCAGGGCCCACGCGGGCCCTGCGCCGTGATCCCTGACAGCAGCGCGACGGCCGCCGCCAGCACCACCACCGGTGTCAGCCACGCGCACCAGCGGCTGCCGGGCCCGGCGGCGCTCACCGCGCTGTCCCCCGCCGGTGCGCCTGCTTGCGCTGAGCTGCGCCGCGGTTCACCTGGACGACGGCAGACATGTGCCCATCGTGCGCGGCGCCGGATCCGTGAAGGTGTGGGCTCTCCCGATCCGCATCACGCCCTGGGCGCTGGTGGCGGGCGCGGCAACGGTGTGCCTCACGCGTCGATGGGACTACGGCGTCCATGTGCAGAGTGGCGAGGTGCTGCCTGGACTGGTGTGCTGGCGGATTGTGTGGGGATTCGCCGGTGGGCGCCACGCGCAATTGCGCAATTTCGGACTGCGGCCGGCGCGGGCAGCCGGCGAGCTGCTCGCACTGGCGTGGAACAAGAGCGGCGGCAACACGCGGAGGGTGCTTCCTCATCGTGTCGAGTGTCGGCGTTGTCGCGCGGTTGAATCAGCCGCCGCATGTCACGCCTGCGCAAGCTGTCTGCACGCTCGTGAATTGATACAGATCAGCTCAGAGCGCGAACGATTCGCAGGTATTAAATTCCCCCGCAACGATCGATCAGTAGCTTGCGAAGCTTTCGAACGTCGTGGGCGAAGAGATCGACTTTGACCTGCAACGTAAACAGTAATACTTTCTGATCCACGAGAGCACGTTTCGTGGAAGTCGGGCGTTTGTTGCATCGTCTGCTCAGTATGGGGGCGATGATGAAGGCTCGGTGAAGCCGCCCTTAGAAGGCGGCATCGGCCCGCGAAGCCTGTAGGAACCAGCGGCCCACACCCTGTATCACACGCCGGGGTGTCGGGAAACGCGGCCGCGTCGCATAGCACAGTGCGTCGTCCGCCAGGGACGCTTGACTGCAATGCCGAGAAGGGGTTCCCACATGGCCCTGCTGGAGCAGACCCGGCGCACCCGGATCTTCCTCCCCCTCGTGGCGCGGCTGACCGTCGCCATCTTCGCGTTCGTCACGTACTCGCCCGGGGCGCTCGCCGTCGTGCAGGTGGCGCAGGCCGCGGGGCACGACGCCCCGGCGCCCACGTCCGCGCGCCAGGCACTGGCCATGACGTTGCAGGAGCTCAAGGAGCTGACGGTCCGGGACGATCCGGATCCGGCGGCGGCCGCGGCCACGACGCGGGAGGCGAGCCGCGCCGACGTGCAGCCGCTGCTGGATCTGCGCGTCGCGATCGTGTCCCTGCACGAGGCAGCGGGCGAGGAGTTCGCTGCCGAGCGTGCGCGCATCGTGGCCGCGGACCTGCCACCGGTGGTGCTCGATCGCCACGACGCCGCCCGCGCGCGCTACGAGGACGGCCTCGCGCAGCTCCTGGCGCTGCTGGAGCAGCTCGACGCCGCCGCCACGCGGTCGGCGCGCTGGGACGCCTTCGTGGCGGTTCGCGAGTACCTGGCCCAGTTCAGCTTCGCCACCCGCCACCAGAAGCTCGATCCGGAGAAGCTGCCGCGGCGCGCGCCGAAGCCCACCGAGCGGGAGCCGCGCACCCGCAAGGACCAGTTCAGCGGGTCCACGCCGCCGCCGGTGCACCTGGCCTTCAATGGCGAGCTCTCGCCGCTGCTGCTGGCCCAGGGCCCGTCGCCGGAGCTGGAGCCCACCCTGGACGCGCCGTTCACCGCCGGCATCACGGATCTCGCCGCGTCGCTGGACAACAACGCGGCCCGGATCTTCGACTGGGTGCGCACCAAGGTGCGCTTCGTGCCCACCAACGGCAGCATCCAGGGCGCCGAGGGCTGCCGCCTGTCCCGCGAGTGCAACGCCTACGACACCGCCTCGCTGCTCATCGCCCTGCTGCGCGTGTCCGGGACGCCTGCGCGCTACGTGGTGGGCACGGTGGAGGTGGACCCGGTGCTGTTCATGAGCGCCATGGGCGACTTCGACGATCTGACCGCCGCCGGCAACCTGGCCGCCAGCGGCGGCATCCCGGTGACGACCATCAACGGCCCCGAGGGGCCGGAAGCAGTGCGCATGGAGCACGTGTGGGTGGAGGCCATGGTGGACTACGTGCCCTCGCGCGGCGCCGTGTCCGGCGCCGGCGACACCTGGGTGCCGCTGGAAGCCTGCCTGAAGCGCAACGAGTACCGGCCGCCGATGAACGTGGAGGCGGCCATCGGCGTCGACTTCGACGCCTACGTCAACACCCTGATGGCCACCGGGACCGCGAGCGGCGACGAGCTGTCGGCCACCGGCTTCGACCAGGCCCTCGCGAGCAGCGAGCTCGAGAACATGGCCGGCGACCTCAACACCGCGATCCTCGCCACCATGCCCGGTGCGACGGTCGCCGACGTGGTGGGCGCGGTCACGGTCAAGGCCGAGCCGCTGGACGCCCTGCCCGCCAGCCTGCCGGTGCAGATCGTGGTGGCGGGCGAGCGCAAGGCGGTGCTCACCGACTCAGAGCGCCACCGGGTGACGCTGCAGGTCGCCACTGCCCCCACTACCTTCAACCCCTTCGAGCAAGTGCACTTCACGATATCGTGGTTCCTGCCCGAGCTGGCCAACCGGCGGGTCACCATCGGCTACATCCCGGCCACCGCGGCGGACGTGGCCACCGTGGAGGCCTCCGGGGGGCTGTGGGACGCGCCGCTGTCCTCGGTGAACGTGCGCCCCGTGGTCTTCCTCGACGGCGAAGCGGTCGCCAACGGGCCCGGCGTCGGCATGGGGATCGACCAGACCATCCGCGTCACGTTCTTCGAGCCGGGGGCGGGCAGCGACGCGGTGAGCCACACGGTCCCCGCCGGCACCTACGCCCTGCTCGGGCTCGACCCGCAGCGCGTGAGCACCGCGGCCCTGGCGGAGACCCAGGCCCGCTTCGACGCCACGCGCCAGGCGCTGGACTGGGGCACCGACCCCGACAACCTCCCCGACGCCACGGTGGCGTGGGACGACGTCATGGGCGGCATGCTGCATCTGCACGCCCAGACCTACTTCCTGGAGGTGGAGGTCAACAACGAGGTGGCGGAGAACGCCAGCAACGTGGTGTCCATCAAGCGCCCGGCGGAGATGCTCGCCACGTATCGGCCCCAGATCGTGTTCGGGCTGTTCGGCGCGCCCGTCGACATCTCGCACCTGGGCATGGCCGTGGACGTGCAGCGCTACATCGTGAGCACCGTGTCGCGGGCGGGAGACGCCCAGGCCGAGCGCGACTACAACGTCATCACCGGCGCCTTCGGCTCGGTCATGGAGCACAAGATCTTCGAGTCCCTGCAGCGCGACAACTCCGACCCCCTCGACGACCTGCAGGCCGTGTCCACCGTCAAGCTGCTGGCCGAGGCCAACCGCCTCAACATGCCCATCTACCGGGTCACGCCGGACAACCTGGCCGCGGTGCTGCCCCAGCTCACGGTGCCCTCGTCGGTGAGGAGCGACGTCGCCGCGTCGGTGAACGCCGGCAAGGAGGTGCTGATCCACCGCGACCCGATCACGGTCCAGCAGTGGACCGGGGTCGGCTACCTGGTCCTGTCCCCCGACGGCACCGGCGCATGGCTCATCAGCGGCGGGCTCGCCGGCGGCGCCACCGGCAAGAACTCCACCTGGGGCGAGTGGCTGTCGGACATGACCGCCTGGCTCACCTACGCGGCCAACCCGGCGGGGCTGCTGCTGCCCTTGCTGCAGGCCTCGTCGAAGTTCTTCACCGGCGCCGGCGCGGTACAGAATCTCGGCACCCTGAGCAAGTGGGTCGGCCGCGCCGGCATCGTCATCGCCGTCCTCAGCGCGATCCTCACCTTCTGGGGCGTGTTCACCGACCCCAACGGCGGCTTCTGGGAGGGACTGCTGGCGGGCGGGGCGGACGCGCTCGGCAGCCTGCTCATCTACCTGCTGGTGGCCAAGCTGGTAGCGGTGATCGGGGCCGGGGCGGGAATACTGGCCCTGTTCGGCTGGGTGGTGCTCATCATCGCGCTCACCGCGCTCATCCTGTACCTGGTCAAGAAGCTCGTGGAGTGGCTGCTCAGCGCGTCCTGGTCACCGCCGCAGCGCCGGCGCATGCTCGCGCAGGGGCCGCCGCGCATCCACGGGCTGCTCGGGTGGATCTGGCCGCTGCTCGCACCCGAGCCCGAGCCCGAGCCCGCACCGCCCCTCGGGGCCTGGCAGGTGGCCTGATGGCCTGGCCCGCCGCCCGCTGGATGAGCGGCGCGTCGGCAACGACCGGGGCGCGCGTTCACGTGGCGTTCTGGCTCGCGGTGGTCGGGATCGCGTTCGTCCTGATTCTCGCCACCCTCCACCTGCTGCAGTCGCTGGAAGGCGAGGCGCCGCTCGGCACGCGCTGGTGGTCGGGCTATGCGGGCCTGTGGCTGCTCCTGCTGGGCGTCATGCTGGCGTGGAACCGCTGGCTGTTCTTCCCGGTGCACCTGCGCCGGATGCTCGCCGGCCGCGGCCTCGAGCACTTCAAGGTTGACAAGGACTGGGCACGCGCGCGCACCCGGGAGCTGTGGGTGCTGTTCGACTACGACAGCCCGCTGTTCGACTACCTGCCCTTCGCCCGCAAGGTGCTGCGCAAGGGGGCCACGCAGCACGACACGGGCTCCAGCGCCACCGAGCACTACATGCACGACCGGGCCGCGGTGCACGTGTTCGTGCCCGCGCGCTCCCACGACCTGCCCCGGGGAACGCTGGTCTTGGGCCGCGACGCGGCGCCGCGCTGGCTCGACGGCGGGGGCGACGACCCGAAGCTGCGCAGGGCCCTCGATCGGGCGGCGCGCAATCTCGGCGAGCCGGGCCTTCGCGTCACGCTGGAGCTCAGCGAGGACTTCCTGCGCGCCGAGGTGCGCGGCGGCTCCTGGCTGGGCCAGCGCTTCGCCCGGCGTATCGAGGACACCCTGCGCTTCGTGGAGGCGCTGACAGGTGCGCTCGGCGGGCGCTTCCGGGCCGGCGATGCCGGGCAGGTGGTGATCGAGCGGGCACAGGGGCGCTTCGTGGCACGCCCCGCATCCGGCGACACCGCCCCGGGGGCGCGTTGCGCCGCCGCGGCGCTCGCCACCGCGGCGCTGCTCACGGCCTGTTCCGACGGCGACCCCCTGGCCGGGGCCGGCGAGCCCGACCCGACCCCCACCGCGCCGGCGACGGGCTATCCCGCCGAGGCCGATCCGAGCCAGACGGCGGCGGCGTCCGACGCCGCGCCGGGCGGCCCGGAGCGCGACCCCGCCGCGCGCCTCACGGGCGATCCGGCGGCGGCGCTGGCCGATCCCGCCATGCTGCGCTACCGGCCACCGGCGCTGGCCGCGAACCATGTGAATGGGGAACCGCCGGACGCGGCAAGCAGCGACGCGGATCCGGGCGCCCTGCGCCTCGACGCCACCACCGGCAGGCTGTTCCTGCCCGGCAAGGGATGGCTGGAGGCGGAGCAGGCGCGCGCTCTGTACGCGGAGCGGCCCCAGGAGCTGCCCGCGGGCGTGGATCTGGAGCGGCTCCATCACCTCATGGCGGCCATGGAGGCACGGCCTCGCTAGGTCGCGACGGAACCATCGACAGCACCCGCCTCCACCAGTTTGCACGGGCCGCCGCCGCGGCCCTGGTCGCGTTCGCGCTCGCGGCAGCGGGCCCGCGCGCCGCGTCCGCCGACATCATCGATGACGGCATCACCTACCTGATCCTCAATCAGCTGGCGGACGGCTCCTGGGGCGGCGAGCCCACCTCGCCGGCCACCATCTTCCAGTCCACCTCCGAGGCGCTGGAGACCCTGGCCTTCGAGCGCCCCGCCCTGAGCTATCCCAACGGTCTGGCCTGGATCGCCGGCGAGCCCGTGGTCAGCGTGGATCACCAGGCCCGGGCGCTGTTCGCCCTGGCCACCGCCGGACCGGTGCCGCCGGCCCGGGGGCAGACCCTGGCCGCGGCCCAGAACGCCGACGGCGGCTTCGGCGTGGAGGCGGGCTTCGCCAGCGACGTGCTGGACACCTCGCTCGCGCTGCGGGCCCTGGTGCGCAGCGGCTTCTCAGATGCGGTGGTGCTCGGCGACGCCCTGATCTACCTGCTGAACGCCGCCAACGCCGACGGTGGCGTGGGCCTCACCCCGGGGGATGCGAGCACCGTCTACGACAGCGCCCTGTACCTGCTGGCGCTGCGCGCCTACCAGGTGAACGTGGCCAGCCCGGGCAACCTGTCCGCGGCCATCGACGCGGTGTGCGCGTGGCTCGCCGGGCAGCAACGTGGCGACGGCGGCTGGGGCGATCCTGCGAGCAGCGTGTTCGAGACCGGGCTGGTCGCCTATGCCCTGGCCAGCGCGTCGTGCACCTTCGACGCCACCGCGGCATCCAGCTTCCTGCAGTCCGAGTACGCCACCGACCTGTGGAATGACAACGCCTACGAGGCGGCCCTGGCCACCCGCGCCCTGCTGCTCATCGACCGGCCGAACCTGTCCATCGGCCCGGCGGGCATCCAGTTCGTGCCCGCGCTGCCCATCCAGAACGAGACCGTCGACTTCAGCGTGGAGGTGCGCAACGAGGGCCTGGTGGACACGGCCAACGTGCTGGTGCGTTTCTACGACGGCGACCCGGACGCCGGCGGCACACCCATCGGCGAGCAGACGATCGCCAACCTGGTGGCCGGCGGCTCCGAGACGGTGCAGGCCAGCGCCGATTTCCCCGACCTGGGCCCGCGCGACATTCACGTGCGCGTGGACCCCGACGGCACGCTGGCGGAGACCAGCGAGATCGACAACGACGCCCGCGTGACGGTGCAGATCGTCATCCCGGCGCCGGACGTCACGCTGGCTGGCGGCGACATCGTCTTCGCGCCTCCGGCGCCGGACCAGGGCGAGACCTTCACGGTCCAGGCCACGGTGAGCAACCAGGGCCGCCTGGACGCCACCGGCGTCACGGTGCGCTTCTTCGACGGCGACCCGGCGGCCGGCGGCGTCCAGATCGGCACCGACCAGTCCATCGCGGCCATCGCCGTGGGCGGCTCCGGGATCGCCTCGGTGAGCCACTCCGTGCTGCCCGACGGTCCCCGGCCCATCCACGTCCTCCTCGACCCGGACGACGCCATCACCGAGGCCCTGGAGAACAACAACCAGGCGTCCGCCACGGTGGTGGTGCAGCCGGTGCCGGACCTGTTCGTCGACGCGGCGGCCATCTCCTTCGACCCGGCGGCGCCGGTGCAGGGCCAGGACGTGGACGTGAGCGTGGTGGTGCGCAACATCGGCGGCCTGGACGCCACGGCCTTCAAGGTGCGCGCCTACGCGGGCGACCCGGACGCCGGCGGCACCGAGCTGGCGGAGTGGAGCGTGAGCAGCCTTGCTGCCGCCAGCCTGGGCGTGCGCCTGGACGCGACCCTGGGCAATCTGCCCGCCTTCGACACCGAGATCCACGTGCAGGTGGACGTGGACGGCCAGGTCGCCGAGATCTTCGAGGACAACAACCGGGCCTTCGCGATCGTCACCGTGGCGCCGCTGCCGGATCTCGCCATCGCCACCTCCGACGTGGACGTGGACCCGGCCTTCCCGCGGCCGAACGAGACCTTCGACATCACCGCGCGGGTGCGCAACGAAGGCGCTGCGGACGCCGCCAGCGTCACCGTGCGCTTCTTCGACGGCAATCCGGCCGCCGGGGGCGTGCAGATCGGCACCGACCAGGTGATCACCGCCATCCCCGCCGGGGGCAACGCGTCGGCGGCGGTCAGCCACCTGCGCTCCGTCGACGGCCAGTTCAAGCTGCACGTGCGGGTGGATCCCGACGGCGCCATCGTCGAGGCCAGCGAGACCAACAACAGCTCCGTGCGCACCGTGCTGGTGTCCGACACCGTGCTGCTGCAGCCGCCGGACCCGTACATCGCCACCATCAGCGACGACTCGCGCATCTACACCGCCGGTTCCAACGGCGACGGCACCTTCTCGGCGCTCCAGTTCCTCGAGGACATCGGCACCAACAGCCGCGGCATCGCCATCGCCGACTTCAGCAGCGACGGCGACTTCGACATGGTCACCGGCTACGGCGCCAACCCCACGATGCACCTGTTCCTGTTCGAGCGCGACGGCGCGCGCTTCGAGACGCCCGTCTACCTGGGGCCGATCGGCGACAGCGCCACCTCGGCGGGAAGCTACCCGGAGGACATGGCGGCCGAGGACTTCAACAACGACGGCGACATGGACTTCGTGGTGGGCGGCGACGGCGCCTACACCTGGTACTTCCAGAACACCGGCCCGCTGGTCACCGCGCCGGAGAACTTCTTCGCCTCGGACTTCGAGACCGGCGACGAGGGCTGGGCCGGGCAGCAGACCCGCACCAGCCTGGCCCGCGACGACACCACCGCGGCCAGCGGCACCTGGTCCATGCGGGTGTTCGCCACCGGCACGCCCACCACCCTGTCCATCGACATCAACCCGGCCAACTGGTTCCTGTCGCGCGGCTCCACGGTGCGGTTCGACTACCGCGTCCCGCCGGGCGTTCCGGCCGGGCTGCTGTTCAACGTCTCCGGCCGGGGCTGGATCTGGCTCGGCGGCGCGCCCGCCGGCGATCCCGGCAGCTTCCCGGTCTCGCCGCAGGCGGTCACCCTGATCGACGACGACGCCTGGCACAGCGTCGAGATCGACATCTACCAGGCCATCCGGGCGCACTGGCCGGATGCGTCCCTGGTCACCGAGTTCGAGTGGTGGACCAACGACAACGCCACTGCCGGCCAGCAGTTCTGGTTCGACGACTTCCGCATCACCCGCCCGCGCATGGTCTCCGGCTTCGACGTGACGCTGCTGCCCAGCACCGGCGGCAACAGCCGCGGCATGGACGCCGCCGACGCCGACGGCGACGGCAACATGGACTTCGCCCGCGCCCGCACCAGCAGCGGCTTCATCTACCTCTACAGCGGTGACGGCAACGGCGGCTTCACCCCGTCGTCGTCCCAGGTGGCCGATCCGGGCAACGACCCCTACGGCGTGCTGCTCGGGGACTTCGACAACGACGGCAACGCGGACATCATCGGCAATAACTCGAGCAGCGGGGACCACAGGCTGTTCCGCGGCAACGGCAACGGCACCTTCCAGGGCGGGATCGTGATCGGATCCCTGGACACCAACAACTACACCTCCGTGGGCAAGTACGACTTCGACATCGACGGCAACCTGGACGTCGTGGCCTCCACCTACACCTCGCGGCAGGTGTGGTTCTACCCGGGCCTGGGCGACGGCACCTTCGGTGCGCGCACGCTGATCGGATCGACCACCTCGCCGGCGGCGAACATCCTCGCGGTGGCCGCCCCCGCCGGCCGCGTGGACGGCCAGCCCTTCGCCATCGCCAGCGCCGACGCGGTCGCCGTGGTCGAGAACGTCACCGTCAACTTCGACGGCAACGACTCCTTCGACGACGGCACCATCGTCAGCTACGAGTGGGACTTCGGCGACGGCAACACCGCCACCGGCAGCACCGCCTCCCACGCCTTCGCGAGCGAAGGCAACTACACGGTGGTGCTCACCGTCACCGACGACGTCGGGCTGCGGGACCGGGCCGCCGTGCGGCTCGTGGTGTTCGGCGACCCGCCGGTGGCGGTGCCGGGCAACTACGCTCGCGACGAGTCCCGGGCGCTGCGCGGGCGCTGGCAAGTGAGGCTCGACGGCACCGCGTCCAGCGACAGCGACACGTCCATCGTCGAGTACCAGTGGGACTTCGATGCCGGCGACGGCGTGGGTGTCGACGCCACCGGCCCCACCCCGCTGGCGGCCTACTCCGCGCCCGGGAGCTACACCGTGACCCTGACGGTCACCGACGAGGTCGGGTTGACCGGCACCGCCACGGGCACCGTCACCATCGCGGCGGGCGCCGTGCCCACGGCGAATCTGACCGGTCCGGTGAGCCTGGACGAGACCGATGCCTCCCTGGGCGAGTGGACCGGCTGGTACGCGGCCACCGGATCCAGCGACCCGGAGGGCATCGCCGGCTACACCATCGACTGGGGCGACGGCAGCACCAGCACCCTGGCCCCGCTCGCCGACGACTTCCGGGACGGCGACTTCACCGCCGACCCGGCCTGGAACGTCAGCGGCGGCACCTGGAGCGTGAGCGGCGGCGTGCTCCGGCAGACCAGCACCGGCGGCGCCTGGCGCTTCCTGCAGGACCTGAACCGCAGCTACCAGGACTTCGAGCTGGAGCTGGACTTCCAGGGCGTGGACACCGGCAGCAACGACGGCTACCTGGGCATCGTGTTCCGCAACGCCAACACCGCCGGCAGCACCGACAGCCTGCTCATGTACTCGCGCAACAGCTGGGACTTCTGGCGCTTCTACGACTGGCGCACCGGCACCGTGCTGCAGGACGGCGGCACCGGCTGGGACGAGGGGATCTGGAACCACCTGCGCATCCGCGTGGTGGGCGACACCATGCAGCTCTACGTCACCCCCGAAGGCGGGGTGGAGACGCTGCAGATCCAGACCACCCGGGCGGGCTTCCCCTCGGGCGGCATCGGCGTCCTCGCCCATACCCAGTCCCTGCGCTACGACAACATCAAGATCACGCCGCTGGACGAGGACTGGTCGGCCTTCGGCCAGACGCCGGCCGACATCGCCCACAGCTTCGGCGCCGTGGACAGCTACGACGTCACCCTCACCGTCACAGACCACGCCGGCCAGGACGCCACGCAGACCCTGACCACGCTCACCTCCCAGGGCACGCCGCCGGTGCCCGACGCGGGCGGCCCCTACCTGCTCACCGAGGCCGACGCCTTCGGCGGGCGCTGGGACTTCGTGCTGGACGGCACGGCGCTGGACGACAGCAACGTGCAGCGCTACGTCGTCGATTTCGGCGACGGCACCAGCTACACGAGTAGCACCGCCGACGGCGCGCGCGCCAGCTACTTCGCGGTCGGCACCGACCTGTACGGCTACGACACCGCCGGCGCCAACCTGGCGCGCATCATCGCCACCGAGGACGACACGCTGATCGAGATCATCGATCTCGCCACCGGCGCGGTCATCACCAGCGCCACGTGGAACGCCTTGCAGTCCTGGAACAACGTCACCCCCGGGGACGGCGTCTACTACAAGGTCAAGGCCAGCAAGCCGGTGGTGGCGTACTTCACCAACCTGGCGAGCCATGCGGCGTTCGCGCCGTCGCTGGACGGCGACCCGGTGGGCCACGAGTTCGTCCTGCACTTCGACGCCAACGAGGGCTTCTTCGTCTACGGTATCGAGGACGCGCAGGTCACCTTCTTCAACGCCAGCGGCAGCGCCGTCACCAGCTTCCCGGTGCGGGCCGGCGAGTATCGTCAGGTGAGTGGCATCTCGGAGGTCACCTATCGCGTCGTCGCCACCGGCCGCGTGTCCATGCAGACCGTGGGCAGTAACGGCTACACGACGGTGCCGTCCGCCACCGGCGACGGCGCCGGCCGGCTGTTCTACTTCGCCACCCGGCAGGGCACCACCGGCGCCATCGCGGCGTTCGCCCACGAGGCCGCCACGGTGGACGTGTACGACATGGACGGCGGGGCGCTGCTGTACACCCGCGTCATGGCGGCCGGCGAGCTGTACTTCCAGAACGGCGTCGGCACCCGGCGCCTGCGCCTGGAGAGCACCGGCGACGTGGAGGTCTGGGCCGGCGACACGGAGGGCGGCAGCGCCATCCAGAACCTGGGCGACGACGTCTCCTTCGCGGGCGGCCGCGCAGGCACCGACTTCTGGCTGCACGATCTCGCCGACGGCATCGTCATCTTCGCGCCCGGCGACGACACCGTCGTGGACGTGGACGGCGGCGCGCTGGTCCAGACCCTGGCCCGTGACGGGTTCCTGCACCTGGCGCCCGGGGACTTCCCCACCGGCCCCGGCGTGCACCGTGTCACCACGTCGAAGCCCGTGGTCATCCAGACGCTGGGCCGCGCCAACGTGTTCAACGACCTGGGCACGTACCTGGGCGGGGTCACGGCGCGCCACCGCTACGAGGCGCTCGGCACCTACACGGTGACTCTGACCGCCATCGACAACGCCGGGCAGAGCGCCAGCGACACCACGCAGGTGACGGTCACCCAGGGCAACCCGCCCGTCGCCGACATCCTCGCGCCCGCGGTCGCCGACGAGAGCTTCGCCACCGGCGGCGGCTGGAGCGTGGACTTCGACGCCAGCGCCTCCACCGACGACACCGAGATCGTCGGCTACGAGTGGGACTTCGGCGACGGCGGCACCGGCTCCGGCGTGGCCGTGACCCACGTCTACGGCGCCCCCGGCACCTACACGGTGACCCTGACCGTCACCGATCGCTCCGGCCAGACGGGTACCACCACCTTCGACGTGGAGGTGCAGGCCAACGCCGCGCCGGTTGCCGACGCGGGCGGACCCTACGTCTTCGGCGAGGCGGTCGCGAGCCTGGGCGTGTGGACGGCGACCCTGGACGCCACCGGCTCCAGCGACGACTTCGCCATCTTCGACTACCTGTGGACGGTGCGGGATCGGCTCGTGGACGATTTCGCGGGCACGGTGCTCGACACGGCGAAGTGGACGGCCAGCACCGGCGTCACCCAGAGCGACGCGGTCACCGTGGTGGGCGCCGGCAGCTGGAGCAACCGCTACCTGACCAGCGCCGAGACCTTCGAGCGCGGGCTGGTGTTCCAGGCCCGGCTCACCACGGCGGCCTCGGGCACGCAGCGCTCCATGTGGGGCCTGAAGAACACGTCCAGCAGCACCAGCTACACGGCGATGCCGTACGCCCTGTACTTCAACAACGGCACCTTCCAGATCTACGAGGACAGCAGCTTCCGGGCCACCGTCGGCAGCTTCGTGCGCGGCGACGCCTACGACGTGCGCATCACGGTCAATCCCGGCGCCGGCGCCACCTACGAGTACAGGCCCACAGGCGCCCCGGACTGGACCGTGCTCTACGTGTCGAGCCATTCGAACGCCTCGCCCCTGCACGTGCACGGCACGGTGCTGAACGGCTCCATGACCGTGGACGACGTCCGGGTGGACGGTCTGCTGGTCGGCCCCACGCCGTCCCTCGAGTTCGACACCCCGGGCGTGACCACCATCGATCTGCGGGTGCGGGACAACGCCCTGCAGCCGGCCTTCGACACCACCACCATCACCATCGAGGCCGGCGCGCCGCCGGTGGCCGATGCCGGCGGGCCCTACACCGTCGAGGTCGGCAGCATGAACCTGTTCAACGGCACCGGCTCCAGCGACGACGTCAACGTCGAGCGCTACCAGTGGGTGTTCGGCGACACCACCGGCGGTCCGTCCGACCTGCCCTACGTGGGCAAGGGCGCCACCGCGACCCATTTCTACCAGGCCGTGGGCACCTACGACCTGTCCCTGACGGTCACCGACAACGCCGGCCAGACCCACACCGACACCACCACCGTGGACGTGATCGTCGGCACGCCGCCCGTAGCCAGCATCGCGGTGCCCACGGAAACCGCCGCCAACGGGCCGCCCGCCTACTTCGACGCCCGCTCCTCGGCGGACGACTACGGCATCGTGGAGTACCGCTGGGACTTCGACGACCGCGTCGATCGCGACGGCGACGGCGACTTCACCAACGACATCGACGCGGTGGGCGCACGGCCGTTCCACGCGTACCCGTTGCCCACTGGCCTGTTCCTCGACGAGACCTTCGACGGGAACGTGCTGGACACCAGCGCCTGGCTCGCGATCGGCGCGACCCAGGACGACAGGGTCACGGTCACCGGAGCGGCGAGCTGGGGCAGCCGCTACCTGTTCACCAGCGACGCCTCCGGGCGCGGCGCCAGCTACCGCGCGCTGATCACCCCGGTCAACGCCAGCGGCAATCAGCACGCCATGATCGGGCTGAAGAACACGAGCACCAGCTTCAGCTTCAACCAGATGCCTCACGCCATCTACTTCAACAATGGCAACATCCACGTCTACGAGCAGGGCTCGAACCGCGGCGTCTTCGGCAGCTACACCCGTGGCGTGACCTACGAGGTACGCATCGACGTCAAGTCCGGCGCCGGAGCGACCTACTTCGTGCGCGCGGCGGGCGCCGCCAGCTGGACCCAGCTCCACGACTCCACCAACCGCAGCGACGCGCCGCTGCGCCTCGGGATCACGGTCCACTCGGGCATTTTCGAGCTGGACGACTTCCGGGCGGACGGCCCGGACCCGTACGTGGTGACGCTGACCGTGGAGGACGGCGCGGGCCAGACCGACACCGCCAGCGTCGTCGTGCCGGTGGCGGCCAACCTGCCGCCGGACGTGATCACCGTGCCGTGGGTGGCGCGCGACCCGGTGGTGCCCCACGAGACCTTCAACGGCCGCTCCATCCGCCTGAAGGGCATCGTGCGCGATGCCGATCCCGTCAGCTACCAGTGGGACTTCGGCGACGGCACCCAGTCGCCCGTCACCGCGGTCACCAACCCCTACGACCTGTCGGTGGCGCACACCTATCCGGACGCCCCGGCCGGGACGCCTTTCACGGCGGTGCTCAAGGTCTGGGACGGCGCGGGCCAGGAGGGGCAGGACACCTACAACGTCATCGTGCGGCCCGAGACCCTCAACACCGAGGTCAACATCGCCATCGACGAGGGCCTGTGGTACCTGCACCAGCAGCAGACCCGCACCACCGCCGAGGGCTACGACACCGGCTACTGGACCAGCAACGCCCGCGCCAGCGCCACCGCCTCGTCCATCCAGGCCTTCGAGATCAACGGCCACACCGAGACCGTGGATCACACAGAGGACCCGTACGCCGAGACGGTCATGCGCGGGCTGCGCCAGCTCTTCCGCGACCTGGGCACCGTCAACATCGCGGTGCAGACCTACGGCGAGCCGGACACCAACGGCAACGGCATCGGCATCCAGACCGGCGTGAGCGGCTCGGGCAGCCAGCCCATCTACCAGGGCGGCCAGGTGATGGACGCCATCGCCAGCAGCGGCACCCCGCTGGCGCGCACCATAACCGGCGCCGCCGGCATCAAGCGGCGCTCGTACTTCGACATCCTCACCGACATGTCCGACCAGTTCGCCTGGGGCCAGACCGAGCAGGGCTCCGGCGGCGCCTGGCGCTATCAGTGGAACACCAGCATCGACAACTCCGCCGCCCAGTGGGGCGCCATCGGCCTGCTGGCCTCGGA
>JBFHNV010000111.1:0-19131 GCA_041593595.1 Gammaproteobacteria bacterium
GATCCGCCACGAACGCCGTCAGCGTCACCGTGCCCGGCGGCAGCTTCGCCGCCGGCGTGCAGTCCGCCCCGGTGCTGGTGGCGTTGACGATGCACGGGATGTCGGCGCCGTTGGCGGTCAGGCTGAACGACGCCGGGTCGATGCCGCTGCCCACGTCGTCGAAGCTCACCTGGATGGTGGGCGGGTTGGCGGCGTCCGGGATGATGGCGCCATCGGCCGGCGACACGATGTCGATGGTGGGCGGCGTCAGATCCGGGGCGACCGTCGGCTGCAGGTGCAGCGAGGTGTCGAATGTGAACCGCGGCGGGCGCGACGGCGTCTGGAACAGGATGGTCTCGGTGCGTGATTCGCCCGGCGCGAGCGTGGCGTCCTCCATGACCACGAACAGCGGCAGACCGGTGCTGGACGTGTCCGCGGGGTTGGCGACGGTGACCTGGCTGCTGCTGATGGAATCGACGGACAGGTACAACGTACCGTCGATGTGCGACGGGGACACGTTGGTGATGGTCGCGCGGTAGCTGATCTGGGACGTGACGCGGTTGAAGCCCGCGTACGCGAAGCTGGTGCTTGCCTGGGTGTCCGGAACGGGCGTGAGGAGGGACAGGTCGACGGCGCGGGCGAGGGACGACTGGACGAGCAGCGCCCCGGCAAGCAGCGCCACGATGGACTGACGACAAGGACGCACATGCATCACCGGGGAGAGCCCTCCGTATCCCCTGGCTTGCCGTGCGGCCGCGGAGCCCGATGCTGGGAATCCGCTTCCGGCTGTCCCGGACTGGCGTTTTTTTCGATTCCCGTGACCGGCTCGTGCTCCCGGCCATCGTCTTCCCGATGGCTCCGAGAGACGACCTGCGCGGATGTCCCGCCGGCCTGCCAACGAATGCACGAACGCAGCGGGAGCGTTACGCCTATCCGTGCAATTGAGCAATCTCCGGTTCGAATGTCAACCCATTTCACGCGTCACGGCACGTGGCCGGGTGCAATTCGAACAGCTGCAGACCTCGCCTTCGTCTCGCCACGGCAACGATGCCGATGTCGGAATTCTTTACAGTTTCCATCAACCTCGAATCTGAATCGGATGAACTTGATTACAGAACTCGCTGAATTCACTCTGGTCGTACCGTGACGGGCACGTTTCTTGCTCGACATCATGGATGCTGCGCCGCCGGCAAAGCGGGCGGAGGAGACACGGCGATGAAGCGGATCTGCAACACGGTCGTGAAATTGGTCTTCGCTGCGATTGTCTCCACGTGGACTGCGGCCGCTGGCGCGGTGATCGTGACGCCCATCGATCTGAATGACTTCACCACGCTCGATCCCACGGTGATCGTCGCCGCTGACGGCAGCTCGGCATCGTTCAGCGAGGACCCCGCCGCGTTCTTCGTGCGACTCAGCAACGAGCCCGTCCTGGGAGATCCGGAGGTCATCGTGCCCGCACCGGGGCGGAGTCTCGCCTTCGACTTCGCCTTCACGGAGGCGCCGGGCAATGTCGACGAGTTCTTCGCCGCCGTGCTCGACGGCACCACGGGTGCCTCCCTCGGACCGGCGTTCGAGTTCGCCACGGCGGACTCGTTGTCGGGCACGTTGACGTTCGCGCTCGGCGGACTCGTCGGTCAGACCCTTGGCCTCGCCTTCGAGCTCGTGTCCTTCGACATCGAGACCGGCTCGACCCTGCGAATCTCCAACGTGCGGCTGCTGGACCCGGATCCCGGCGTCGTCCCGGAGCCGGCGGTGCTGCTCCTGCTCGCGGCGGGACTCATCGGCGCAGGAGCCGCGAGGCGGCGGTAGCTCTGCGCCTGCGGGCGCCGCCGCGCCCTGCCGGTCTCGACGCACCCGTATCCGCCAGGAGGCCGTGGCGACGCTATCCCGTGCCCACGGACCCGCCCGCCGTGGGACACTCCCGCGAACATGCTGATCCCTTCTCTCACCGGCCCGGCCCTGGGCCTCGCCGCCGCCGCCGTGTGGGGCGGTGGCGACTTCTGCGGCGGGCTGGCGGCGCGGCGGCTGCACGCGGCCGCGGTGGTCGCGGCGGTGGGCGGCTCCGGCGCGCTGCTGCTGCTCGCGCTGGCGCTGCTGCGGGGCGAAGGCATTCCCGCGGGAACGGATCTGCAATGGGCGGTGGCGGCAGGGGTGGCCGGCGCGGCGGGCCTCGCGGCGCTCTACCGGGCCCTCGCCGTCGGCAGCGCCGCCGTGGTGGCCCCCTGCGCCGCGGTGGTGGGGGCGCTGGTGCCGGTGGCCTTCGGGGTGCTGGTGGCGCAGCCCCCGGGGCTGGCGCAGCTCGCCGGCTTCGTGCTGGCGCTGACCGGGATCGGACTGGTCACCCGCGACCGCAGTGGCGCCACGTCGCTGCGCGGACTGGGCACGGCCGCATCAGCGGGCGTATTCCTCGGCGGCTTCCTGGTGCTCCTGGCCCAGGTGAGTCAGGCGACGGTGTTCGCGCCGCTGCTGGCGGCACGGCTGGTGATGCTGCTCGCGGCGGTGGCGGCGGTGCTCGCGCTGCGCGCGGTACCCCGCGGGCGGGCCGGGATCGCCGTCGCGCTGCTTGCAGGCCTGCTGGACGCCGCCGGCAACGGGCTCTACCTGCTGGCCACCCACCACACCCGCATCGACGTGGCGGGCGTGCTGGCCTCCCTCTACCCGGTGTCCACCGTGGTGCTCTCGCGGCTGGTGCTGAAGCAGTCCGTGAGCGCCCCCCAGTGGGCGGGCGTGGGGGTGTGCGCCGTGGCGGTGACGCTGATCGCGTCGTAGCCGCCGTCGTATCGGCTCAGGCGCCCAGCTCGTCCAGCACCTCCTTGGCGATGCGGGTGCACTCCAGCGCCACCGGCACCCCGCAGTACACCCCTGCGTGCAGGAGCACCTCGCGGAGCTCCTCGCGGGTGGCGCCGTTGCGCACCGCGCCGCGGATGTGGGTGCGCAGCTCGTCGTGTTTGCCCAGCGCCGCGAGACAGGTCACCGAGAGGAAACTGCGGGTCTTGCGCTCGAGCCCGGGACGCGCCCAGACGGCGCCCCAGCCGAACTCGGTGGCCATGTCCTGCACCGGCTGCAGGAAGGGATCCTCGGCCGCCCGCGCGAGGGATCGGTCCACGTGGGCATCGCCCAGGACCTCGCGTCGAAGTGTCATGCCCCGGCGGTAGGCGTCGCTCCGATCGTGTTCGGACATGGGTGTCTCCTGTGGTCAGGTGGAGGGTGAACGGACCAGGCGACGCAGCGACTTGCGCGCCAGATGCGGCAGCAGCAGCCGCGGCGGCATGCGCAGCCAGTGACCGCGCAGGTAGAGGGCGAAGCGCGCGGCGCCGCTGAAGGCGTCGTCGCAGGTGGGGTGCAGCGGCGCGAGTGCGCGGTCGAACAGGGCATCCATCAGGTGCTGCCCGGCGGCATCCATGCCGCCGTGCGGAATGCCGCCCGCGAGAGCCTCCGGCACCGCGTCGTCGCCGAAGAAGCGCGCCGTGGCGCGCAGCGCGTGGTGCACGGTGCGCGCCAGCCCGAACTCCCTGGCCCGGCGCGCGAGGCGCGGTGCGAAGGCCTCCTCCTCGCGGAAGCATTCCAGCAGGTCGCGGAGATCCACGAGATCGCGGAAGCCATGGTCGAACTCGCCTTCGTGGAACAGGTGGGTCGCGCTGTGCAGGAACATGTCCACCGGACAGAGCACCCGCAGGCGGCGCCTGAGCACGCGAGCGTCTGCGAGCAGGCGCGGCGCGTCCGGACTCGGCGACGCCGTGGGCGGCAGGATGTTGTGGTGCACGTCCAGGAGCGTGCCGCGGAAGGCGTGCACGAAGGGCGGCAGCTCGTGGGTGAAGCGGCGATAGTAGCTGTCGTCGTAGGCGTCGCGGCTCGCCGGGCTCCAGCCGTTGCGCCGCAAGGCCCGCTCCACCTCGCCGAGGCGCTCGCGCGGGACCATGATGTCCACGTCGCTGAACAGGCGCGTGCGCGCCAGCGGTAGATCCGCGGCCACGTAGGCCGCGCCCTTGAGCAGCAGCACCGGCGTGTCCACCGGGCGCAGGGCCTCCTCGATGCACTCGATCTCGAAGGCCACGTCCCGCCGGTGCTTGTCCACCAGCACCCGCGCTGCCTCGAGATGCGCTCGCGGCGGTGCCGGCACTGTGTCCAGGAGGCCGCGCGCGGCCAGCGCCGCGTGCAGGCGTGCGATGAGATCGCACCGGGCGGCCTGGCGGATGCAGTCGTCCCACGCGGCGAGGTTCCAGCCGCGAACGACGTCCGGGTCGAGCAGCGCCCCGTGCAGGGCCCCGGGCGTCAACCGCGCTCCCCCGCGGCCAGGGCGTCGAACACCGCCAGCGCGTCTCCGAGCCGGCCGTAGCGGAAATGATGGCAGGCGCAGCGCGACACCAGCCGCACCAGGGCGTCGAATCCGGCAGCGCCGTGGATGCTGTAGTTGAAGCCGTTGTGAGCCAGCTCCATGAACGTGGTGGCCTTCGACGCAGGCGCGAGATCCGCCGTGGCACCGGCGGCGAACTCGGGCGTGATCACCCAGGCAGGCTCGGCCGTCTCGTGCACCCGTGAGACGCTGTCCCGGGGCGGCTTCACCAGCGCTATGGTGCCCTTCGCGGTGTCGGCGAAAGGCGCGCTGAACACCGCGTCCGGCGCGAAGCCATGGATGACCTCGATGGACTCGTTCTTGAGGCTCACCGGCCGCGCCAGGGCGTGCAGCGCGCCGTCGGCCATGTCCAGCAACGCGAGCTCGTCCGACAGCAGCCGCCAGCCGGAGTGGACCAGCGCGGCGCACAGCGTGCTCTTCCCGGAGCCCGGGTCGCCGGGCAGGATCGCCGCCCGGCCGTCCCGCTCCACCACCGCCGCGTGCAGGATCAGGAAGCGGTGGGCCTGGCGCGCGATGCACCAGTTCAGCCCCCACTCCAGCAGCGGCACCGACTGGGCTCGCGGCAGTGGCCTGAACGGCGCGCGTCCATCCAGCAGGAACAGGGCCTGGGGCCGGAGCCAGCGCCGCGGACCCCGCGGCGGCGCCAGTGCCGCGTGGTAATCGATGAAGTCGGTGTCGGCGACGGGATGGTCGCCGTAGAGGCGCCACACCTCCCGCGCCACCTCCGGGAACGGCGAGCGCAGGCGCGCGGTGAACGGCCCGACCCGCAGCGCGAGCGTCCCCCGGCGCATGCGGCGCCGGGCCTCTCCCGCGGACAGCCCCGCCAGGTTCACTTGCGCAGCGGCTTGATCACGCCCAGGCGGTGGAGCCGCTCGAGCACGGTGAGGATGCGCGCACCCCGCCGCGCCGAATCCTCTCCGGCGGCGAGATCGGTCAGCTCACCGTAGCGGGCGCTCGCACCCAGCAGGCGCTCCAGCACGCGGCCCGCCAGATCGTCCAGGAGGTGGGTGTCACCGGAGCGGTCGTCGTAGAGCACCACCTCGTCGGCGAAGCGCTGCACGCGCAGCCGCGAGGGGCGCACCACGCGCCATGCGCTTTCCCTGGGATTCGCCATGGGGAGAGGCTACCCCATGCCGGCCGAGAGACGGCATGGGATGGTCGCGGTCGGACGTCCGGTCAGGAACCGCCGCGGACGTTCAGTTTCTCGACCTCGTCCTTGAGAGCTTCCAGGCTGCCGGCCCAGTCGCGAATGAACTGGATGAAGGCATCGCGATCGGCATAGCCGTAGTCGATTCCGAACCGGCAGATGTTGAGCAGGCCGGCACTCAGATGGGCTACCAGGGTCTGGGGCTCGATAACCTCCGGCGGATCCCACAGCGCCTGCATCATCGTCTGGTTCGGATCCGTGAAGGTGAGATTCGAGCCGGCAAAGGCCTCGGCCAGGGTGGTGGGCGGCACCGAGGGGTGCGGAAACTCGTTGTCACCAGTGGTCGCGTTCCAGTTGGCCCAGGCCACGTAGGCGTCGAAGTTGGCCTGGGTGACCTTGCCCTCCGCGAACAGCTGCTTCAGATTGCCGAAGGTGATGAAGTCGTAATTCTTGCAGGTGCCGTCGGCCTTGCGCTCGGGATGACACAGCCCGGGCTCGTAGCCGCAGGACCACTCTTCCGGATGCGTTTTCCAGAACCCCGGCGTGAGGCCGTGGCACGCGCTCTGGTGGGGCACGGACATGTTGCCCGACATGCCGCCGGAGACGCTGCAGTGGCTGGCGAGCGCCGGGCGGCTCGCCAGGGTCATGATCACCGACGCCGACAGACCGGCGCGGGTGAACCGACGCCGTGACGTATCGACGGGCCCGGGGGACGTCGGCGACGATTGGGAACCGGTGGATTCGGCCTCTTCACTGTGCTTCATGTCGCGGGGCTCTCCGTGCGCGTGGGCACATCTCACTCGTCAGAGACGTGCAAGTTTCGCGCCACAGCCGGCGGAGAAACCGAGGATACAGTACTTTCCGGGCGCCGCGGGAACCGGGACCCCGGTCACGATCCGGGTGGTGTAAAGGATTCCGACAGCCAGTCGCCTCCCCGGTCAGCTCCGCGGCCCCTGGCGAAGGCCCGTGGCGATGCGCGACTCGAGCCACTCCAGGCTCGCCGGCTCCAGATCTAGGAACTGGAAGCCGACCTGTACCTGGTTCTCCGCGACCCGCCGGGCGAACACCGCCGCGCACCGCACCCGGATGGTCACCGCCTCGTTCCCGGTGCCGCGCAGCACCGCGTCCACCTGCCGCCGCTCGCGGGGGCCCGGCTGATGGGTGCCAGCAAACAGGGCACCCCCCAGGGACAGGGATCCGCGCATCTGGAAGCCGGCGCAGGAGACATTGTCCGTGGTCCCGGTCACGGCGCTGCCGTCGGGCAGGGTCAGCGACACGCCGAGGGCAAGCGGGATGCGCGGGTGGTCACGGACGCCGGGCACACGTGCGCCCGGCGGGCCGGTCAGGTTCTGGTGACGGCTCATGCCCTCGTAGCTTAATGCCATCGTCCCTGCCACAGACACCGTTTGTCTCCGCGCCCGCGACCATCTAGCCTTGGCCCAATCCTCCTACCGACGGTGCCGCGCCCATGAAGACGCTGCTCGTTCCCTTCTTCGACGACGACGCTGCGCAGGTTGCGCTGGACTGCGCGGGGCTGCTTGGCCGGCGCTTCGCGAGCCACCTGGAGGGGCTGTTCGTGGTCCGCCCGCCGCAGGTCATCGACGGCGAGGGCATGGCCATGATGGCCTCCTACGTGACCCAGCTCGAGGAGGAGGGCGAGCGCCTGGCCCAGCGTGCCCGGGCGCGCTTCGAGCGCGCCGTCGAGGCGCGCGGCATCGCCATGACCCCCATGGGCCGTGACGAGGGGGAGGTCACGGCGAGCTGGCGCGAGTTCGAGGGCCTGGAGGGCCAGGTGCTGGGGGACTACGGGCGCCTGTTCGACCTGGTAGTGATCGGTCGCGGCTTCGGCTACCCCTGGAGCGACTGGGACGCCATGTGCGAGGCCGCGCTGTTCGAGTGCGGCCGCCCGGTGCTCATCACGCCCCAGGCGGTAGGCGAGAGCGTGGGCGCGCGCGTGGTCATCGCTTGGAACGGCAGCACCGAGACCGCGCGCACCATCGCCCTGGCCATGCCGGTGCTGGCGAAGGCCGAGAGCGTCACCGTGCTGAGCATCGAGGGCTGGTCGGTGCCGGGGCCGGACGGCGATCAGGTGGTGCGCCACCTGGTGCGCAACGGCATCAACGCCGGCGGACGCACCGCCCAGACCGAGGGGCGCACCCCCGGCCAGGCCATCGTCGAGGAGGCCAGCAGCGACGGCGCCGACCTGCTGGTCAAGGGCGCCTATACCCAGAGCCGGCTGCGCCAGCTCGTGTTCGGCGGTGCCACCCGGCACATCCTCTACGGCGCGGACCTGCCGGTGCTCATGGCACATTGACCGCCCCCGGCCGGCGGCTCAGCCGCCGCCGGAGGCCAGCACCACCTTGCCGTGGACGCGGCCCGCCTCGATGGCCTCCAGGGCGTCGGCGAAGCGCTCCATGGGATGAATCTGCATCAGTCGCGGTGTCAGCCGCCCCTGCTGGTAGAGGCCGTACATCTCGTGCTGGATGCGCCGCACCCAGTCGGGCTCGCGCAGGCGGTACTGGCGCCACTGCAGCCCGATCACGCTGATGTTGCGCAACACCAGGATGTTGGCCTCCACGGAGGGAATGCGCCCCGAGGCGAACCCCACTACCACCAGCCGGCCCGAGAAGGCCAGCGCGCGCAGGCTCGCGTCGAACACGTCCCCGCCTACCGGGTCCAGGATCACGTCCGCCCCGTGGTCGTTGGTGATCTCCATCACCCGCTCGCGCAGGCTCTCGTTCAGATTGTCGGCGGCCAGGTCCACCACGTGGTCGGCGCCGGCCGCCTTGACCACCTCTGCCTGATCGTCGCTGCGCACGCCGGCAATGGCGGTGGCGCCCAGCGCCTTCACGAGCTGCACCGCCGCGAGGCCCACGCCGCCGGCGGCGCCGTTGATCAGCACGCGCTCCCCGGCGCTCATGTGGGCGCGGTCGCTGAGCGCGAAATGGGCGGTCTGGTACGCGAGCCCGAGCGCGGCGGCATGCTCGAAGGACATGTCGTCCGGGATGCGGTAGCAGTTCTCCTCCGGCACCACGACCTGGGTGGCGTAGGCGCCGTAGTCCACCTCGCCGGCCACGCGATCCCCCACGGCCACCTCGCTCACCTCCTTGCCGACGGCGGCGACGGTGCCCGCGAACTCCATGCCGGGCGTGAAGGGCAACGTCGGGCGCACCGGGTGTCGCCCGGCGATCATCAGCAGGTCCGGGTAGTTGACACCCACGTGGCTCGCGTCCACCAGCACGTCGAAGTCACCGGGCGCCGGGGCGGGGCACTCCTCGATGACGGCGTTGCGGTAGGACCCGAACTCCCTGACGACGACGGCTTTCACCGGGCGGCCCCTCCTCCCGGGACATGAAGGAGCGGATTGTAGCCGTAGCGCGGCCCGGCGACCGACCTCAGCTCAAGCGGCGGCGACGCACGCGCAGGGTCGCCAGCGTGTCCTCGCGCTCGCGCAGGAGCTGGCCCAGGTACGACGCGGCGCAGCGCGAGCGCTCGTCGCGCTGCGCCGTCGCGCGCCGCAGCAGTCCACCGATGCGGTAGATCTCCGCTGTCAGCTCGTCCTCGGTCCAGCGCGGGTAGCGTGGCAGGGGGTTCATGGCGGTCACCTTCGGGGCGTCTCGCACGGTACGGCGCGACCTTCTGATAGCACGCTGGCGTTGGCGGCGCCCGGTTCGGGGGATGAACGCCGCGGGTCGCGCGACGAACGGTCCGTGTCGTCAGACCTTCAGGTTGTCGATGAGTCGGGCGCGGCCCAGCCACGCCGCCGCCAGCACGATCACGGGATCGCCCACGCCGGGTGGCTCCAGGTCCGCCTGCCGGCGCACCTGGAAGTAGTCCGGTCGCATGCCCGCGGCGGCGAGCGCATCGAGACCGCCCGCCTCCACCTCGGCGGCCTCGCTGCCGGACACCAGGGCGTCACGGGCCGCCACGAGGGCGCGCTGGAGGGCCGGCGCGCGGGCGCGTTCCTCCGCCGTCAGGTAGCCGTTGCGCGAGCTCATGGCGACCCCGTCCGGGTCGCGCACGGTGGGCACGCCCTCGATGCGGATGCGCATCTTGAGATCCGCCACCATGCGCCGGATCACCAGGAGCTGCTGGTAGTCCTTCTCGCCGAACAGCGCCACGTCGGGCTGCACCATGTTGAACAGGATGCTCACCACCGTGGCCACGCCGCGGAAGAAGCCCGGCCGGCTCTCGCCGTCCAGGATGTCGCCCAGGCGTGGCACCTCCACCCGGGTGATGACGTCGGGCCCGTGGGGGTACACCGTGGCGCCCTCCGGCGCGAACACCATGTGGCAGTCCACCCCGGCGAGCAGCTCGAGGTCGCGCTCGAAGGTGCGCGGATAGCTGTCGAAGTCCTCGCTCGGCCCGAACTGGAACGGGTTGACGAAGATGGTGGCCACCACCCGGTCGCCGAGACCGTGGGCGCGGCGCACCAGCTCCAGGTGGCCGTCGTGCAGGTTGCCCATGGTCGGCACCAGGGCGATACGGCGCCCGGCGGCACGGTCCGCGTCCAGCAGCCCGCGCAGCTCGTCCAGCGCGCGCACCACGCGCGGCGGCGCGTGTCCGCCGCGGTCGGCCCGTCCGGCGCGTTTCGGCGACATGGTGCGTCCTCGCTTCGCCGCCTCAGAAGGGCAGCGGGTTCAGGTAGTGCCGTCCCTTGCGAATGGTCTGGATGCGCTCGAAGAGGAGATTGTAGTCCTCGTCGCCGCGGGCCAGATCGATCTCCGCGGCGTTGACGATCACCAGCGGGGCGGCGTCGAAATGGAAGAAGTACCGGGTGTAGGCGGCGGCCAGGCGCTGCAGGTAGCGGGGATCGATGCGATCCTCGTAAGGCACGCCGCGCCCGGCGACGCGCTCCACGAGCACGTCCACCGGCGCCTGGAGATAGATGACCAGGTCCGGTGACGGGGCGTCCCTGACCAGCTTGTCGTAGACCTGCAGGTACAGCCCCAGCTCGTCCGCGTCCAGGTTGAGCTCGGCGAACAGTCGGTCCTTCTCGAGCATGAAGTCCGCCACGCGGACCCGCGCGAACAGGTCTTCCTGGGTCAGCGCCTGGATCTGCTGGGCACGCTGGAGCAGGAACGAGAGCTGGGTGGGCAGGGCGTGGGCCCGGGGGTTGTCGTAGAAGCGGGGCAGGAACGGGTTGTCCTCGGGCGCCTCGAGCAGCGTCTCGCCGCCGAAGCTTGCCGCGAGGCGCCGCGCGAGGGTGGTCTTCCCCACCCCGATGGGTCCCTCCACCACGATGTAGCGTAAGTCCGTTTGTGCCGACACCGTGCTTCCCAGGCCCGCCCGCCGTCCCCCCGCGCGAGCCGCATATTGTAGGCGGTGGCCGCGCCGCGCGTCCCGATCAGGCGCTCTCGCCGATGCGCTCGAGCTGGCCACGCGGCACCGACGCGGCCAGCACCGCCGCGGTGCCTTGACCGGGGATCACCGCCTCCGGTGCGATCTCCGCCAGCGGGTGGATCACGAACGGACGCGAGTGCGTTCCCGGGTGCGGCAGCGTCAGTCGCGGTCCGCACTCGGTCCGATCGCCGTGCAGGAGCAGGTCCAGGTCCAGGGTGCGGGCCTGCCAGCGCGCGTCACCGCGCACGCGGCCCTCCCGGTTCTCGATGGTCATCAGGTGGTCCAGCAGCACACGAGGCCCGAGCCCCGTGTGCAGCTCCGCCACGGCATTCACGTAGTCGGGCTGCTCCTGCGAACCCATGGGGGGATTGCGGTAAAGGGCGGACACGCGCACGACCCGCGTGTGCGGGAGCGCGTCCATGGCTGCCACCGCTCGACGCAGGCGGGCCGGAACGTCCCCCAGGTTGCCGCCCAGGCCGACGAAGGCCCGGACCGGCTGACGCCGCGCTGGCGCCCGGGTCAGGCCGGTTGCGCCTGCTGCGGGCGCCGCGGCCGCCGCCGCCGGCGCCGCCGGCGCTTCTTGCCACCGGACGGCTGCTGCGAGTTGCTGCCGCTTCCGCCGCCACCGCCGCCGCCACCGCCGCCGCCGCCGCCACGGGCCACCATGGCCGCGCGCTCGCTCTCGTCGGCGTCCTGGAATCGCGTCCACCAGTCCGCGTCGTCGCGCACGTCCTCGCCGACCTCGGCGCGCAGCAGCAGGAAATCGTAGCCGGCACGGAAGCGCGGATTGTCCAGCAGCTCGTCGGGCTTGCGGCCGCGGCGCTGCGTCAGTCGCGGCTGCATGCTCCAGATCTCGCGTGCGATGAGCGAGAACCGCCGCGGCATGGCCACGTGCTCGATCTGGCGGGCCAGCACGTCGACACCCGCGCTGTCCACGGCCTGCACCGCGTTCATGTCCTGGCTCTCGATGGCCTTGGCATCGCGCTTGACCGGCTCCCACAGCAGCGCCGCAAACAGGAACGCCGGTGTCACCGGCTTGTCCTCGCGGATGCGCGCGTCGGTGTTGGACAGCGCCTGGCGCAGGAAGCGCTCCACCAGCCCCTCCTCGTCCTCCATGTCGTCCACGCACGCGGAGGTCTCGGGACAGATGAACTCGAACAGCCGGTAGCGCTGCAGCATCTCGTAGGTGGCCAGCGCGTGACCGCTCATGAACAGCTTGATCGTCTCGTCGTACAGGCGCGCGGGTGGGATGTCGTGCAGCAGGTTCGCGCACGAGTCGATGGCGCGCTCGGTGTCGCGAGACAGCTTGAAATCCAGCTTCGCGGCGAAGCGGATGGCACGCAGCATGCGCACCGGGTCTTCCCGGTACCGCAGCTCCGGGTCGCCGATCATGCGAAGCGTGCGCGACTCGAGATCTGCCATGCCGCCCGTGTAGTCGATGACGGTGGCCTCGGCGGCGCTGTAGTAGAGACAGTTCACCGAGAAGTCGCGCCGCCAGGCGTCCTCCTCCAGCGTGCCGTACACGTTGTCGCGCACGATCCGCCCGTTCACGCTCACGCGGTCGCCGTCACTGTCCTCGTCGGGCTCGGGCTGGCCGCGGAACGTGGCCACCTCGACGATCTCGCGACCCGAGCGCACGTGGGCGAGACGGAAGCGCCGGCCGATGAGCCGGCAACTTCGCCCGAACAGCTCCTTGACCTGCTCCGGGCGCGCCTCGGTGGCGATGTCGAAGTCCTTGGGGTTGAGCTTGAGCAGCAGGTCACGCACGCCGCCACCTACCAGGTAGGCCTTGAAGCCCGCCTCCTGGAGCGTGTCGAGCACGCGCAGCGCCCCTGCGCTGATGTGTTCCCGCGTGATGCCGTGTCCGGCCTGCGGAATGATCGTCGGTTCGGTGATGGTTCGCACCCCGTATTACGGGAAACAAAACACACAGCGGCACTGCCGGGGCCATATCCATCCACACAGGCCGCTCGCGGCACGGGGATGTGCCGCTGTTCTTCTCGTTCGATGCCCGGGTGAGTTCGGGTCGAGCGCGCCAGGGAGATCCCCCCAGCGCATGGCCGGCGGGACGGTGTCCCTGCCAGCCGTTGCCGGCATTGAGGTGCCGGCCGAGAGCCGTATAATACCAGCCCGCGCCGGGCCGTCCAGTCCGGCGCCTGCGTTTCAGCTCCCTTCGTCTAGTGGTCCAGGATACCGCCCTCTCACGGCGGGGACAGGGGTTCGAACCCCCTAGGGAGCGCCAATCCCCGCGGCGGGCCGGCGGCGCCGGCCCTCACCGCACCCCCCTTCAACGCATCAGCAATGCGTCCCCCACCACCTGGTGCAGGCTCAGCACCTGGTCGAATTCCAGGCCGTAGCGGGGGAACACCTTCGCGAACTGGCTCTTGCAGATGGCGCAGATGGCCACCAGGTGGGTCACGCCGTGGGCGTCCACCACCTCGGCCAGCGCCCGCATGCGCGGCCGAGCGCCGGCAACCCGCAGATCCAGCAGCTCGTCGGTGAGCAGCCCGCCGCCGCCGCCGCAGCAGAACGTGTGCGCGCCGGTGGCGCCCCGGGGCATCTCGAAGACGTGGTTGCATGCGGCCCGCAGCACCTCCCGGGGCAGCGTGAACTGTCCCCCCGGGACGCCCCCCATGGACGAGGCGCGGGCCACGTTGCACGAGTCGTGGAAGGTCACCCGACGGTGGTCGTTGGCCGCCGGGTCCAGGCGCAGCGCCCCCCGGCGCAGCAGATCGTGGGTCACCTCCACCACGTGCTGGGGCACCGGGTAGCGGGGATCGAGGAAGTCGAAGGGCCCCGCCAGGTCGTGCAGCATGTTGTATGCCACGCGCCAGGCGTGTCCGCACTCCCCGAACACGATGCGCTTCACGCCGAGCCCCGCGGCGGCCTCGCGCACCCTGTGCGCGATGCGGCGCATGTTGTCCTCGGAGCCGATGAACAGGCCGAAGTTCGCCGCCTCGGCGGCCACGGTGCTCAGCGTCCAGGACACGCCCGCCTGGTGGAACACCTTGGCGTAACCCATGAGGCCGTCCACGTGGGGCTCGGCGAAGAAGTCCGCCGACGGCGCGACCAGCAGCACCTCGGCGCCGGGCTCGTCGAGGGGCAGGCGCACCGGCACGCCCGTGTCCTCCAGGAGGTCCTCCTCGAGCCCCTCCAGGGTGTCTCGCAGCGCAGGCTCCGGCAGCCCCAGGTTGTTGCCCGTGGCGTGCACCTTGGCCACCACCTGATGGGTGTAGCGCTGGCCGAGGCCGATGTTGGCCATGATCTCACGCGCCGCCTGGGACACCTCCGAGGTGTCGATCCCGACCGGGCAGAACGCGGCGCAGCGCCGGCACTGGGAGCACTGGTGGAAGTAGGTGTACCAGCGCTCGAGCATCTCCTCGTCCAGCTCGCGGGCCCCCACCAGCCAGGGCAGCCATCGGCCGGCCAGCGTGTGGTGGCGCCGCCACACGCTGCGGAACAGCTCCTGGCGGGCCACCGGCATGTTGAGCGGATCGCCGGTGCCGAGGAAGTAGTGACACTTGTCGGTGCACGCGCCGCAGTGCATGCACGCGTCCATGGCGAGGCGCAGCGCCCGGTTGCCGCGCACCAGCTCGCCCATGCGCGCGACGGCGCGCTCGTGCCAGTCGGCGATCCGCGCGCCGGGGAAGCCCAGCGCCTCCTGGTCGCCGACCTCCGCGGGGTGCGGGCGGCTTCCGGCCATGGCGCCCGGCGTCACCGCGGGCACGGCCGGCATGGCGCGCGGATCGCGCTCAGCCATGGCGCGGGCGCGCCCGCTCGCGGGCGTCGTCGGCCTGGGCACGGGTGGGGTTCACCCACAGGCCCGGGCCGTGCATGAGCTTGCCGAAGGGGAACACGGCGATGAGCGCCGCGGCCAGCAGCACGTGGGCGAGCAGGATTGCGTCACCGGGCAGGGGTTCCGGCCGCGCCGTGACGAGACCGCGCACGAACGCCTTCACGGCAACCACGTCCACCGGCGCGACGTACTTCATGATGACGCCCGTGAGGGCGACGCCCGCGATGAGCGCCAGCACCGCGTGGTCCGACGGGCGCGTGATCCAGCGGATGCGATCCACCAGCAGCCGCCGCGCCCACAGGCCCGCCAGGCCCGCGAGCAGCAGGGCGCTGGCCAGGTGGCCGTAGGCCGACAGCCAGCTCACCCAGCCCCACCAGTGCGCGGTCACGTAGCGCAGGTGCTGCAGCAGCACCAGGGCAAGACCCACGTGAAAGGTCCAGCCGAGCAGCCAGGTCCAGGGGCTCGCGCGCCACAGTGTGGTGAAGAACAGGGTCTCGTGGACCATGCGTGCACACACCCCCGCGACGGTGCGCGGCGCCGGCGTCACCGGCACGCGGCGCGGCTGCGGCGTGCGCAGCCAGCGTGCGAGGCGCCACGCCGCCCCCAGGACCAGTGCCGCGCAGGACGCGTACAGCAGCGCGGCGAACGCGAGATCGGGCCAGGGCCTCACCGCCGCTGCCCGCCGGGGGCGGCAGCGCCGCACATCACACGCAGCCGGTGGGCTTCGGAAGGCCCGCGTAGCGGCAGGCCTGCTTGGCGGGCCCGTCGGGGAACAGGCGGTACAGGTAGCGGGTGTTGCCCTTCTCGCGACCCATCTGCCTCGCCATGGCCTTGGTGAGGATGCGGATGGCCGGCGCGACGCCGTACTCGTCGTAGTAGCCGCGCAGGAAGTGGATCACTTCCCAGTGGTTGGCGTCCAGCTCGATGCCGTCGTCCCGGGCCATCTGCCGCGCCACCGTCTCGTTCCAGTCTGAGAGGTTGCGCAGGTATCCCTCCGGGTCCGTCTCCAGCACCCGGCCGTCCACCTCCAGCGTGGTCGTCGCGTCCATGGCGAAATCTTACCCGTGCAAGCCGAATCGCTGTTCCGAATCCCGCATCACGGTCCAGGGAGGAGGATCGCATGGGTCGCTGCGCCCGCAGGCGGCAGGGGCGCGGCGACCCATGCCTTGTTCCGGAACGGGTATGTCTTGCCGCACGATCCGGGACACGGGTTCAAAGCCACGCCTGCACCTTCGCGTGCTCGCAGGCGAGATCCACGAAACCTTCGTAGTCCACCGTCGCGATGCCGTCGATGAGCTCATCGGGCGCGATGCCGCGCGCCGCGAGATCCGCCTCGAGGGCGAACACGCGCAGCCGCGCCATTGCCTCGCGCAGGCGCGGCGCGTGCGCGCCCGCCGCCACCGCGGCGTACACGCCGTCCTCAAGCAGCAGAATCGCGCTGCCCGGGCGCGCCATGCGCAGGCAGCTCGCCAACGTGGTCTCCCGGTAGGGCGAGCGGTGCACCGTGTGCAGGGTGGCCATTGCTAGAAGCTCAGCACCACGTCGCTGCCGTCCAGCAGCTCCGCGAGCGCGTCGTCGTCCAGCAGCTCCACCTCTACCAGCAGATCGTCGGCGGCGAGCCCGCGGGCCTCCAGGCAGCGGCGCGCCACCACCACCCGCTCCGGCTCGTACATCGCGAGCGCCCGGAACGCGCGCGCGAAGTCCTTCACGCCCAGCGGCGTCGTGTCCTGGCCGCGCACCAGCTGGTACACGCCGTCGTCCATGAACACCAGGCGCACGCGCTGGTCGAAGGCGGCGCCCACGAGCACCACCTCCAGCGCTTCCCGCGCATGGATGGTGCCGTGGGGTCCGCGCCGGTTGAGGAAGGCGACGCTGCGCGCGCTCATCCGAACACCACGAAGCGGTCCGCGTCCGCGGTGGCCTCGACGAGCTGCCCCAGCCCCGCGATGCGGAAGCCCTCCGCGAGATTGTCCGCGTCCCTGCCGTGACGCGTGCGCTCGTCCGCGTCCAGGATGCCGCGGCGCTGCGCCGCCGCCACGCACACCACCAGGTCGAGCCCGTGCTCGCGGGCCAGCGCCTGCCAGGCGGCACCCAGATCGCGGTCGTCCTGGGGCGGCACCGCCAGGCGGGTCGCCACGTTCACGCCGTCGTGATAGAAGAACACGCGCAGCACGCGGTGGCCGCGGGCGAGCACCGCGCGCGTGAAGTTCAGCGCGCTGTCGCAGGCCTGATGCTGGTAGGGCCCGGCGTTGACGAGGATGCCGAACTTCATCCGGGTCATTGTGCAGCAACGGCCCGCGGTTCGCCGACCCCGCGATCACAGCTCCCGCAGCACCGCGTCGTAGATGGCCCGCGTCTCCGGTGAGGGCTCACCGGCACCGGCTGCTTCCAGCAGCACTTTCAGCCGCGCGTAGGCCTCCACCGCCTCCCCGGCACGACCCTGTTCGCGCAGGCTCAGCATCAGGCGGCGGTGGAAGGATTCCGCCAGCGGGTCCTGCTCGATGGCGCGCCGGTAGAACGCGAGCGCCGCCTGGGAAGCGCCCGCGTCCTCGCAGCCGCGCGCCAGGTGGTCCAGCGCGCCCAGCACGCGATTGCGCACCCGCTCGCGCATCGGCGCGTAGGCGGGCTGCGCCGCCGCGTCCATGAACGGCCCCGGGTAGTGGTCCAGCAACCGCGATGCCAACGCCGTCAGCGCGCCCTCGCCGGGCGGCGGTTCGTCGCCGCGCTCCAGCCCGTCCACCGCGGCGATGGCCTCGTCCAGCGCGTCCAGGTCCACGCGGCAGTAGTCCCGATCCAGGGTCAGCCGACCGTGGCGCAGCACCACCGCGCGATCCTCGCCCAGCAGCTTGCGCAGCCGGTGCAACGCGGTGGTCAGCGATCGGCGGGCGTAGTCCGCGTCGATGCGCGGCCACAGCAGCGCCGCCACCGCCGCCTCGTCCACCCGCCGTGCGCCGTCGAGGCCCACCATGGCCTCGAGCAGCGCCAGCGGCTTGCCGGACGGGCGTGGCGCGCCGTCCACCGCACTCACCTGGACCCGGAACCCGCCGAGGGTGCGCACCTCCACCGGCCAGGGCCAGTGCGCGCGCCCGGTGCCGTCCCGCGGCGGTCGCAGACCCCGCTCGCGGATCAGCGTCAGCACGTAGTCCGTCTCGATGCCCTCCTCCAGCGCCACCGCGCAGACCCGTGAGACCTGGCCCGGGATCCACCACAGGAAGTGGCGAAAGCCATGCTCGCGTCCCACGGCGAGCCCGCGGCGCAGCGCGCTCAAGCAGGCCCGGCGCCGGCCCGCCGCCAGCGCCATGTGCGCCGACGCGATGAGGGCGGTGAACTCCAGCAGCCGGTTGTTGATGCGCCGGGCGCCCGCGTGCACCTTGCGCAGCTCCCCGGCCGCGCGCCGGGCGTCGCCCCGCGCCACCATCACCTGGGCCAGCGCCAGGCGGCACAGGACCACGTAGAAGGGGCAGCCCACCTCCTCGGCGATGGCCAGTGCGCCACGCTGCTCGCGCCACGCCGTGTCGTGGTCTTCCCGCAGCATCGCGTGCCAGGCACGGAAGTAGTGGTAGCCGGCCCGGTCGAGCCGGCGCGCGCCGGCGGCATAGTCCTGCATGCGCGCGAGCAGCTCGTCCGCCGTGTCCAGGTCGCCCACCGCCAGCGCCCCCGCCACGCCGTTGCTGAGCAGGTGGTAGCTCCACAGGCGCACGCCGCTCTCGTCGCCGATCTCCAGCCCGTCGACCACCGCCTTGAGGCACGGCTCCGCCTCGGCGTTGAGCATGTGGTACATGGACTCCACCGCCTTCAGCGTCGTGCGCTCGAGGGCCGACGCGCCGGGCTGGTGGGTGCGTTCGCGCATCTCGCGCAGGAACTCCAGCGCGCGGGCGAACTGCCCCGTGTAGTTGAGATTGATGGCCAGCAGCAGCTGGGCCGACAGCCGGAGCTGGGTGTCGGGCAGGGTGCGGCACGCCTCCAGCGCCCGCTCGGCCCACTCGCCGACGTCCGGGTGATGGGGCTGGCGGAACACCAGCGCCATGAACAGGCTGACCGCGAGGCGCGCCTGGGCGTGCGGGCCGAGGCGTCCCTCGGCGGCGACGCGCTCGGCCCGCCGGATCCAGCCGTCCAGGGCCGACAGGTCGTCCAGCGCATAGATGACCGCGTGCATGGCGTGGGCCGCGGTCTGGGCCAGGCCGTCGCGATCGTCGGGCCGGTGACGCTCGAACTGGGTGTACGCGGCGTCGAAGACGCGCTGGGCCTCGCCCGGGTCGTGCTGGAACTGGCAGGCACCGCGCCAGTAGCCGAGCCAGGGATCGCCCTCGCCGCGCGCCGCGGGGAGGCGCTCGAGCCAGCGCGCCAGGGTCTGGGCGCGGCCTTGCGCGAGCATGGCGGCAGCGTTGCGCAGCAGTGCCGCCGCCATGGCGTCCTCGTCGCCGTGCGCGGCCAGCAGACGCAGCGCGGCATCGGCCGCGCCCTCGCCCTCGAGGGCGACCGCCGCCTCCCGGACGATGGCGCCGCGCTCGC
>JBFHNV010000112.1:0-19053 GCA_041593595.1 Gammaproteobacteria bacterium
ATTCTTTCATCGGCGTCCGGATGGCCGGGCTGCAGGCCGGCGTGGGGCCGCTCCCGGGTCTGCCGCCTGCGCTAGGTAATCCGGTAGACGCTCCAGCGCGGCGTCCCGGAGACCACGTGGGGCGCAAGCGCCTGCGCCCACTGCGCCTGCTCCGGGTTGCGGCCAAGGCGCGACCAGGCCTCGTCCAGGGCAGACAGGCTCGGCAGCCCCACCTCCACCTGGATGACGGACTCCTGCACGCCCAGGGATCCACTCAGCACCCGCGCGTGGGCGCTGTCCCAGCCGATGCGCGGCGCGATGTCGCGCCACCACTCGCGCATCAGCGCCAGCGCCGCGTCCTTGTGGCCGAAGCGTGCGTCCACCTGCCAGCGTGCCACCAGCGCCGCGTCTTGCGGTGCGGCGGAGAGGACGGTGCCGGGGCCGTCCACGTGGACGCGGCTTCCGGGTAATCCGTCGGCCGCCGTCGTTGTGCTCATGTGGGTACTCCTACTGTGCAACGTGAATCGATGCGTCCGGGGCTGCGCGGGGCGCCGGGACTCGGCCGTGTCACGCGACGTGACGACCGGCAGGGTCGGCGAGCGCCCTCGCCAGCGCGCCGACCCGGGCTTCGGCCCGCTCCAGCAGCAGCTCCTGGTGCAGCGCGAGCGCCTGTCCGCCCATGGCCGCGTACCAGGCGAGCAGCGGGTCCTCCACCGGGGTGCGTACCCCCGCCAGGGTCTCGATCACCGCGAGGCCGCAGAAGGGCGCGTAGGTGGGCGAGTAGCCGCCCTCGTGACACACGACGAGCCGCCCGCCGCACAGCCGTGCCGCCGCGTCGCGCACCTGGCGCGTCATCTCCCGGTAGGTCCCGCTGTGGCACAGCATGCGCCCGAGGGGATCGCTCGCCGCCGCGTCGTAGCCCGCGGCCACGATCACGAGCTCCGGCTCGTAGACCTCCAGCATCGGGATCACCACCCGCTCCAGGGCGGCGGTCCAGGCCCCGTTGCCGCTGCCAGGAGGCAGCGGCAGGTTCAGGTTGAAGCCGCGGCCGGCGCCGGCACCGGTGTCGTCGAGGCCGCCGCTGTCCACCGGGTAGCAGCGGTCCTGGTGCAGCGACACCGTGAGCACGCCCGGGTCGTCGTAGAAGGCCTGCTCGGTGCCGTTGCCGTGGTGCACGTCCCAGTCCACCACCGCGATGCGCTCGAGCCCGTGCACCTGACGGGCGTGCTGCACGGCCACCGCCACGTTGGCGAAGATGCAGAAGCCCCGCCCGCGATCCGCCTCGGCGTGATGGCCGCAGGGACGCACCAGCGCGTACGCGTTTCCGGCCCGGCCCGCGAGCACCGCGTCCACCGCCTCGATGCAGCCTCCCGCGGCGAGGCGCGCGATGTGGTACCCGCCCGGCCCCAGGTACGCGCTCTCACCGGCGTCGCCCCCTCCGGACTCGCTCAGGCGCCGCACGCGCTCCACGTACTCGCGGGTGTGCACGCGGCACAGGGCCTCCACGCTGGCCGGGCGTGCGGGCACCTGCAGCAGCTCGCGCAGCAGCCCGCTCGCCTCCACGAGATTGCGCAGGCGCCGCTTCGACTCCGGGCGGTCCAGGGCGGGGTACGGTTCGACCCACGGATGCGACGACGCGCGCCCGGCATCGTGCCACGCGAAGCGCTCGTCCCACACCAGGGCCGTGCTCATGGCCGCGCCTCCAGGATGAGGTTGAACGGGGTTTCGGCGGCACGGCGGAATCGCGAGTAGCCCGCCTTGCGGAACACCTCGGCGAGGCGCGCCTCGCCCGCCTGGGCGCCGAGCGCGAGTCCCACCTCCTCGGACAGGGAATGGGCGCAGCACAGGGTGGAGGAGGCGCTGTAGTAGAGCCTGCCCACGGTGCCCAGGTTGTCCTCCACGCGATCGTTCGCGAACGGCTCCACGAGCATCACCCTGCCGTCGGCGGCCAGCGCGGAGCGGGCGTGGCGCGCGGCGCCCTCCGGATCGCCCATGTCGTGCAGGCAGTCGAAGAAGCACACCAGGTCGAAGTCCTCGCCGGGATAGTCCCTGGCGCTGGCCAGGTGAAACTGGACCCGATCGTCCACACCCGCCTCGCGGGCGTGCGCCCTCGCCGCTGTCAGCGAGTCCTCGTGCACGTCGAAGCCGTGGAAGCGCGAGCGTGGAAACGCCTGCGCCATCAGGATCGCCGAGTGACCGTGGCCGCAGCCCACGTCGGCCACCGTCGCGCCCGCGTCGAGCCGGTCCACCGCCCCGTCCAGCGCCGGCAGCCAGTGCTGCACCAGCTGGCCGCGGTAGGCGTTGCGGAAGAACGCGGCGGAGCCACAGTGCAGCCGCGGGTGGTGATCGCCCCAGGGGATCCCGTCGCCGCTGCGGAACGCTGCCAGCGCCTTGTCCTCGTCCAGCCACATGGAGGCGGGCACGTCCCAGGCCGGCGGGATGAAGTACGCGCTGGACGCGTCGGCCAGCACTGCCGCGTGCTCGGCGGGCAGCTCGTAGGTGCCGCTTCGGGCGTGATAGTCCAGGTAGCCGCCGGCGACCTGGCTGTTCAGCCACTCGCGAACGTAGCGCTCCGCGCAGCCCGCGCGCTTCGCCACCTCGCGCGAGTCCAGCGGCCCCGCGCCCGCGAGCGCCCGGTACAGCCCCAGCCGGTGCCCGAGGCTCACCATCACGCCGCCGTAGCCCGATGCCAGGTCACCGAGGGCGCGCTCGAAGAAGGCACCCAGCTTCGTCTCGTCGAGTCCGGTCATGTGGTACTCCGTGTGCGGTCGGTTGCAGGAGGTGCTGCCAGCGTGCCGGTTGATGCACACGGTGTTGAGAGCGAGACTCGCCATTACCGGTCTGTTCCTGCCACGGGAGGCGAGGTGAACGCGCCTGGCGAGCGCATCCGGGTGAGCCTGGTGGCCCTGCCCGACGTCATGGCCTCGTCGCTGAGCGGGCTCTACGAGGTGCTCGGCTCCTTCGAGCTGCTCGGCAGCTTCGACGACGCGGTGCCCGCCGAGCCGCCCTTCGCCACCGAGATCGTCGCCCCCGCGAGCGACCCCATCGCCACTGCCAGCGGCATTCCGCTAACCCCCCACCGCGCCATCGCCGCGGTGCACGATACCGACGTGGTCATCGTGCCCTCGGTGCTGGTGCGCGACGGTGAGTGGGTGCGCGGGCGCTATCCCGACGTGGTGGCGTGGCTCGCGCACATGCACGGGCGCGGCGCGACCCTGTGCTCCGCCTGCTCGGGCGTGCTGCTGCTCGCCGAGACGGGCCTGCTGGACGGGCGCGAGGCCACCATCCACTGGGCCTACGCGCCCACCTTCCGGCGCAACTTCCCCGCGGTGCGCCTCGGCATCGAGAAGGTGCTGGTGACCACCGGCCAGCGGGAGGAGTTCGTGATGTCCGGTGCCTCCGCGTCATGGCACGACCTGGTGCTGTACCTGGTGGCGCGCCACGTGGGCCCCACCGCCGCCCAGGCCATCGCACGATTCCTGCTGCTGCAGTGGCACGAGGACGGCCAGGCCCCGTACATCGCCTTCCGCCCGCCCACGGATCACGGCGACGCGGTGGTGCTGGAGGCCCAGGGCTGGGCGGCGCGCCACTACGCCGCACCGCACCCGGTCGAGGAGATGACGCGCCGCTCCGGCCTGCCGGAACGCAGCTTCAAGCGCCGCTTCACCCGCGCCACGGGCCACCCACCCGTGGCCTACGTACAGCACCTGCGCGTGGAGGACGCGAAGCGCCGCCTGGAGCGCACCGAGGCGCCCATCGACGCCATCAGCGCCGCGGTGGGCTACGAGGAGCCGGCGTTCTTCCGCCGCCTGTTCAAGCGCCTCACCGGCATCACCCCTGGCGCCTACCGCCGCCGCTTCCGCGTGCCCGACTACGCTCGCCCGCGATCGGCGCCGGCCTTGCGCAGCACGCAGTAGTGCCCCTCCGGCTCGGTGGCGTCCTCGTAGTAGCCGTCCCGGAAGTGCTCCACCCACGTGGTGGTGCCGTGCTCCACCAGGGCCGCGATGCCGCCGGCGAACCCCATGGGCTGCCACACGTCCAGGTGCACCGTGAAGGCGAACGGCGCGCCGGGCGCCAGCACCCGGAACAGCTCGCCCAGGCAGGCCGCATCCACGTGACCGTGGGTGAAGGTGCCGGTGCACACGGCCGCGCCGTAGGTTGCGTCGTGCATCGGCAGGGGCCGCGTGAGGTCCGCCTCCGAGAGCTTCGCGTAGATGCCGCGCCGCGCCGCCACCGCCAGCATCTCCGGCGAGAAGTCGATGCCGTGCAGGTTCGTGCAGCCCTCGGCCGCGAGGGCGGCGCCGGCGAGCCCGGTGCCGCAGCCCACGTCCAGGATCGCCACCTGGCGATCCGGGAGGTGCGCGAGCAGCGCCGCCACGCAGCGCCGCGGCGAGGCGTAGCCGAGGCCGTCCACCATGGAGCGGTCGTAGCTCTCGGCCCAGTCGTGATACAGGGCCAGGGCCTGCTGCGGGGACTCGAGGGCGTAGGCGCGCTGCACCAGCGTGTCGGCCCGGGCATCCTTCGTCCGCTTCACCGGGTGTTTCCTGTGCCCTCGCTCACTGCACCGCCACCAGTCGCGCCTGCACGCGCCCGATGAGCCCGGCCATGGGTGCAAGCTCCGCCAGCGTCTCGCCCTCCAGCAGCTTCACGTGGGTGGCGTCGGCGATCGCCTGGCCGAAGGTGGGATCCACGCGGCGCCAGCGGCCGTCAACGACGCTCTCCGCCCAGGTGTGCCAGACGAAGCCGCCGGCCAGCTCCGAGTAGGCGAGCCCGTTCACCACCCGGGTCGGGATCCCCAGGGCCCGGGCCAGGGCGGTGTAGAGATAGGTGTTGCCCTGGCATTCGGCCTTGCGCGTGACGAGCACGTCCAGGGCCGAGAACACGTCCACGGCGGTCTGCTCCACGTTCGTGCCGATCCAGGCCACCAGCGCCTCGACGCGAGCGGTGTCCGAGGCGAGGCCGTCGGCGATCTCCAGGGCCAGGCGCCGCACCCGCGGATCGCGGCTGGGGGCGGGCAGGGTGGACTCGAGCCAGCGCGGCGACGGCTCAACGCCGCCCGTCACCTGCCGCGTCACGGTGCAGCGCACGCCATTGTCGCCACGCGCGCACGCCTGCAGGGCATCCGAGGGCACCTGGAGGCCGTCCACGCCGGCGAGCTCCACGGTCATCGCCGACACCGCCCGGGGCGCGACGATGGGACGGTCCACGCGCACCACGGAGAACTCGAGCAGCGCCTCGTCCTTGTTCAGCGCCGCCAGCGTGAGATGGCGCCGGGCCATGCTCTCGCTCTCGATCCCCGACAGGAACACGCCGTTCATGGACCGCTCCAGCACGGGGCGGCCGTCGAGACCGATCCAGGTGGTCACCTCCTGGCCGTGCAGGCGGGTGCGTACCCGGAAGGCGGGCCCGTCGAACAGCTCGCTGGTCTCGAAGGCGAGCACCTCCTGCGCCACGTTCGCGAGCTGCTGGGTCTCGCCGTCGTAGATCAGGTACTCGTAGCGACGCCCCACCGCGAGACCGTGCACCACCGGGTACAGGGCGATGACGCCGGCGGGGTGGACGGGCACCCCCGGCGCGTGGCGCTGGCGGTCCTCGGTGTCGCGGCTGCGCACCGTCACCTCCAGGGCCCCGTCGCGGGCAGATCCCTCGAGGCCGAGCCGGTTGCCGTCCAGGTCGTAGTCGTAGGCGAAGCCGCGCACGGTGAGGTCGCCGCCGACCCGGTCCACGGCCTTCAGCGTCACCCGCTTGTCCACCGTGAGGAAACGGAAGCGCAGGGCTGCCTCCGAACGAAGCTCGAACTCGTCGTCGTCCAGCGCACGGATCTGGAGGCGGGTGAACCCGATCTTGGCGCCGTTGAACACCACGCCGGTCCAGTAGCCGTCGAAGGGCAGGGCGTCCAGGGCATGGCGCACCGGCGCGGCGGGCGCCTCGCTCGCGTCCTTGAAGTACGTGCCGGCGCAGGCCGAGAGCGCGAGCACCGCGGGCAGCGCCAGCACCGCCCGCCAGGGCGAGGCGCCGCGGCGGCCGTGGGATTGTGGGCCGGGATGCATCGGTGCCACTGCCGTGAGCGCCGGATTGGCCGACGCCACACTCAACGCTGTGCCCCCAGGGCCGCATTCAGCTTGTCGCGCACCAGCTCGATGTGCACCCGCAGGGCGTAGAGCTGATCCGCGTAGGACAGGGGAACCTCCACGTGGGCGACCTCGCGTTCGATGCGCGAGATGTCCTCGAGGCCCTTTCGCAGCCGCGGCTCGGCACCGTCGCCGTGGACCGTCGGGTCGATGGCCAGCAGCTCGCGGTACCAGCGGTAGATGCGCGAGCGGATGCGCCAGCGGTACACGGGCGGCGTGATGCGGATCAGCGGGAACAGCAGCGCCACCAGGGGGACGATCATCACCGCCAGGCGCTCCACCAGCGTCGCGGCCCAGAAGGGCAGCACCCGGCGCAGGAACGACGGGCCGGACTCGAAGTAGCGCTCGGCTTCCTTGCTGAGCGGCAGGTCGACGTACTTCGGCGACGGGAACTGACCGTAGCTCGCAAACATCCCGCCCGCGCCGTGCACCTCGTCGGCCGCGGCCATCAGCAGGTCCACCAGGGCCGGGTGGATGTCCTTGCGCGCCATCAGGTTCGCGGTGGGGGCGATGAGGGTGACGTCCCTCGCGGGGCGATCCCGCGCGAGGTCGATCGCGCCCTCGGGCAGCGTGACGCTGGACAGGTGCCGGAAGCGCCTGGTGTAGGCGTCGGCGCGGGTGAAGGATATGAGGCGCACGCCCTCGGCCGTGAGCAGGCTCGTGACGGCGGGGGCGTCGATGCCGCTCACGAGGAACACCGCGTCGAGCTCGCCGGCGAGCAGCGCGGCGGCGGCTGCCCTGCCCGCCAGGTCCGAGATCCCCGGCGACGCCGGGTCGACGCCGTTCGCACGCAGCACCTCCACCGCGATGGCGCGGGTGCCGCTGCCGTGGGGGCCCACCGCCACGCGGTGACCCGCGAGCTCCGACAGCCGCCCGGCCTGGACGCCGTCACGCAGGAACACCCACAGGGGTTCGAAGTAGAGGCTCGCCAGGGCTTCCAGCTCGCCGCCGTCGGCGGGCGACGCGGTGCCGCCCTGGACGAAGGCCACCTGGGCGGCACCCTCGTGGAGCAGGCGCAGGTTCTCCACCGAGCCCGCCGTCTGCAGCAGCTCCACCGTGATGTCGTGGCGGGCGAGGATCTCCCGGTAGCGCTCGCCGTGGCGATGGTAGGCGCCGTCGGAGCTCGCCGTGGCGAGGACGAAGCGATCCGGCGGTGCCGGATCCACGTACTGGTAGGCCACCACGAAGCCGCCCACCGCCACCAGCACGGCGGGACCGAAGATCTTCAGGAAGTCGCCAGCAGCTCGCATCCGCCCGCCCGTGGATCCATGGCCCGGCCCCGGCACCGGTGCCATGATCGGCCATGACCACCGCCCCAACAAGGCGCCAGGTCGCGGTGCGGCAACCCCAGGCCGGGAAGCCCCGTGCGTGCTGCCACGCGGCACATCTACACTGCGCGGACAGCACCACCCCACCAGGAGGGACTCCCATGCCCGACGCCGACGCCGACGCCGACACCGACGCCGCGCCGCGGGTGGCGACCTACACCCGCATGGATCAGGGCACCGCGGAGGAGTACGCGCTGCTGGACGCTCTGGCGAGGCCCTACATCGCGAGAACCGGCGAGCGGGTGCTGGCTCACCTGGAGCTGCTGGCCACCGGGCTAGCGGGCAACCTCATCGACCGCTACCAGCACTCGCTGCAGTGCGCGACGCGCGCGCTGCGCGCCGGGGAGTGCGATGAGATGGTGGTCGCGGCGCTGCTCCACGACCTGGGCGACGTGCTCGCGCCGGAGAACCATTCCGAGATGGGCGCGGCGGTGCTGCGCCCCTACGTGGCACGCCACACCTACTGGATGGTGCGCCACCACGGGGTGTTCCAGGGCTACCACTACTACGACAAGCTGGGCCTGGATCGCAACGCGCGCGAGCGCCACCGGGGCCACCCGGCCTTCGACCTCACGGAGCATTTCTGCGCCGAGTACGACCAGGTGTCCTTCGACCCGGACTACGACACGCTGGCGGTGGATGCCTTCGTGCCGCTCGTGGAGCGGGTGTTCACGCGCCAGCCCTGGGGGGCGCACACGCAGTGCGATCGGCCCCTCGTCGGCTAGCGCGCTTCCCGCCGCCGCGAGCGCGCGGCCAGGACGGCCCACGCGGCCAGCAGCCCGGTGCCGGGCGCACCCGCCACCACCAGGGGCGTCATGGAACCGGTGAAGCGGCCGCCGCCGGTGAAGCCCACTTCCGTGAGGAAGGCGGTGGCGAGCCGCGGGTCCAGCCCCACCGCCGGATCGATGCCGGCGATGGTGAAGGCATCCACGCCGCCGGCAGGGAAGGTGAAGCGGGTCCCCGGGAGCAGGCTCGCGGTGATCGCCACGCCGCCGGTCTCGTAGAGCAGCTCGTAGGCGCCGATCCCCAGGTCGGTCAGCGCGGTCACGTCGGCGAACAGCGGATCCCCTGGCCCCGTCCGGTAGGCCCAGCCCGTGGCCACCGCCGGGTCCAGCACAACCCGCTCGCCGGGGTCCAGGCCCAGGTCGAAGCGGAACACCCCGTCGGGTCCCACGGTGGGCAGCTCCACCACGGGGCCGCCGGCCAGTGGCGAGAAGGCGAAGAAGGTGCGCGAGCGTGACAGCACGGATCCGTCGCCGCGCAGGTTCTGCATCATCACCGCGATCTCGTAGTGCCCGCCGAAGGCCAGCGAGCTGCCGTCGTCGAGCGTGGCGGGCAACGGGAAGGCGGTGGCGTCCCCCGCGAGATCCTCCGTGTGCACCACCAGGGCGGACCCGTCCAGGGCGAAGCGGTCCAGGTCGAACACGAACAGGCGCACCGCATCCGGCGTGAAGCCTGCCGGGCGTTGCCATGTGATGGTGGGAGTCAGCCCGTCCGGCGTCATGCGCCCGTCGGTGACGAAGGGCACCTCGGACGTGGGCCCCAGGGACGGCGTGAACACGCTGAGCGGGCTGTTGGGGCTCGTCGGGTTGGTGATCTCCACCTCCCACGACCCGGTGAGCGCCGGATCGAAGGGCACCGAGTTCACGTGCTGGGTGGACAGCGCGCCGCTGAAGAACGGCAGCTGCGCCTCCACCGCGCCCTGGCGCGCCACCACCACGGTCTGGTCGCCGCCGGCGCCGCTGTCGGGGTTGGGGGTCACGTCCAGCACCCCCACCGCGATGCGGTCGCCGATGAAGAAGCCGGTGCGGGTGGGCGTGCGGATGTCGCGGAAGGTGAAGGCGGGCCCGGCGGCGATGGGATCAGCGGGCACGGCCCGTGCCGACGCCGGCGACAGCAGGCCCGTGGCCAGGCAGAGCAGCGACACGGCAGCGCCCCGCGCGGCGCTCGATCGCCCCGTGCGGCCGTCCGGGTCGTGACCTGCCGGGCCTTTCACCGGGTCATCGGCATCGGGCCCTGCCGCCGGGTCGCACGCGCCGGAGACCGGCTGCGACCGCGCCGAGGACGAGCAGCACGTGCGTGCCCGGCTCCGGCACGCTCGCGAGGACGGTGAAGCCGCTGGCGGCGGCACCGCGGGCGAACGGGCTCACGGTCGCGGAGAAGGTCCCGACGGCGGCGTAGCGCCCCGTCGCGGCGTCGTAGTGGAAGATCGTGCCCTGCACGGGGCCCGGGGTCAGCCCGGCGATGCCCAGCACCGGGGCCGATGGATCACCGAAGCCGAAGAACAGGTCCCAGACGTTGCCGGCACCGCTCGAGGCGAACAGCCGCAGCTCGAAGTCGCTGGAGACCAGGACGCTGAACCCCTGGAAGTCGACGATGGGGCTCTGTTCGTCGTAGGCGATCACGCCGAGCCCCGGCTCGATGGCGTACCCGGAGGGCCCCTGACCCATCGCGGCGGCCAGGTTGAAGAGGCTGTCGCCGAGCAGTGACGTGCTGCCCGAGATGGCGTCGAGATCGAACTGCCACAGGTCGTAGACGCCGTCGTCCCAGGTGCCCCCGGTGACGCCGGCATCGGCGAGGGACTCCTGCGACGCGTTCATGGCGTAGCGGCGCAGGTGGTATACGGGGTTGTGCGTGCCGAGGGACCCGTCCGCGCCGTTGGTCGTGTCCGGCGGCTCGAGGATCTGGGAGACCTGGTTCGAGAAGATCTCGAGATCGGAGAATGCGTGGTCGTAGTCCATGACCGAGACCGCGCCGGAGCCGTCGGGATTGACGTGGCGCAACCCGAAACCGTGCCCCGCCTCGTGGACGATGACCTCCGCGGTGTACTCGATGAGCTGCTCGGCGGTCGCGAAGTCCGGGTTGTTGAACTGGGGGAAGACCGCCACCTCGCCCCCGTCGCGCAGGTCGAACCGGTCCGGGTACGGCGTGCCGCCCGGGCTCACGTCGTAGGCCATGCCGAACAGCCGCGCCTCCGGCAGGGGACCGGTGCCGTCCGGGTCGACGAAGATGGGATCGCCGAAGCGCACCGTCAGCGCCTCGTCCGGTGTGAGGGGCGCGCTGCCCGGCGCCAGCACGTTGTGCACGTTGATCTCCACGTCCGAGAGGCCCTCGGAGAAGGAGAAGGCGGCCTCCACGCGCTGGCGCACCGCCTCGGCGAATGCCTGCACCGCCGGGTCGTCCAGGTCGACGCTGAGCGCCGGGCGCTGGCCCGGCGTCGGTGCGAAGCTGACGGCGTTGGTGGTCGCGTCCTGGACGAAGACGAAGTCGGTCTGGATGGGCGTCACCCAGTCGAGGACGATGTCGATGGGCTCCAGCGGCTCGTGGGGCGGCTCGATGATGGGGAGGTCGTTCACTTGCAGGCTGACGAGGGTCGCGGAGAGCGTGGCGTTGCTGCTGGCGCTGAGCTCCGACTCGTAGAAGACCGGCGTCTGGCTGTTGAACCGGAAGGTGTAGTCGAAGTCGAGGTTGAGCGTCTCGTTGATGGTCCCGTCCGAGTTGGCGAACAGGCTCACGTTGTTGGTGAAGGATCCGTTGAGCTCGTCGTCCGCGTCGAACACGAACTCGTAGGACATGGACCCGCCTTCGCCCACGTTGCCGGTGACCTTGACGACCGCGCTCACCGAGCCCGCGCCTTCGCCGATCCCGAACAGCACGCTGTCCCGGAACCGCGACACGCCTCCCGCCGTGGCGACGATCTCGGGGCTGCAGGCATCGCACCCCGTAGCCTGCGCGTTGATCGTGTTCTTGGTGCCGGTGGTGGTCGTCGAGGCCGAGAAGCTGAAGTCCAGGCCGGAATCGGACACCGAAGCGGAACCGGTTCCGAAGTCGTTCGCGCTGGTGATCCGGCCCCCCGGGACGTTGCGGAAAAACGCCGACCCGCCGGCACTGGAGAACAGGATGGGCGCGGCCGTGGCGGTGGCCGCCGTGGTCAGCAGGGCGCCGGCGAGGGCGTGGACCACGATGAGTCGGATGTGCCTCGCGCGCATGGAGTGCTCCTTCCCGGTGTGTCGGCATCGAGTCCCGGGAGGAGCAGGCAAGAATCGTGCACAGGACGGGTTGGACTCAGGATTTTCAGTGTGTTGCGAGCGGCGGGCGAGGCGGGGCCGCGGTCCGTGTAAGAAAATTCGACAGGGCGGCCGGCTACGGGCCAGGCAGTGCGTTCTCCGTGACGCTGCTGCGGGTTCCTGTCAGCGGCCTCCGCCGCCCCGGTCCGCTCTTCTCCGTCTCCGTGCTACGCCGCGACCCGGGATCGCTCCGCCACCTCCGGGTCCAGCTCGAGACCGAGGCCCGGACCCTGGGGCGCCAGCAGGAACACGCCCTCGTCGGTCACGGTCTCGCGGGTGGCGGGGCCGCTGAACAGCTTCGTCTGGAACTCCAGCAGGGCGTTGTCCGGCATGAAGTACTCGATCCACTTCACGTCCGGCAGCCCGGCGGCCATGTGCAGGTGCACCACCTGCAGGTCCCAGGGCGACACCGGCACGTTGCAGGCGCTCGCCAGGGCGTGGATGCGCAGCCAGTCGGTGATGCCGCCGGTGATGGCGGCGTTGGGCTGCACCATGTCCACCGCCTCGTGCTCGATGAGCGCCCGGAACTCCAGCAGCCCCACGTGCTGCTCGCCCCCCACGATGTAGGTGCCTCCGGCGCGCTCGCGCACCCGGCGGTAGCCGGGGAGATCGCCGGGCGGCACCGGCTCCTCGAGCCAGTACACGTCGTAGGGCTCCCAGGCGGCGAGCTGATCGATGGCGGTGTCCGCGTCCCAGGTGCCGTTCACGTCCACCATGATCTTCACGTCGGATCCCACCGCCTCGCGCACCGCGCGCACCCGCTCCGTGGCCTCGGCCGGGGTGACGTAGGTGCGCGTGCCGCGGATCTTGAGCGCCCGGTGGCCGCGGGCCACGTACTGTGCCGCGCGCTCGGCCAGCGCGTCCGGTGGCATGTGGTGGGCGCAGTTGGCGTAGGTGGGGATCAGATCCCGGTGCCCGCCCAGCAGCGCCGACACCGGCGCGTCCATGAGCCGGCCCTTGATGTCCCACAGGGCGAAGTCCACCGCCGCGGTGCAGAAGCGCCCCAGGCCGTCACCGCCGCGCCCCGGCAGGGCCTGGTGCATGCGCGTCCACAGCGCCGCGGTGAGCCGCGGGTCGCCGCCGGCGATCGCCGGCGCCAGGAGGTCCGTCAGCACCCGGGCGTAGAGATCCGCGCCGTGTGCCGGCGCGGACACGAAGCCGGTGCCCGTCACCCCGTCATCGGTGTGCACCCGCACCACCAGGATCTCGCCGGCGTGGTCCCCGGCACCCGGATCCCGGTAGCGTTCCACCTCGAGGCCGGTCACCTTCATGCGCGGTCTCCCGGGAAAGCGGTCAGGCGGGCGGGGCCACGGTGAGGCGGCCGGTCACGCCGTGCTTCTCGATGAGGCTGGCCACCAGGCCGCCGGCCTTGGCCTCCTCCACGAACTCGCGCAGGAACGCGGCGCCGGCGGTGCGATCGGGCTTGGTGCCGATGGCCTGCTGCACGGCGGTGAACTTGCCGTCCAGGATGCGCGCCCCGGGCAGCTTCTCCACGTCGCTGATGAGCCGCGGGCGCAGCCCCGCCAGCGCCTCGAGCTTGCGTTCCACGAACACGTCGTAGGACGCGTCGATTCCGTTGGCCATGACCAGCTCCGCGTGCTTGATGTTGTCGCTGAGCCACAGCTCGTAGGCGCTGCGCGCCGACACGGCGATGCGCACGCCGTCGCGATCCACCTGGTCGATGCTGCGGATGGGCGAGCCGGCGGGCACCAGGTAGGTGGCCTCGATCTCCACGTAGGCGGCGGTGAACGCGATGGTCTTCGCCCGCTCCGGCTCGGCGCCGATGTTGCCGATGTCCCACAGGTCTTCCGCCGCCGCGTCCGCCAGCTCGCCCGGGGTCTTGAACGGCACGAGCTTCAGCGGCACGCCGAGCCGGTCGGCCACCGCCCGGGCCATGTCCGGGGACACGCCCTCCGGGTCGCCGTTGGCGCTCCGGCCGGTGACCAGCAGGAAGTTGGAGAGGTTGATGCCGGCGCGCAGCGTGCCGGTGGGCGCCAGCTCGGCGCGGGCTTGCTCGATCATGGGCGGAAGATTGGCTCCGGTGGACGTGGTGGTCTGGGTTCCCGACCGGCCCGCGATTCCTGCCCGGCCGGGGCGTTGCGAGTCTAGCCCGCGGCCGGCCCGCCGTGCAGCCCGTACCCCACGGGACCGGTCACTGCCCCGAGTCCCGCAACGGTGGCGTGATGGTGCGCGAGAACGCGGCGCTCACCTCGTCGTAGGCAGGCGCCAGGTCGTTCTCGTAGCGCCGCGAGAAGTGGAACGGCACCAGCCGCTCCACCGCCGCGAGGGCCGCGATCTCGCCGCAGGCGCGGGTGGTGAGGTGCCCGGTGCGCCGTGCCTGGGCCGCGTCGGCGAGGCAGAAGCTCGCCTCGCAGAAGAACGTGTGGGCGCCACCCGCCAGCCGCGCGAGGCATTGCCGGTTGGCCGGCGTGTCGGCCAGGTCGGTGGCGTAGGCGATCTTCAGGCCCGGCGCCTCCAGGAGCAGGTCCCCCGCCAGGTGGCCGGCGGCCACCTGACGGCCATCGGGCAGCGTCACCGGCGCCGCGTACTCCCCTGCCGCGGCCAGGGCCTTGAGCCGGGTCAGCCACGGGCCCGGCTCGAGGCGCGTGGCCGCCAGCCGCTCCTTGCGTACCTTGAAGGTACGCGGCGTCTCCAGGGCGTAGGCGAGCACCGGCGTGCCGTGGTCCATCACCACCGCGCGCACCCGCAGCTCCGGCTCGTCCAGCAGCACCCCGTCCGCCGCCGGGGCCTCGTCCCCCGGCTCCGATTCGCGGCCCGCCTGCAGCGTCGTGGGACGGACCGACGCACCGTCGAACGCCCAGACCTGGAAGCGCGGCCCGCGGCTCTCCACCCGGTCCCAGTGGATGCCCGCGAGCATCCCCGCCACGTTGTCCGCGATCCCCGGCGGGCCGAACACCCGCACCGCGGGCAGGTCGCCGATGCGCGAGCGCACCAGCCACAGGAAGCCCGCGATGTGATCCACGTGGGCGTGGCTGAGGAACACGTCGCTCACCTGGTGGGCGATGCGTGCGGGCAGCCGGCCCGCCTCGCCCAGATCGAACAGCAGGCTGCGCCGCCGGTGGTGCAGCCGCACGTGCAGCAGCGGATCCCCCAGCACGCCGTTCACCAGGGCCGCGGTGGCCGCGCCCACCCGCGCCACCGGTCGCGGCCCGGTGGCGGAGGCCGCGTCCGGCAGCACGTCCGGGGGTGGCGCGTAGCGCACCGACGAAGTGGCGTCCGGCCCCGCGGTGCCCAGCCGACCGTCCACCTCGCGGCGGGCGTCGCGCACCAGCAGCACCTGTCCGGGCTGCGGCGCGCCGTGACCACGCAGCCGCAGGCGCGCTCCGTGCAGGGACACCACCTCCCCGAACACCGCGGTGGTCCCGCCGGGATCCAGCAGCGCCGCCTGCCGACCGCGCCACTGCTCGCAGGCGTCCACGGGCGGCGGCGTGCCGGTGACGGCGAAGCGGTCCAGGTCCAGGTCATGGATCGCGGCACCGTCCAGGTAGCCGTCCCACAGGCGCGTGCGCGCTCTTGCCCGGGCGGGCTTTCCCGGGCGGCGGGCAGCGGGCGCGGCGGTGAGCGCGATGACGGGGATCCCCGCGGCCATGAGCTCCGCGCCCAGCAGGGGTGGACGCGGGCCCCGGTCCAGTGTGAGCACCACGTGGATGCGGGCCGCCTCCAGGAGGCCCTGCAGCAGCTCCGCGCCGGCAACGCCGCGCACCACGCCGGGACCGTCGACGATGAGGGGCGCCGCGTCCCGCGCCGCCAGCAGACGCCGCACGCAGGCGATCAGCGGCAGCCGGAAGCGGCCCGCGTCCAGGCTGCACAGGGCCTGCAGCGCCACGCGCCGCCAGTCCCCGTCCCGCCAGCGGAACAGGCACACGGCGCCGGGCACGCCGAATCCTGGCGAGCCGGGGTCGGCGCCCACCGCCAGCGGCGCCGCGCCGGGCCCCTCCAGCGCGCCCCCGAGGCGCCGGGCCAGGGTGGACTTGCCCGTTCCCGGGGGACCCAGCAGCAGCACGCGCCCGCCCAGCCCGCGCACCCGCGCCGCCAGGGCGTGCAGTGCGGCATCGTCCGTGGCCGCCCGCGCCAGCAGGTCCTCCGGCGTGCCGGTCACGGCGCCGGCGCTCGCGGTGGGGCCCGCTGCATCGTCACGCATGCGGGCCGCGCGGCCAGACCCGGGGCGTCAACGGGCTGTCGAGGGCGGCGCCGGGCACCTGCCCCAGCGACACCAGGTGCGCGGAGATCTCCCGCGTCCACTCGCCCCGGGGCACGACGCGCGCGCCCTCGGCGGCGAAGCGCAGCGTCATCCGCCGCGCGGTGCGGGGCAGCGGGCGGGCGCCGGCAGTGGCCCCGTGCAGGGTGCGGAAGTCGAACACCAGGCAGTCGCCGGGAGTCGTGCGGGCGCCCAGCAGCTCGCCGGCGTACTCCCGCTCCACGTCGGGCACCGGCTCGTAGCGAGCCCCCTCGCAGCGGAAGGGCACGTTGTCGCTGAACTGCGGCGCCGCGAACAGCCGGCCCCAGCGGTGGGATCCCCGCACGAAGGTGAGACCTTCGTCGCCGGTAACGGGCTCCAGCGGCAGCCACAGGACGCACAGCCGCCCCTCGAAGTCGAAGTACGGCTCGTCGTGGTGCCACGGCGCGCCGGCGGTGGCGCCGGCCTCACGCAGGAACCAGTTGTCCATGACCATGCGCACGGCGTCAGCGCCCAGCAGCCGCGCGGCGATGGCGCCGGCGGGCGAGTCGTGTATCAGCTCGCGGAACTCGGGTGTCTCGGACCACGTCCAGAAGTCGAACAGGTAGCGGCCCGGCGAGCCCGGCGGGGTGTGATCCCGGTGGAAGGGACCGGGATGCGCCAGGTTGCGGGCGATGCCCCGGGCCGCCAGATCCAGCCAGCGCGGCGCAAAGGCCCCGCGCAGGTGCACCACGCCGTCGCGTCGGAAGGCGTCCACGGCCGCGGCGTCATCGGCGGCGAAGCTGGGTACTCGTTGCGCGTGCATCTCGAGCGCGGGCCGGGCACGCATCGCCACGGGTCGGCCGCGCGCCCTGGCCGCCGGTGCAGTGTAAACGGCCGCGGGGCGGGGGCCGGGTGCTCTCGGGGCCACCGCGTCAGGGGCAGCGGTCGAGGGCAGGGGTGGTGAAGTCCTGCGACCAGCGGATGCGCAGCTCACCGTCGCGCAGCAGGAACACGACGCGGTAGTCCCGCGGCAGGTCCTCACCGCACCGGGCGTGGGCGCGGGACAGCGAGCCGCGGGCGTCGGCGCGATGTGAATGCCAGGTCAGCAGGCAGTACATGAGACCCTGGCGCAGCCACTGGGGCCCGATCTCCACGGCCTGCCGGTGGGGGCCCGCGGCGGCATCGCCGCGAGCGCGGCATTGATCCGGCGTGCCCCAGGTGGCCAGCAGCGCGTCCGGGGCGGCCACCGCGCCGCCGGCCGGGGCCTGGAAGGTGGGCTGCGCGCCCGCCGCTCCGGCGGACGTCAGCATCGCCAGGGCAATCCATGAGCGTCTCATCGGCACGTCCTCGAAGCCCACCCGCCGGCGGCGCCGGCGGGCGGGGGTCGCTCAGTGCCGGTGGCTCACTTGTCCAGCCAGGTGTCCTCGAACCGCCAGCCGTTGTACACGCTGTTGACCATCATCTTGAAGCCCTTCACGTGCTTCTGGTGGCACTGCGCGGCGCGGTCGTGATACAGGATCGGGCGCGCCCCGTCCACCTGCAGCTGCTTGTCGATCTCCCACACGATCTCGCGGCGCTTGGCCTCGTCGGTCTCCATGGACTGCAGGTCCATGAGCTTCATGATCTCCTGGTTGCAGTAGCCGGTGTAGTTGCGCTCGGATCCGCACGCGTAGTTCTCGTAGAAGTGCGCGTCCGGATCGTCCACGCCGCTACCGGTCAGGTTCATGCCGATGGAGTAGTCCTTGCGCGCCACCTTGGCGTGCCAGTTGGCGGTCTCGATGGTCTCGAGCTCCGCGTCGATGTAGATCTCCTTCAGGTGGTCGATGAGGATCACCGCCGGGTCGCGGTAGATTTCCACGTTGCGGGTGGAGACCTTGATCTTCATGCGCTTGTCCGGCCCGTAGCCCAGCTTCTTCATGATCGCGCGGGCCTTCTCCCGGTTCGCCTGTACGTCGCCGTAGCCCGGCACGTCCGCCAGCCGCTCCTTCGGCAGGCCCCAGCCGCCCTCCGGCGGCGGCAGCATGGCGCCGCCGATGTCCGCCTTGCCCTCCTGCAGGATCTTGCTGAAGGCCTCGCGATCGATGGTGAGCGCGAGCGCGGTGCGCAGATCCGCGTTGTCGAAGGGCGGCGTGTCGCGGTTGAGGATCAGGTTGCGGCTGACCGCGGTGGGCACCAGCTCGCACACGGCGCTCGGGTTCTTCTGGGCGATGTCCTTCATCAGCGGGATCGTCACGTCCGTGTTGAAGGTCATGTCGAACTCGCCGGCGATGAAGCCCAGCACCCGCGTGGCGCGGGCCTTGATGATGGTGTACTCGATGCCGTCCAGGTACGGAAGCCCCTTCTTCCAGTAGTTCTCGTTACGCACGAACTTGATGGACTCGTTCTGCTTCAGCTCCACGAACTTGAACGGCCCGGTGCCGATGGGCTTGGTGCGCATGTCCTTGGTGGAGACGTGGCACGGGTACATCGGCGAGTAGCCCGACGCCAGCAGCATCAGGAACGCGGGCTGCGGGCGCTTCAGCGTCACGGTGACCTGATGGTCGCCTTCGACGCTGACGGTGTCCACGTTGGTGTACCAGGACTGGCGCGGGTTCTTGCGCAGCTTGTCCTGCGCCTTCTCGAGCACCAGGTCGAAGGTGCAGGCCACGTCCCTGGCGGTGAACGGCTTGCCGTCGTGCCAGGTGACGCCCTGGCGCAGCTTGAAGGTCAGCCTGGTGCCGTCATCGCTCCACGACCAGCTCGCCGCGAGGTCCGGCACGATGGTCTCCATGCTGTTCTTCGGCTTGTGCTGGTCGAACATGACCAGGTTGTTGAACACGCCCATGTAGGGCATGACGGTGGAGTTGGTGGCCTCCTCGTGGATGGAGCCGCTGGGCGGCGTGTCCCGGTGGTAGACCTTCATCACCCCGCCGGCCTTCTGGGCCGTTGCCGGCCCGGCGGCCAGCGACAGGGCACACGCCAGCAGCGCCCACGCGGGCGCGACGGAACTTCTCTTCACTAATGTCTCCTGGGCGCTGTCCGGCAGCGCTCGCTTCGATATCCGGACCTTCGGGGAAACGACGCGCGACCGGCCACGGCGGGCCGCGGCCGGCGTCCGGTGGCGGGACGCCCAGTGGCTCGCCCCGATCCGGCGGCGCAAGAACATAGCAAGTGTCATGCTTGACTTGAGACAGAAAAATGCGGCAATAGATGCAGATATTCTGAATCTATTCGCCCGGCCCGTGGACCTGCGCCAGCTCAAGACCCTCATCGCCATCGCCGAGCAGGGCTCGTTCCAGCGCGCCGCGGAGGCGGTGTCGCTGACCCCGTCCGCGGTGAGCCAGCAGGTGCAGGCGCTGGAGTCGGAGGCGGGGGTGGCCCTGTTCGAC
>JBFHNV010000113.1:0-19014 GCA_041593595.1 Gammaproteobacteria bacterium
GACGGAGTGGACGCGGTGGTGCTCATGACCGAGTGGAACGCCTACCGCGGCCTGGATCTCGAGGCGCTGGCCGAGCGCATGGCGGGCCGGGTGTTCGTGGATCTGCGCAACGTCTACGAGCCGCAGGCGATGCGCGCCGCGGGCTTCGAATACGTGGGCGTGGGGCGGTAGCGGATCGGCGATGGATGCCTTGTCCCTGGTGTGCAGCGAGGCTCGGCGCGAGCGGCTCGCGCAGGAGAGTCTCCGGCGCCAGGGCTACGATGTGTATCCGCCGCCCACCCGTCCGTGCCCGCGGGAGGACGGACCGGAGGCCGCGACGCGCGACGCGGCCCCGGCCCGCGCCGCCCGGCGAAAGCGCGCCTGAACACGGCGAGCCGTTCCACGTCCGGGATGGACGCTGTAGTGTTCACTACATGAACAGCAAGCAGCGAGAGGAGGAGCTCACGCTCGAGCTGCTCGCGGCCATCGAGCAGCGCAGCGACGTGACCCAGCGACACCTGGCGGCGCGGCTGGGCGTGGCGCTCGGGCTGACCAATTCGTACCTCAAACGCTGCGCACGCAAGGGGCTCATCAAGATCCAGCAGGCGCCGGCCAACCGTTATCTCTACTACCTGACGCCGAAAGGGTTCGCTGAGAAGAGCCGCCTGACCGCCGAGTACCTGTCCTACTCGTTCGGCTTCTACCGCCGAGCGTCCCGGTCCTGCGCCGAAGTGCTGGACGAATGTCGCGACGCGGGGCACACGCGGCTGGGGCTTTACGGCGGGTCGGACCTTGCCGAGATCGCCGCAGTGCAGGCACTTCAGGCAGGGGTCGAGATTGCCTGCCTCTGCGACCCCACGAACCGCCGGGTGCGCTTCCTGGGCGTTCCTGTCGTGTCGTCGGTGGAATCCGCGCCAGAGGTCGATGCCTGGCTGTTCACGGCGCTGGACGACCCGTTGCGTATGCATGACGAGCTTCTCGCGCGGTGCGGCGACGTTCCCATATACGTGCCGAGTCTTCTGGGGGTCACCCGGGCGGTTCAGGAGTGACGCCACCATTCGCACGCTGGTGGCCGCCAGCCGACCACGATCGTCGCTTCGGGGCCGGCCGTGCCCGTCTGCACGCAGGGGCCGGCGGCACCGGCGCCGGGAGGGTGTGATGTGCGGCGTCACCGGTCTCTGGAGTCTTGCCGCGGACCACGTGGACGGTGCCCTGCGCGACGTGGTCGCGCGCATGACAGACACGCTCGTGCATCGGGGGCCTGACTCCTCCGGCATCTGGATCGATGCGCAGGCCGGCGTCGCGCTCGGCCACCGACGGCTCGCCATCATCGATCTCAGCGAAGCAGGCCATCAGCCGATGGTCTCGCCCGATGGCCGCTTCGTCATCTCCTACAACGGCGAGGTGTACAACTTCGCGGCGCTGCGCGCCGAGCTGGAGGACGCCGGGGAGCGGTTCCGTGGCGGATCCGACACCGAGGTGTTGCTGGCCGCCTGCGCCCGGTGGGGCGTCGAGAGCGCGGTTCGCCGGTTCGTCGGCATGTTCGTCTTCGCGTTGTGGGATCGCGTCGAGCGCCGGATTCACCTGGTGCGGGACAGGCTGGGGATCAAGCCGCTGTACTGGAGCCTCAGGGACGGGCTGCTCCTCTTCGGCTCGGAGCTGAAGGCGCTGCGGGGACATCCGGACTGTCCGGTGGAGGTGAACCGGGCCGCCCTCGCGTCGTTCATGCGCCATAACTACGTACCGGCGCCGCTGTCGATCTACATGCACGTTGCCAAGCTGCGGCCGGGCCACATCATCACCGTGGATGGGGACGGCTCGGTGAGCGACAGGGCCTACTGGGATGCCCTCGACGCGGCCGCGCAGGGCATGTCCTCGCGACAGGCACTGGACGAGCGCGAGTGCATGCAGGCGCTCGAGGAGCTGCTGCGCGATGCGGTGCGCTGCCGGATGGTGGCGGACGTGCCGCTCGGGGCGTTCCTCTCCGGCGGTATCGACTCGTCGCTGGTGGTCGCGCTGATGCAGGCACAGAGCGATCGGCCGGTGCGCACGTTCTCCATCGGATTCCGCGAGGCAGGCTTCAACGAGGCACATCACGCGATGGCGGTGGCCCGGCACCTGGGCACGGATCACACGGAGCTCTACGTGGAGCCGCAGCACGCCCTCGACGTCATCCCGAGACTCCCGGAGTGGTTCGACGAGCCGTTTGCGGATTCCTCCCAGATCCCGACCTATCTCGTCTCCGAGCTCACCCGTGCGCATGTGACGGTGTCCCTGTCGGGCGACGGTGGTGACGAGCTGTTCGCGGGCTATAACCGCTACCTGCACGCCGTCTCGATCATGCACGGGGCGGCGGGATTTCCGGCCTGGTCCCGCGCGGGGCTGGCCGGGATGCTGCGCGCGATCCCGCCACGCATGTGGGACGCGGGGTTCCGGCTGGTGCCCGGGCGCTGGCGACCTCCGCAGGCGGGCGACAAGGTGCACAAGCTGGCCGCACTGCTGCAGCAGACCCGCGAAGGCGTGTACCGGGGACTCGTCAGTCACTGGCAGGATCCGGGTCAGCTGGTGCCGCACGGGGAGGAAGCAAGGGGTGTGCTGTGGGACGAGGCCCTGGGGCGTCGCTTCACCGACCCCGTCGAGCACATGCAGTATCTGGACACGGTGACCTACCTGCCCGACGACATCCTCACCAAGGTCGACAGGGCGAGCATGGCGGTATCCCTGGAGGCACGCGTTCCGCTCATCGATCACCGTGTCGTGGAGCTGAGCTGGCGGCTGCCGGCGCGGCTGAAGATCCGGGACGGGGTGACCAAGTGGGCGCTGCGCCAGGTGCTGTACGAGCACGTCCCGGCTGCGCTGATCGACCGCCCCAAGATGGGCTTCGGCGTGCCCATCGACCACTGGCTGCGCGGCCCGCTACGGGACTGGGCAGAGGACCTGCTCGATCCCCACGACCTGGAGCAGGACGGCTTCCTGCGCCAGGGGCCGATCCGGGAGAAGTGGGACGCGCACCTGAGCGGTCGTCAGAACTGGCAGTACCTGCTGTGGAACGTGCTCATGTTCCAGGCCTGGAAGCGTCGGTGGGCCTGACGACCTGGTGGACGACGTCACGCCGAACACGAGGTGCCCCGGGTGAACCACCGGCTGCTGTACCTGGTCACGGCAGACTGGTACTTCTGCTCTCATCGTCTGGGTCTTGCCGCCGCGGCACGCGAGGCCGGCTACCAGGTCACCGTGGTCACCCAGGAGGGCGCCGACGGCGACCGGATCCGCAGTCACGGTCTCGACCTGGTGCCCGTGGCATTTCCGCGCTCCCCGAAGCGCCCGCTCGCGGACCTGAAGCTGGTGGCCCGTCTGCCCGGCATCTACCGCCGCGTGGTACCGCAGCTGGTCCATCACGTGGGGATCAAGCCGGTGATCTACGGCTCGCTGGCCGCGGCGCGCGCCCGCACGCCGGTCACCGTGAACGCGCTGGTCGGCCTGGGGTACAGCTTCGCGACGGATCACGGGGCGGCGCGGCTCTGGCGGCGTGCGCTGAGCGCGCCCATGCGCCGCGCACTCGGGCGCGACAGCGCGTGGACGCTGCTCCAGAATCAGGACGACGCGGACCTCCTCGCCGCCGCCGGACTGGCCCGGCCCGATCGGATCCGCCTCGTTCGCGGATCGGGGGTGGACGTGCACCGTTTCAGGCCGCAGGAGGAGCCTCCGGGGCTGCCGGTGGTCCTGCTCGCCGCGCGGATGCTGTGGGACAAGGGGGTAGGCGAGTACGTGGCTGCCGCGCGGGTGCTGCGGGACCGCGGTGTGCAGGCGCGCTTCGTCCTCGCCGGGCACGCCGGCGACGAGAATCCGGCGGCCATCGACCGCGCCCGTCTTGCCCGCTGGACGGAAGAGGGAATCGTCGAGTGGCTCGGGCACCGCACGGACATGCCCGGGCTGCTCGCGGGCGCGCACATCGCCTGCCTGCCGTCCTATCGGGAGGGGCTTCCCAAGAGCCTGCTCGAGGCAGCCGCCGCCGGACGCCCGATGGTGGCCACCGACGTGCCGGGATGCCGGGAGGTGGTGCGCCACGGGCTCACCGGTCTGCTCGTCCCGCCGCGGGACCACGCCGCACTCGCGGACGCCCTGCAGGCACTGATCGAGGATCCGTCGCGGCGGCGGACCCTGGGCGCGGCGGCACGGTGCATGGCAGAGAGCGAGTTCTCCGTGGAGCGCATCTCGGCCCAGACCATCGCCCTGTACGACGAGCTGATCGCGCGCGCATGCCGTCGCTGAATCCCGGAGACAAGGTGCTGGTGACGGGGGGGACGGGCTTCATCGGACGGTTCCTGTGCGAGCACCTGCACCGCCGGGGCCTGCGCGTGCGGGTGCTGTCCCGGCGGCCCGCGCCGGGACCCTGGCAGGAGCACATTGCCGCGGACGTCGGCGCCGGGCCGCCGCCGGCGGCGGCGCTGGACGGCGTCGCGTGCGTCTTTCACCTGGCCGGGTACGCACACGCCATGACGCGCCGCGGCGCGGACACGGAGGCTCACCGGCGAATCAACCTGGACGGGACGCGGCACGTGCTCCTCGCCGCTCGCTACGCCGCCGTGCGGGCGCTGGTGTTCGCGAGCAGCGTCAAGGCGATGGGTGAGGGCACGGTGACACCGGCAGACGAGAGCACGCGAGCCGAGCCCGTATCGGCCTACGGCCGGGCCAAGCGCGACGCGGAAGCGCTCGTGCTCGCCGCCCACGGCCGCGGCCTGCACGCGAGCGTGCTGCGCCTGCCGCTGGTGTACGGCCCCGGCGTGGGCGGCAACCTGGCGAGGCTGCTGGGCTTGATCCGCGCCGGCGTCCTGCCCGGACTGTCGCTGCCGGACAACGCCCGATCCATGGTCGACGCGCGGGACGTCGCCGCGGCGCTGGTGCTCCTCGCGGAATCCGACGCCGCCGGCGGCCGGTCGTGGCTGGTGACGGACGGTGAGGACTATTCCACGCAGCGCATCGTGCAGGCGATGCGCCGGGCGCTGGGGCACGGGACGCCCCGCGTGCGCATTCCCTGGCCGGCGCTGCGCCTGCTCGCTGCGGGCGGCGACGCGGCAGGCGCCCTGCTGCGCAGACGCATGCCCTTCGACTCCGTCGCGCTGCAGGCGCTCGCCGGTTCCGCGCGCTACGATGCAGGCCGGATCCGCCGCGAGCTGGGCTTCACGCCCCGCTGGACGCTGGAGCACGCCTTGCCGGACATGTGCCGGGAATGCGACTGATGCCGGTACCGGTGGCAGCGCTGCTGGCGGTGACGGTGGCCTTCGTGACCGCGCTGGCCGTCACCCGGTGGCTCACGCGGGCTGGGATTCGCCGCCGGCTGGTGGACATCCCCAACGAACGGTCGCTGCACGAGCACCCTACGCCCCGCGGGGGCGGTCTCGGGATCCTCGCCGGGGTGGTGGCGGGCCTCGCGGTGCTGAGCGCCGGCGCCGGCGTGTCGCCGCCGGATGCCTGGCTGGGCGTCGCCGCCGCCGCACTCGCCGGCGTGTCGCTGCTCGACGATCTGCGAACCCTGCCGGCGCTCTCTCGGCTGGCCGTTCACGTGCTGGCGGCCGCGACGCTGCTCGCTGCCGGCTGGCTGCCGGATCGCCTCACGCTGCTTCCGGGCTGGGATCTGCCGGTGGATCCGGGTGTCACGGGTGTGGTGGCGGTGCTCTACATCGTGTGGATGCTGAACCTGTACAACTTCATGGACGGTATGGACGGGCTCGCTGGGACGATGGCGGTGGTGGGCTTCTCGGGCTTCGCCGTCCTGGGCGCGATCGCGGGGGCCTGGTCCTTCGCGGGGCTGTCACTCCTCGTGGCGTGCGCCGCGGCGGGCTTCCTGGTGTTCAATCTGCCCCCTGCCCGCATCTTCCTGGGCGACGTGGGCTCGGTGCCGCTGGGGTTCCTGGCCGCGGCGCTGACGCTGCAGGCGCAGCGCGACGGCGTCTTCCCGTTCTGGCTCGGCGTGCTCGTGTTCTCGCCCTTCATCGTGGATGCCAGCGTCACCCTGTGCCGCCGCCTGGTGGCGCGCGAGCGAGTCTGGACCGCACATCGCAGCCACTACTATCAGCGCCTGGTGCGTGCCGGCTGGGGCCACGGACGAACGTTGCGATGGGAGACGGCGCTGATGATCTGCTGCGCGGTGTCGGCCGTGTCCGTGTCATGGCTGGACGACGAGACGCTGTCGGTGGCGGTCGGTGCAGCGTGGCTGATCGGGTACACTACGCTCGCGCTCGCGCTGCCGCGCTTATGGACAGCGTCGGGCGGCGCTGCCGGCGGGCAAAGGGGGGACGGTGCAGACCATGAGGGGGCGTGACGCGCACCGCGCTGCGGTGGCATTCGGCGGGACACCGGTGCGGGGACGGGGCAACCCGCGATGAGACTGCGGCTACGACCGAGGCTGGCGCACGTGTTCGGTCGCCTGCGCAGCCGGTCCGCGGCATTCGTCCACGATCTGCTCATGGTGCCTGCCGCGTGGATGGGTGCCATCTGGCTGCGCTTCAACCTGGAGGCGGTTCCGGAGGTCTACCTGAACCGGACGCTGGCGGTGCTGCCGCTGGTGATGTTGATCCAGGGCGCGGTGTTCTGGTACTTCGGGCTCTACCGGGGCGTCTGGCGCTTCGCCTCGATTCCCGATCTGCTGCGCATCCTGCGCGCCATCGTCGTGGGCGTTTGCCTGATCGCGCTGGTGCTGTTCCTGGTCACTCGCATGCAGGACCTCCCCCGCTCGGTGTTCCCGCTCTACGCGCTGCTCCTGGTGCTGCTGCTCGGCGGGCCGCGCCTGCTCTACCGGTGGATCAAGGACCGGTCGCTCTATGAGTCGCCCGGGCGCACGACGCTGGTCGTGGGCGCGGGACGCGCCGGCGAGATGCTGGTCCGGGACCTGCTGCGCAACCCGGCGTTCGGGTACCGGCCGGTGGGCTTCATCGACGACGACCAGGCGAAGAAGGGGCGCGAGATCCACGGTGTGCGGGTGGTCGGCAACGTGACCAAGATCCCGCGCCTGGTGGAACGCCTTCGGGTGGACTTCGTCCTGATCGCCATCCCGTCGGCGAACTCCCGTCAGATGCGGCGAATCGTGGAGTTCTGCGAGCGCGCGGGCGTGCCCATGAAGACCTTGCCGGGGATCAAGGATCTGCCCTCGGGCCGCGCTGGCCTCGGGGCGCTGCGCGAGATCCACATCGAGGACCTGCTGGGCCGCGAGCCCGTATCGCTCGACTGGAGCGCGATTGCCGAGGGGATCACGGCCCGCACGGTGCTGGTGACGGGCGGCGGAGGCTCCATCGGCGCCGAGCTGTGCCGGCAAATCGCCCGCCTCGAGCCGGCCCGTGTCGTGATCTTCGACGCCAGCGAGCTGAACCTGTACCAGGTGGATCGCGAGCTGCGCCACGCGTGGCCCGAGCTCGAGCTGCACGCACTGCTCGGCGACGTGTGCGACCCCGTGGCGCTGGAACAGGCGTTCTCGAGATTCCGCCCCGCGCTGGTGCTGCACGCGGCGGCATACAAGCACGTGCCGATGCTCGAGCACCAGGCGCGCCAGGCGGTGCGCAACAACGTCCTCGGCACCCGCCGCACCGTGGCCGCCGCCGTGCGCCACGGATGCGAGACCTTCGTGCTCATCTCCACCGACAAGGCGGTGAATCCCGGCAACGTCATGGGCGCCAGCAAGCGCCTGGCGGAGGTGTTCTGTCAGAACATGAACGCACAGGTGAACGGCACGCGCTTCATCACGGTGCGCTTCGGCAACGTGCTGGACTCCGCAGGCAGCGTCGTACCCCTGTTCCGCGAGCAGATCGCCCGCGGCGGTCCGGTGACCGTCACTCACCCCGAGGTGAAGCGTTACTTCATGACCATCCCCGAGGCGTGCCAGCTCATCCTGCAGGCGGCGTCGGTGGGACAGGGTGGCGAGGTGTTCGTGCTGGACATGGGCGAGCCCGTCAACATCAGCTACCTCGCGCGGCAGATGATCCTGCTCGCCGGCAAGACGCCCGGTGTCGACGTCTCCATCACCTTCACCGGTCTGCGACCCGGCGAGAAGCTGTTCGAGGAGCTGTTCCATCCGAGCGAGGCCCTGCGCCAGTCCAGCCACGAGAAGCTCCTGCTGGCGCGCTTCCGGGAGGTGGACTGGGCCCGGTTCGAGCAGGGGCTGAACGGCCTCGAGCGGGCGTGCGATGCGGGCGACGAGAACGAGATACGGCGAATGCTCGCCACCCTGGTGCCCGAGTTCAGCGCCGCGTCTGCACGCGAAGACAAGGTGATTCCCATCGAGCGCGCCCGCCAGTGACGCCGCCGCTGCGCAAGGCCGTGTTCCCCGTGGCGGGGCTCGGCACCCGCTTCCTCCCCGCCACCAAGGCGAGCCCGAAGGAGATGCTGCCGGTGGTGGACAAGCCCATCATCCAGTACGCCGTGGAGGAGGCGCTGGAGGCCGGCATCACCGATCTGGTGTTCGTCACCGGGCGCACCAAACGTGCCATCGAGGACCACTTCGACCGCAGCCCGGAGCTCGAGGCAGAGCTCGAGCAGCGCGGCCGCACCGAGGTGCTCGCCGCGGTGCGCAGCATCCTGCCGCCGGAGGCCAACTGCATCTACATCCGCCAGCCCGAGCCCCTGGGCCTGGGACACGCGGTGCTGTGCGCGCGCCCCGCGGTGGGCGACGAGCCGTTCGCCGTGCTGCTGCCCGATGACCTGATCCATCACCCGGAGCAGGGCTGCACCGCGCAGATGGCGCAGGCGTTCGCCGACACCGGCTCCAGCGTGGTGGCGGTGCAGGACGTACCGGCGGACGCCACGGATCGCTACGGCATCGTCAGCGTGGACGACGCCGGCGCGCGTCTCTCGCGCATGCGCGGCATCGTGGAGAAGCCGAAGCCGTCCCAGGCGCCGTCCACGCTGGGCGTGGTGGGCCGTTACGTGCTCACGCCCGCCATCTTCGAGGAGCTCATGCACACACGGCGCGGGGCCGGCGGCGAGATCCAGCTCACCGACGCCATCTCCTCGCTGATGCGCTCGCAGCCGGTATACGCCTTCCGCTTCCGTGGCCGGCGCTTCGACTGCGGCAACAAGGCGGGGTTCCTGGAGGCCACGGTGCGCCTGGCGCTGGAGCGCGAGGACCTGCGCGGGCCGCTGCAGGCCGTGCTGGATTCGCTCTGAGGGCCCTGCTCCGGCGCCGCCCGTGGCCCGCTACCACGACCCCGGCGCCGAGCTGATGCGCGCCCTGCAGGCGCACCTGCGCTGGCTGCGTTCCGAGGGCAGGGAGGGCGAGCGTCTGGTGCTGCAGGGGGTGGACCTCGCGGAGCTGCGCCTGGCGGGCCTCAACCTGGAGAACGCGGACCTGGGCGGCGCGCGGCTGGTGGGCGCACAGCTCGCCCAGGCGCGCCTCGCCGGGGCGCGGCTGTTCCGCGCCGATCTCACCCGCGCGCGGCTCATGCACGCGGATCTCGCGCGGGCGAACCTCATCGGCGCCTGCCTGGACCGGGCGGAGCTGATGGGTGCGGGTCTCGAGAGCTGCAAGCTCAACCTGGCGCGCCTCACCGGCGCGGACCTCTACGACGCCAACCTCTCGGGTGCGGACCTCACCCGTGCCGATCTCACCGGGGCGGATCTGCGCAAGGCCCGCCTGGACGGCGCCCGGCTGGAAGGCGCGGTGCTGGAGGGTGCGAACCTGGAGGGCGTGCGCGGACTCACGCCCTGATCCGGGTCCCGCGGGCCGCGTTCGTTGCCCGCCTTCGAACGTCGGTGCTACATTGGCACCGCTCCTGATCCACGCCCATTGAGCGGTGCGCGGGAGCGCCGCCAGGAGGAGGGGAACAAGATGATCAAGAAGCTTGCTGCGGCGACGGTCGCGGCCGCCGTGCTCGCCGGCGGAGCGGCCCATGCGGCGTCCTGTGACGGAATGAAGCTCTACCAGGTCTCGAGCGGAACCCTGACCCTGGACAAGAGCGGTCTCACGAAGGGCGTGGACATCGGCAAGATGTTCACCATTCCGGTGGCCATGTACATCGTCGATCACCCGCGGGGTGTGGTGGTGTTCGACACCGGGAACGCCGACGACGTCTCCGGCGACGGCTGCGTCGCCTACTGGGGCAAGGGGCTCTGCGACGCGATCTCGCCGAAGCAGAGTCGGGACGAGGTGATCGATCGCCAGCTGCAGAAGTTCGGCTACACGACGGACCAGGTGAAATACGTCGTCTACTCCCACTTTCACCTGGATCACGCCGGCAACATCGAGCTTTTTCCCAAGGCGACCCACGTCACCCAGCGCGCCGAGCTGGAGTTCGCGTGGTGGCCGGAGAAGTGGTTCGCGGGCGCATACGTCATGAAGGACTACGACGAGACCCGGGACTACAACTTCTGGGAGCTGTCCGGGGACTTCGATCTGTACGGTGACGGGTGCATCACCGTGCTGAGCAGCCCGGGGCACACCCGGGGTCACCAGTCGCTGATGGTGAGGCTGCCGAAGACCGGAACCCTGATCCTCGCGGGCGACGCCATCTACACCAGTGAGAACCTGGCAGGCGTGCCCCTGGGCTATGCGGTCAGCGTGTCCGACGCGGAGAAGTCGAGGGAGCGGCTGAAGATGTTCCGCGATGCGAACCAGGGCGAAATCTGGTTCAGCCACGATCCGGTGCAGTACGACTCGCACAAGCACGACGCCGCCTACGACTGACCGCCGGCATCCGGTGAACGGCACCGCTGCGCCTGCGGCGGTGCCGGCCGGGCGTGAGCCGCTCGGTGGGGATGCCCTCGCCCGCGTCGAGCTCGCGGGGATCCGCAAGTCGTTCGGCCCCCGCCGTGTCCTCGACGGGGTGGACCTGCGCGTCCACGCCGGCGAGATCGTGGGGCTGATCGGGCCCAACGGCAGCGGCAAGACCACCGCCCTGCGCATCGTCGCCGGCTTCCTCTCGCCGGACGCCGGCACGGTGCGCGTGTGCGGCATTGAAATGGGGCCCGACTCGCGCGCGGCCCGCGCCTGCATCGGCTACCTGCCCGAGCGCCCGCCCCTCTACGACGCGCTGACCGTGATCGCATACCTCGAGTTCATTGCCGCGGCCAAGGCGATTCCCCGGGCGAAGCGGGCGCCGTCCGTGGCACGGGTGCTGGACGCCTACGAGCTCGGCGGCGTGCGCGGCAGACCCATCGGGCGCCTGTCCAAGGGCTTTCGCCAGCGCGTCGGCCTGGCCCAGGCGACGCTGGGGGAGCCGGCGGTGCTGCTGCTGGACGAGGCCACCAGCGGCCTGGATCCAATGCAGACCGTCGAGGCGCGGCGGCACATCGCCCAGGGCAGCGCCGGGCGCGCCGTCATCTTCAGCACCCACGTGCTGCAGGAGGCCGCGGCCCTGTGCACCCGCGTGGTGGTGATGCACGCGGGACGGCTGCTGGCGGTGGACCGGCCGGCGGCCGGGCAGGGTGACGTGCAGCAGATCGACGTGGAGCTCGCCGGCATCGACGTCGCCGGGGCCGCCGCGCTGCTCGAGGCGGTGCCGGGCGTCGCGTCGGTCAGCCCCGTGCCGGCGGCAAGCGTCGACGGCGTGCGCCTTCGGGTGGAGGCGAGCGCCGGCGACGCGGTTCGCGAGCGCATCGCCCGCGCCAGCGCCGCCCGGGCGGGCCTGCGCGAGCTCACGGTGCACCGGCCGAGCCTCGAAGAGCGCTTCGTGCAGCGCATCGCCGACGCCCGTGCGATCGGGGAGTGACGCGATGAGCGGATTCACCGCCGTGTTCGTCAAGGAGCTGCGGCAGTACTTCGCGACGCCCATTGCCTACGCGCTGATGGCGGTCTTCTGGGCGCTTGCCGGCTACTACTTCAGCTTCAACGTGTTCTTCGTGAACGTGGCGCAGATGGTCAACGCCTTTCACAACATGAGCATCCTGATGCTCCTGGTCATGCCGCTGTTGACCATGCGCGTCTTCGCGGAGGAGAACCGCACGGGAACCGCCGAGCTGCTGCTCACCCTGCCGCTGGACGAGTCGGGTGTGGTGCTGGGGAAGTTTGCCGCCGCGCTCGTCCTGCTCGTGCTGATGCTGGCCGGCACCGCAGCGGCGCTGGTGCCACTCACGCTGTTCGGCGAGCCGGACCTGGGTCCCGTGGTGGGCGGCTACATCGGCGTGTTCCTGATGGGCTGCACCTTCATCGCCATCGGCGTGCTCGTGTCGTCGCTGTGCAGCAATCAGCTGGTGGCGGCGCTGGTGAGCTGGGCAATTCTGGTCTTGCTGTGGTATGTGGACTACCTGTCCGGCCTCGACGTGAGCTTTGCGCTGAGCGCGACGGTGCGCCACCTTTCGTTCTCCAGTCACTACACCGATCTCATCCGCGGCGTGCTGCCCGTGCCTGCCATCGTCTACCTCACCGGGATCGTGGTTTGGACCCTGACCTTGACGATACAGATCCTTCGCCTGCGCCGGGTCTGACGCCGGGGCGCCGGTGGCTGCGTCGGCTGTCCCTGTGGCTGCCGGTGATGGCCACGCTGGCGCTCGTGGTGGCAGCCAACCTGTGGGCGCTGCGCGATCCCGTGCGCTTCGATCTCACCAGCGGTGACGTCTATTCCATCTCGCCGCAGACCCGCCGCGTCATCGAGTCCCTGAGCGACCCGGTGACGATCACCTACTTCTACGACCTGCGCAGCAAGGGCCTCCTGGATGCGAAAGCGCTCCTCGAGCAGTACGCCGACCTCTCGGATCAGATCACCTTGCGGGCCTACGATCCGGCCCTGCAGCCGGCCGAGGCACGGCGCCACCAGGTGCATTTCGCGGGCACCCTGGTGGTGGAATCCAGGGGGCGGCGCATCGTCAGCTCCGGCGCCTACGAGGCGGACTTCACCAACGCGCTGCTGCGCGCCACCAAGAACGCGGCCCAGAAGATCTGCTTCACCGACGGGCACGTGGAGAGCGACCCCTTCAGCCTGGCGAGCCATGACCACATGGAGGACAGCCGGGGCCAGGGACACGGCCACTCCACCGGGGGCCGTCCCCTGGAGGTGCACGAGCGCCACGGCATGGGCATGGCCCGGGACGCGCTGGAGACGCTGGGCTACGAGGTCGCCAGCGTGCTCCTCGTGCAGCAGCCGCATGCCCTGGCGGGCTGCTCCGTGGTGGTGATCGCCTCGCCCCAGCGACCCTTCCTGCCGCGGGAGGTGGACCAGCTCGTCGACCACCTCCTGGCCGGCGGGCGGGCCGTCCTCCTGCTCGAGCCGGCGGTGGAGCATGGGCTCGAGCGGGTCCTCGACCTGTTCGGCATCGTCATGAGCCGCGCCGGGATCGTCGATCCCGAGGCGCACTACTGGACCGACCCGGGGACGCCCGCGGTGAGCCGCTACGCCCGTCACCGGGTGACCCGCAACCTGCCGCTCACCTTCTTTCCCGGCGCCGCGGCCCTGGCGGCCCGCCCGGGCGGGATCCCCGACGACGTGCGGGTGACGCCCCTGGTGCGCAGCAGCGCCGGCTCCCGGCTCGAGACTGCCGCCCGGGCCGGGGACGATGCCAGCCGGGAGCGCCCGCGAGACATCATGGTCCATGCCAGCAAGCGGCTCGCGGGCGGCGACATGGCGAGGGTCCTGGTGGCCGGCGACGGGGACTTCGCCAGCAACTCGTTCTTCCCCGTCCTCGGCAACGGGCAGCTGTTCTTGAACGCGGTGAGCCACCTGGCCGAGCAGGAGGATCTGATCGACATCCAGCCACGCAGCTACGCGCTGCCCCGCATGGAGCTGAGCAACCGGCAGATGACCTTCACCTTCGTCGCCAGCGCCATCGTGCTGCCGGCCCTGGTGCTGCTCTCGGGCCTCGTGGTGTGGTGGCGCAGCCGGTGACGCCGCGGGCCAGGGCCGTCGCCTGGTTCGTCGCCCTGGTCGCGGCCACGGCCGCCGCCGTGTACCTGGCGACGGCCCCGCCGCCGCACGCTCCGGCCCATCACGGCGACGCGAACCTCGGGCACGGCGCGCTGGAGCGGCTCGTGCCGGTGCCCCTGGAGGAGCTGTCCGGGATCACCATCCACCACCGGGGCGAGGCCCGGGAATTCCTGCGCGACGCGGATGGTCGCTGGCTGCTGCACGGAGAGCGCCCGGGCCACCGGCACGAGCCGGGCCATCACGCGCCCGGCGCGGCCGGCGACGGCGGGAACCACGCACACGCCCCCGATCCGCGACAGGCCGGGGTCATCGCCAGGGCCTTCGCCATGTTCGCCGTCACCCGCATCGAGCGGGTGGTCGCGACGGACGGTGCGCAGCAACGCTTCGGCACCGCGGTGCCGGAGATGCTCATCATGGTGTTTCGTGCCGGTGACCCGCGGCCGCTGCGACGGATCCTCGTGGGTGACGTCGCGCCGGACGGCCTCGGCCGCTACGTGCTGCTGCAGGACGAGGGGACAACGGTGATCGTTCCCGACTACCAGATCGCCAATCTGGTGTCGCTGCTGGCGCAGACGGGATGAGCACGTGCCCCCCGACCTCACGAATCGGCATATGCTTATTCTGTAACTCCCGCCAACCCGGCGCCGCCGCCCCCGCCCGCCGAGGCCACCCCGAGTGGCCCGGACCCGCGGGCTTCTTCGTTTCCCGCCGTGCCGCGGCACGGCATAAGCAAATCCTTAATCGGTCTTTCCCGGGACCGGGCCCGCTGGCTGAATGCGCTCCTCGACCGCGGCGGATCCGAAGGCCATGTACCGCTACGACGAATTCGACCAGCGCCTGGTGGACGAGCGGGTGGCGCAGTTCCGCGGCCAGGTGGCCCGCTACCTGGCGGGCGAGATCCCCGAGGACGAGTTCAAGGGGCTGCGCCTGCGCAACGGGCTGTACCTGCAGCGCCACGCCCACATGCTGCGGGTGGCCATTCCCTACGGGCTGTTGAGCGCGAAGCAGCTGCGCATGCTGGCGCGGATCGCCCGCGACTACGACCGCGGCTACGGCCACTTCACCACCCGCCAGAACATCCAGTACAACTGGCCCGAGCTCGCGGACGTGCCGGACATCCTGGCGCTGCTGGCCACCGTGCAGATGCACGCCATCCAGACCAGCGGCAACGCGGTGCGGAACATCACCTCGGATCACCTGGCCGGCGTCGCCGCCGACGAGCTGGAGGATCCGCGGCCCTGGTGCGAGCTGCTGCGCCAGTGGTCCACCCTGCACCCGGAGTTCTCCTGGCTGCCGCGCAAGTTCAAGATCGCCGTCACCGGCGCTGCCGAGGATCGCGTCGCGCTCAAGCTCCACGACATCGGGCTGCAGATCGTGGAGAACGCGGACGGCGAGCGGGGCTTCCGGGTGTACGTGGGCGGCGGCATGGGCCGCACCCCGGTCATCGGCAAGGTGATCCGGGAGTTCCTGCCCCGTGCCGAGCTGCTGGCCTACGTGGAGGCGATCCTGCGCATCTACAACCTGGAGGGCCGGCGCGACAACATCCACAAGGCGCGCATCAAGATCCTCGTGAACCAGATGGGGCTCGACGTGTTCCGCGAGCGCGTGGAGCGCGAGTACGAGAGCCAGCGCGAGCCGGCGCTGATGCTGGACGAGCGCGAGATCGAGGACATGAAGGCGCACTTCGCGCCGGCGCCGTACGCCCCGGACGCGGCGCCCGCGGATCTGGCCGTGGCCCGCGCCACGCTGCCCGGCTTCGCGGACTGGGAGCGTCAGAACACCCGCCCCCACAAGCAGCCCGGCTACCGCGTCGTGTTCGTGTCCCTGAAGGCGCCCGGTGTGCCGCCCGGAGATGCGACCGCCGAGCAGATGGAGGCGGTGGCGGACGTCGCCGAGCGCCACAGCTTCGCGCGCATCCGCGCCACCCACGATCAGAACCTGGTGCTGGCCGACGTGCGCGAGGATGCGCTGGTGAACGTCTGGCGCGAGCTGGCGGCGGCGGATCTGGCCACCGCCAACATCGGCACGCTGAACGACATGATCTGCTGCCCCGGGCTCGACTTCTGCTCGCTGGCCAATGCGGGCTCCATCCCCATCGCGAAGCAGATCAACGATCGCTTCGATCGCCTGGATGCGCTCTACGACATCGGCGAGGTGCAGCTCAAGATGTCCGGCTGCATGAATGCCTGCGGGCACCACCACGTGGGCCACATCGGCGTCCTCGGCGTCGACAAGAAGGGGGAGGAGTGGTACCAGCTCACCCTCGGCGGCGTGGCCGGCGGCGACGGGGCGGCGCTGGGTGAGCGGCTCGGCGCGGCCATCGAGAAGGCGAGGGTGGCGGAGGTCGTGGAGGCCATCCTCACGCAGTACGTGGACCTTCGCCGCGACGGCGAGCGGTTCATCGACACCTACCGGCGCGTGGGTATCGCGCCCTTCAAGGAGCGGGTCTATGGACGTGATCAGGAATCGAAGCATCGTCCCGGATCACTGGCGGCATGAGCTCGCGCCGCCGGAGGCGCTGGCCACCGCGGACATCCCCCCCGGCGACGTGATCGTCACGCTGGAGCGCTGGCTCGCCGACTGGGAGCAGCTCCTGGCCCGCGGCACCCCGGTGGGGGTGCGCCTCGAGCCGGACGACGATCTGGCCGCGCTCATCGGCTGCGAGCTGCACGAGCTGTGGCTGGTGGAGCTGCCCTTCGCGACGTTCGCGGAGGGGCGCGGCTACTCCCAGGCCCGGCTGCTGCGCTCGCGCCACGAGTTCCACGGCGACATCCGCGCCGCCGGCGACGTGTCCCGGGACCGCCTGGGGTTCCTGGAGCGCTGCGGCTTCAACGAGTTCGCGCTGCCGGAGGGCCGCTCCCCCGAGGACGCGCTGGCCGCGTTCGAGGAGATCGGCCCGCGCTACCAGCCCGGCAGCGACAGGAAGGCAGTGGTCGCCGAGCTGCGCGGCTACCGCCGGCACGCCGCCGTGCCCAGCGCGGCCTGAGCGCACGCCGTTGAGCGAGACGCCGCAGCGCCCGCGAGGCCACGTGTGGCTGGTGGGCGCCGGCCCCGGGCCGGCGGACCTGCTGACGGTGCGCGCCGCCCGGGTGCTGGCGCAGGCCGAGGTGCTGGTGCACGACCGGCTGGTGTCCACCGAGGCGCTGGATCTCGCGCCGCCCGGCGCGCGGCGCATCGACGTGGGCAAGCGCCGGGGCCACCACCGCATGGCCCAGGACGACATCTGCGCGCTGCTGGTGGAACGGGCCCGGCAGGGTCGGCGGGTGGTGCGGCTGAAGGGCGGCGATCCGCTGGTGTTCGCCCGGGGCGGCGAGGAGGCCGAGTGCCTGGCCCGCGCCGGCGTGGACTACGACATCGTGCCCGGCGTCACCGCCGCGACGGCCTGCGCGGCGAGCGCGCGCATCCCGCTCACCCACCGGGACGCCGCCAGCGGCTGCCTGTTCGTGACCGGTCACTCCCGCGACGGCGAGCCGGATCTGGACTGGCCGCTGCTGGCGCGCACCCGCCAGACCCTGGTCATCTACATGGGCCTCGCCACCCTGCCGCGCATCGCGTCCCGCCTGATGGCCTGCGGCCGTGCCGGTGACACGCCGGCGGCGGTGGTGGAGCGCGGCGCGAGCGACGAGCAGCGCGTGATCACCGGGACGCTGCGCAGCATCGCGGCCCGCACGCGGGTGGCCGGCATCGGCGGGCCTGCGCTGGTGATCATCGGCGAGGTGGTGGCGCTGCGCGAGGTCTTGCTGGGCGCCGACGCGGCCGGGATCGCTCCGACCGCCGCGCCCGCGCCCCGCACCGTCGCGGCGTGATTTGACCGCACTGCGGGCGCGTGAACGCCCGGGGAAGTCCTCCGTCCGGGTTCATCGCCGCCTCTTGACCGCAGACTCGTGGAGAACGCATGGGCGCGGAGAGCCGGCTTGCGCTGCGCCGTTCCGGTGCCGTTGCGTGGTGGCAGGTTCCCGGGCCTCGGGAACGAACCACAGAGGCACAGAGCACACGGCGAAGAGAAGAATACGAAGAGGAACAAGAACGACACACGGACTGCTCCGTGTCATCTGTGCCTCCGTGGTTGAAGAAGCAGGCGCTGGATCCATGCGTTGATCCATGGCCGTGCGCCGGCACCGCATCGCCGTCGCGCGGCGCCCCCGGGGTGTTCCCACCGCAAGGCCCGGGCGCGTATCGTCGGGTCCGGGCAGCGGGAGCAGAGCATGACCCAGATCACCCTCGTCACCGGCGCGAGCCGCGGGATCGGCGCCGCCACCGCGCGGCTGCTGGCTTCCCGCGGCCATGCCGTGTGCGTCAACTACCGCGCCGGTGCCGAGGCGGCCCAGGCCGTGGTGGACGCCATCGAGTCCGCCGGCGGCCAGGCCATGGCCGTGCAGGCGGACGTGGCGGTCCCGGAGCAGGTGGCGCGGCTGTTCGCGGAGGTGGACGGGCGCCTCGGGCCGCTCACGGGGCTCGTCAACAACGCCGGCGTGCACGGGCCCCGCTGCCGCTTCGAGGCCCTGGCGCGGGAGGATCTCGAGCAGGTCATGGGCACCAACGTGCTGGGGCTCATGCACTGCACCCAGGAGGCGGTGCGCCGCATGTCCACCCGCTTCGGCGGCGCCGGCGGCGCCATCGTCAACGTGTCCTCCGGCGCCGCCCATCGCGGCGGGCCGGGGGAGGGCGTGCACTACGCCGTGTCCAAGGGCGCGGTCAACAGCTTCACCATCGGCCTGTCCCAGGAGCTGGCCGCCGACGGCATCCGCGTCAACGCGGTGAGCCCCGGCCTCACCCGTACCGACATGCCGGACCCGCAGGTGCTGGCCCGCGCCGGCGACGTGATCCCCGCCGGGCGGGTGGGCGAGCCCGACGAGATCGCCGAGGCCATCGCCTGGCTGCTGTCCCCCGCCGCCTCCTACGTGGCCGGCGCCAACATCCGGGTCGCGGGAGGGCGGCCGTAGGCCACCGCCATTCGCGTTGCGTTTCTCGCGATGGCCGGCCTTGCTGCGGCCTGTGGCGGGCATCGGCCGACACGGCCGGCTACCTCGCGATGCGTCCGGTGGACGCGAACACACGAAACGCTGGCTAGGGAGCGAAATCCCGCGAGCTCGCTCGTGGCGTGCAGCGGGTGCTGCCTGACGCGGCCGTGCGCGCCAGGGACGGCGCGCTCGAGCCCACAGGGATGTGTTCACGGCGTGTCGCGTCAGGC
>JBFHNV010000114.1:0-18811 GCA_041593595.1 Gammaproteobacteria bacterium
CTCCACCATCACGGTCAATCGTGACGAGTTCGCGGTCGCGACAGGCTACGGTTTGGTGCGCGGCATGCTGCGGCTCTGGCTCGGCCCGGATCCGGTCTCTCCGCCGTTGCGCGAGGAGCTCATCGAGGACATTCGCGACGAGTGACCGCCGCGGTCAGGGGGGCACCTGCTCGCGGCACTGCAGGGCGAACTGGGCTGGCACGTGCCCGCGAGGCACCACCCCTGGTCGCGTCACGGGCTCGTCTGCCCTCGCGCCGCGAGCGTGTCAGCGACTACTCCTTCGACATGTCGGCCACCGCCGGTACCCGTCCCCTCTGCCTGGCGCACTCGACCCTTGCGATGAGCTCGCCACGTCGTCCCGTACCAGCCTCGCCAGGTGAAGAGGGTGTTTATTCGGACTCCGCCCGAGGGCCTGAGCCTGCGCCAGACCTACACCGTGACGCAGGCCAAGGGTGCCGGAGCGGGCGCGACGCGATCCCAGCTCGCGAGCGGCCTGATCGTGTCGCCCATCAACGTGGAACCGTGGACGATGCCGGACTACCCGTCGCTGCTCAACCAGGCGATCGAGTCGATTCCCGGTGAGAGCCGGTGGCGGATCTGCTGCAGCTCATCACCGGTATTCCTGCCGCCCCGGCGGCCGATCGCAGCCGCCTCGGGCTCTTGAACATCGATCTGGCGGGGTATCCGAACGGCCGACGCGTCTCGGACGACGTTACCGATATCGCGGCGCGGGTGATGGCGGGAGTGCTCGCGGGCCCGCCGTTCGCCGGCTTCTCCAACAACGGCATCGTCGACGTCGTGAACGCTGACGACGTGGACTACTTGCAGGCGTTCCCGCAACTTGGCACGGCGAACTCCGCGAGCAATCGGCGCCACGTCGATTCCGACGAGCCGGGCTGCGCAGGCACGGGCCCGGTCGATTGCGGCGAACCCAACATGCGGGCCGAGAACGCGCGCTGGCGTCGAGTCCCGCACGGCGGGCCGGCCGTCAGGCCGGCCCGCCGCCAGGTCCGTCACACGACGGGCGCGCGGTGGGCCGCGCTAGGGCGCCGAGTAGGTCAGGCTGCCGGCGGTCTTCATGGCCTTCATCGCCTCCTCGTTGGTGAGGAGCTTGGTGGTGCGCGTCGAGCGCAGATGCCCGGCCGATACCGCCGCGGCGACCACACCCATCGCGATGACGTCGTCGGGCGCCTCGATCCTCGCCACCACATCGTATTCGCCCATTGTGAAGTAGATGTCCTTGAACTTGCCTCCAGCAGCCTCGACGAGCTTCTTGACCGCGGCGCCGCGATCGGCGGGCTTCTTCGCCATCGCGGCCCACGCCTCGGCCGTGTAGGCGGCCTGGACCATGTAGAGGGGCATGTCGTGTCTCCTGGGATTGACGGGTCGGTCGCGGAGCCCGGCCGTCAAGCCGTCGCGCCGTGCCGTCGCTGTGGTTCGATGCGAGCCCCGCTGCTGGAGTCTGCGCGCTGCGCCCGTGCGCTGTCACGTCGCGGCGCACAACTCCGTGCCGGGGCGCGCCTCGAGCCGCCGTGGCGTGGCGCATCCGAGACACGACGGCGCTTCACTCGTGCGGAGTGAACCAGGGCGGGTCGCCGTAGCGGTGCGTGATCTCCTCGCCGCGCGCAATGCGGCGCGCCGCCTCGGGCACCACAACCTGTCTGATAGGGATGTACGAATATCGGGTGCGCCTCGAGCCCGCCAGCGCCGCCCCTGGTCGCGTCACAGGCTCGTCAGCGCTTGCGCCGCGAGCGTGTCAGCGAATATCCCTTCGACATGTCGGCCACCGCCGATTCCCATCCCTCCGCCTGACACACTCGACCTGCCACCTGCAAGGGGGCTGCATCCGCGAGATGTGGGTCGCCTTCGACCCCGCCGGGCTGCTCTGACCCCGCGGCGCGTTCCGCTAGGATGCGCTCCCTGATCCCCACCGGAGCGCGCCGCGTGTTCTTCAATCCCCTCAAGACCGGCATGAAGCCGGCGCCGTTCAAGCACACCGTCTACAACGCGCTGGTGGTGCCGCGCCCCATCGGCTGGATCTCGACGCTCAGCGCCGACGGCGTGGTCAACCTGGCGCCGTTCAGCTTCTTCAACTCCATCAGCGCCAATCCACCTTGCGTCATGTACTGCCCCAACTCCTACAAGCCCGGCACCCGCGAGCACAAGGACTCCCTCACCAACGTGGAGGCCACCGGCGAGTTCGTGTTCAACATGTGCACATACGAGCTGCGCGAGCAGATGATCATCACCGCCGCGCACTCGCCGGCGAGCGTGGACGAGATGGCGGAAGCGGGACTGGAGGCCGCGCCGTCGGTGAACGTGAAGCCGCCGCGGGTGAAGGCGTCGCCCATCGCCATGGAGTGCCGGCTGCTGCAGGTGGTAGACCTGCCGCGCGGCGCCGACGGCAGCCGCTCCAACGTGGTCATCGGCCAGGTGGTGGGGATCCACGTAGCCGATGACGTGATCCGCGATGGCATCATCGACGTGAAGCGGCTGAACCCGCTCGCGCGCCTGGGCTACCTGGATTACGCGAGGCTGGATCTCGACAGCATGTTCTCCCTGTCACCGCCCGGGGGCGACCACCGCTTCGAGAAGCGCTGAGGTCGCCTCGCCCCGCAGCTGCGCCCACACGCTGAGTTGCACGCAGGCGTCATAGTTGCCCACCGCGCGCGCGATGCCGTCGGACTCGATGTCGCGCGTGACCCGGGTGGGGCGCAGCGTGGCGTCGTCGTCGTGACGGAAATCTGGACCCCGATGAAGGTTCGCGGCCCGGTCGGTGTTCCCGCGGGAGCAGAACTTCACAAGTTACGTTAACTGTCGCTGGGCCCTGGTACGCGGAACCGGCGCCGCGGAGCGCGGGCGGCGTCGCCGCATGGATGGTTCCGTTCCGGCCAGGATCGGCCCGCGACCGCCCGGATACCGCTACGCTTCTCTGGACACGCCACCCAGTTGGACGCCGATCCCTTGAACCTCGGACCGGTTCCGGGCATGAAGGACCCAGAATGTTCCGATGAACACGACCGGTCGGATGGACATCCTCTCCCGCTACATGGAGCTGGCGCGCCGGCACCCCCGTCCGGTGGCGCTGCCCGAAGGCGACGAACCCCGCATCGTGGCCGCGGCGCGCCGCCTGGCGGACGAGCGGCTGGCGGTGCCGGTGCTCCTGGCCGCCAGCGCCGCGGCCGCGACGGCCGCAGCGCAGGCCGGAGTGACGCTTGAAGGCATCGAGGTCCGCGATCCGCAGACCAGCCCCCGCCTCGACGCCTTCGCCGCCCTCTACCTGGAAGGGCGCCCGCGGGCGAACGAGAAGGTGGCGCTGCGCGCGGTGCGACGGCCGCTGTTCCACGCCTCGCTCATGGTGAAGTCCGGCGAGGCCGCGTGCATGGTGGCCGGGGTGTCCTGTCCCACCGGGCGGGTCATCGAGGCGGGGCTGATGGGCGTGGGGCTCGCGCAGGGCATCGCCGCCCCGTCCAGCTTCTTCCTCATGGTGGTGCCGGACGTGGCGGGGGAGGGCCCGCGCACGCTGCTGTTCGCCGACTGCGCGGTGAACGTGGAGCCGGACGCGGCCACGCTCGCGGACATCGCCATCGCGTCCGCCGCCAGCGCGCAGCGGCTGCTGGGGGAGTCGGCGCGGGTCGCGCTGCTGTCGTTCTCCACCCGCGGCAGCGCCCGGCATGCGCGTGTCGACAAGGTGGCGGCGGCGCTGGCCGCGATCCGCGAGCGCGCGCCGGAGCTGGCGGTGGACGGGGAGCTGCAGGCGGACGCGGCGCTGGTCGAGCGGGTGGCGCGGGCCAAGGTGCCCGGGGAAAGCCCGGTGGCGGGGCGCGCCAACGTGCTGGTGTTCCCGGACCTGGATGCGGGCAACATCGGCTACAAGCTCACCCAGTACCTGGGGGGCGCGAGGGCCATCGGGCCGATCCTGCAGGGCTTCGCGCGGCCCGTCGCGGATCTGTCCCGGGGTGCCACGGTGGACGACGTGGTCGCCACCACGGTCATCGCGCTGGCGATGGACACGCAAGGAGGCCGATCATGAAGGTGCTGGTTCTCAACTGCGGCTCCTCCAGCGTCAAGTTCCAGCTCATCGACACCGCGGCCGACGGCGAGCGCTGTCTGGCCCGCGGCCTCGTGGAACGCATCGGCGGCCAGGCGGTGGTGCACCTGAGCGTGCTGGGCGAGCGGCGTGAGCGAACGGTGGTGCCGGTGCGCGATCACCGTGCCGCCATCGACGTGGTGCTGCGCGCGCTGGTGGACGGGGCCGGCAGCACGTCGGCGGTGGGCGCGCTCGGGCAGATCGACGCCGTGGGCCATCGCGTGGTGCACGGGGGCGAGGCGTTCCGGGAGCCGGTCGTCATCGATGCGCGGGTGCTCCAGGGCATCGAGGAGTGCATCGATCTGGCGCCGCTGCACAACCCGGCGAACCTGCGGGGAATCCACGCCGCCGGCGAGCTGCTTGGACCGGGCGTGCCCCAGGTGGCGGTGTTCGACACGGCCTTCCACGCCACCATGCCGGAGGCGTCGTACGTCTACGCGTTGCCCTATCAGTACTACCGGCGCCATCGCCTGCGCCGCTACGGCTTCCACGGCAGTTCCCACCACTACCTGATGCTGCGCTACGCGGAGCTCAACGGGCTCGACACCGCGCACGTCAACATCATCACGCTGCATCTGGGCAACGGCTGCTCTGCCTGCGCCGTGGTGGAGGGGTGCTCCTTCGCCACGTCCATGGGCTTCACGCCCCTGGAGGGTCTGGTGATGGGCACGCGCAGCGGCGACGTGGACCCGTCGGTGGTGGAGTTCCTGATGCTCAAGGAAGGCATGGACGCCCACGAGATCGACGCCATGCTCAACCGCCACTCGGGGCTGCTGGGCCTGTCGGGCCTCACCTCGGACATGCGCGAGCTGCTGGCGGAGGAGGCAGAGCATCAGGACCGGCGCGTGCGCCTCGCCATCGACGTCTTCTGCCGTCGCGTCCAGCACTACGTGGGCGCCTACTTCGCCGAGATGGGCGGCGCCGACGCGGTGGTGTTCAGCGGCGGTATCGGCGAGAACGCGCCGGAGATCCGGCGCCGGGTGTGCGAGGGCCTCGGCTGCCTGGGGCTGACCCTGGACGCGGAGAGCAACGCGGCTCTGGCGCCGGGCGGGGAGGGCCAGGTGAGCGTGCACGGATCGCCGGTGGCGGCGTGGGTGATTCCCACCGACGAGGAGCGTCTGATCGCCAGGGAGACCGCGCGGATCCTGGCGTGAGGGTGATCCGGCCGTTCCTCGGCGCCTGGGTCATCTGGCTCGGGGGCTACGCGGCGCTGCTGGCCTACGATCTGGCGCTGCGCCGCTGGAGCGAGTCGAGCGGTGGCGCGCCGGAGCTGCACGTGCAGATCGCCGCCACCGTGCTCGCGGGTGCCGCGGCCGGCTACTTCATCGCCGCGTCAGGGCACATGCCCATGTACCGCCGCCTGCTGTGGCTCGCCCTGCAGGTGCCCCCCGCCTACATGGCCGCCGTCACCATGGGCTTCGCCTACCTGTGCGCCGTCGGCCCGACCTGCCCCTGAAACCAGGAGTGAAATCAAGAGGGTCCGTCCCTCTTGATTTCTCCGGACTTACTCGTCGCTGATGGGGTTGCTGAGCAGGCCCACCTGCTCGACCTCCACCTCGCAGACGTCGCCGGGCTTCATCCACACGGGGGGCTTGCGGGCGTGGCCGACGCCGGCGGGGGTGCCCATCACCAGCAGGTCGCCGGGCTCCAGGGTCATGCAGGCGGTGACCAGTGCCACGGTCTCGGCGACGCCGAACAGCATGTCGTCGGTGTTCGCGTGCTGCATCACCTCACCGTTCAGCCGCGACTGGATGCGCAGCCCCTTGGCGCCGGCCGGCAGCTCGTCGACGGTGACGAAGTCGGGGCCGAAGCCGCCGGTGGCGTCGAAGTTCTTGCCGATGGTCCACTGGGTGGTCTTGCGCTGGTACTCGCGGATCGACGCGTCGTTGAACACCGAGTAGCCGGCAATGACCTCGAGCCCCTGCCTCGCGGGCACGTGGCGCGCGCGTCGCCCCACCACGGCCACGAGCTCCGCCTCGAAGTCGAGCTGGTCGGAGGCGCGCGGGCGCACGATGGGCTCGCCGTGGGGCGTGAGGGAGCTCGCGCCACGCATGAAGAACGAGGGGTACTCGGGGCGCTGGTGACCGCCTTCCTTGGCGTGGTCCGCGTAGTTGAGCCCCAGGCACAGGATCTTGCCGGGGCGTGGCACGGGCACGTGGTAGCGCACGCCCTGAGGGTCCATCCGGCTGTCCTCGCCGGCATCGGCGATGGCGTCCGCGAGGCGGCGCATCGCCTCCGCCCCCCCCTGCAGCAGGCCCACGATGTCACCGGGAAGACCCGGCGCAGCGACGGACAGGTCCACGAGGGCGTCGTCGCGGCGTGCCGCCAGCGTGGGCGTTCCACCCTTGTCGATCACGCACAGGCGCATGGCATCCCTCCAGTCAGCCGGCCGACGCTCACGCGCCGCGGAAGCGCGGCGCGCGCCGCTCGGCCATCGCCTTCACCCCTTCGGCGAAGTCGTCAGTCTGCTTCAGCCGGGTCTGGATGGCGAGTTCCCGGGCCGTCGCCTCTTCCACGAGATCCGCGAGGTCGCCGCGCTGGCTGTGGCGGATGGCGTCCAGGCTCAGCGGCGCGCCCAGGGCGATCTCCCGGGCCAGCGCCGTGGCCCGCGACCGCAGATCCGCGAGCGGCGCGAGCTCCTGCACCAGGCCCATGGCCAGCGCCTCCTCGCCCTTCACGCGCCGCCCGGTGAGCAGCATCAGCTCCGCGTCCGTGCGCCCGATGGCGCGCGCCAGCGTCACCGTGAGGCCGAAGCCCGGATGCAGCCCCAGGCGCACGAAATTGGCGCTGAAGCGCGCCTCGGGACTGGCCACCCGGAAGTCCGCCGACAGGGCGAGGCCCAGGCCGCCGCCCACCGCCGCGCCCTGCACCGCCACCACCACCGGCGTCTTCGCCCGGAACAGCCGCACCGCTTCCTGGTACAGGACGCCGGCCTGGCCTTCGAGCTGCTCCCGGCCCCACTCGGCGCGGGCCGCGAAGTTCGCGCCGGCGCAGAACGCCGTGCCCTCCGAGCACAGGACGATGGCGCGAGCTGCCGGGTTGGCGTCGAGGGTCTCGTAGGCGTCCGCCAGCCCGCGGATGAGCTCGAAGTCGAAGAAATTGTGGGGCGGACGGTGGATCTCCACCGTGGCCACCAGCTCGTCGATCTCGACCGTGATGTCGCTCATGGCGTCTCCTCGCGGATTCGAACAAGAAAAGGGTCGGAGCCTTGATGAAGCGCGCAACGGTGCAATCGCTGAGCGCCAATCGGGCTTCACAAAGACTCCGACCCCTTTTCGGCTTTGAGAACGATCAGGGCGTCGGCGATGGTGAGGCCTTTGCCGGCGGCGTGCACGATGACGGGGTTCAGGTCCAGGGACTCGATGCGCCCGGCGTGGCGTGCGGCGAAGCGGCTCACGTCCACCAGCAGCCGCGCCAGCGCCTCGGTGTCCGCGGGCGGGCGGCCGCGGGCGCCGGCCAGCAGCTTGGCGCCGGCGAGCCCGGCGATGAGTCGGCGTGCCTCCTCCGGGCCCACCGGTGCCGGCGCCATGGCGGCGTCGGCCAGGATCTCCACGAACACGCCCCCGGTGCCCACCACCATCAGCGGGCCGAAGTCCGCGTCGTGCTGCACGCCGACGATCATCTCCACGCCGGCGCTCGCCATGGGCTGCACCAGCACGCCGTCGATGCGCGCGTGCGGATCGAACGCCCTGGCGGACGCGGTGACGCGCCCGTGGGCCGCTGCCACCGCGTCGCCGTCGCGCAGGTCGAGCGCCACGCCGCCGGCCTCGCTCTTGTGGGGGAGGTCCGCGGACTGCAGCTTGAGCGCCACGGGGTAACCCAGCGCCTGCGCCGCGGCCCTCGCGTCCCCGGCCGTGGCCACGAGCCGCGACGGTGGCACGGGGATGCCCCACTGCGCCAGCAGCCCGAGCGCCCCGTGCTCCGGAATCACGCCCGCCCCGGCCGGCAGGGGGGCGGTGTCCGCGTCGACGTTCGCCGGCACCGCCGCCGTCGGTTCGGACCGGTTCGCCGCGGCGTCCGCCGGCTCCGCCGCCGGCACCCCGTGCGCCCGGAACGCCCGGTAGCGCGCCATGGCGAGCACCGCCGCGGCGGCGTTGGGCATGTGGGTGACGCAGGGGATCCCGGCGCGCCCCAGCACCGCGACGTTGTCGGCGTTGGGCCGCGTGTAGGAGCAGAACAGCGTGGGCTTCTCCATGCTCGCACCCAGCGCCTGAAGCGTCTCCGCTTCCCGGGCCAGGGCGCCGGGGCGCACCAGGGACGAGGCCACCAGGATGGCGTCCACCCGCGGCGACGCAGCCAGGATGGAAAGCCCCTTCGAGTAGCCGTGCTGGAAGATGAACTGGGCGGTGAGGTCCACCGGGTTGCGCGACGCGCCGTAGGCGGGCAGCAGGGCGTCGAACGCGGCGCGGGTCTCCGCGTCCAGCTCCGGCACCGCGAGGCCGGCGCGCTCGCAGATGTCCGCGAGCCAGATCCCGGCGCCGCCGGACGGCGTGAGGATCCCCACCCGCGTGCCCGCTGGCAGGCGGTGGCGGTGGTGGGCCAAGGCGCTCGCCACGTCCACCGCCTGCAGCAGGTCGCCGGCGCTCTCGATGCCGTAGCGGCGGAACACCGCCCGGTAGGCGGCGTCGCTGCCGGCGATGGAGGCGGTGTGGGCGGCGGCGCCGGCGCGGGCCGCCTCGCCATGGCCCACCTTGGCGATCACCATGGGCTTGCCCTGGGCGGCGGCACGGCGCGCCACCGTGTCCAGCTTCGCCGGCGAGCGGAAGCCCTCCACGAACATGAGCAGCACGTCCACGTGGGGGTCGTCCACCAGGTGGCCCGCCACGTCCAGGCTCTCGAGGCCGGCCTCGTTGCCGGTGCTCACCACGTAGCTGAAGGGCACGCCCCGGGAGCGGCCCTCGTCGAAGAAGGCGAAGCCCATTCCGCCGCTCTGGGAGGTGACCGCGATGCGCCCGGCGTTCACGTCCGGCGGCAGCAGCGGGCCGGGGAAGCCGTGCACCGCGGGGCTGAAGCTCGCGGTGAGCGGCAGCACCGCGTTGGCGAAGCCCTCGCCGTTGGGGCCGAGCACCGCCATGCCGCTCTCGCGGACGATCTCGGCGATGCGCGCCTGGCGCGCGCGCCCGCCCTCGCCGCGCTCCTCGGCGAAGCCCGAGCTCACGATCACCGCCGCGCGAACGCCGCGCGCCGCGCACTCGGCCAGCGTGCCGGGCACGTGCTGCGCCGGCACCGCGATGAGAGCCAGATCCGGCGCCTCCGGCAGCGCCGCCACAGAGGCGTGGCAGCGCAGGCCCTGGATCTCGGCATGGCTGCGACTCACGGGATAGACATGCCCCGGGTAGCCGCCGCGCAGCACCGCGTCCAGCAGCCGGCCGCGGATGATGTGGGTGTCCGGCGACGCGCCCACCACTGCCACGCTGCGCGGGCGCAGCAGCGCGTCGAAGTCGGGCGTGTCGCCGCCCGCGTTCAAGAGGCGCTCACCTTCACGGGCTCTCAGCGCAGGCCCAGCCCGCGGGCGATGATGCCGCGCAGGATCTCCCGGGTGCCGCCCTGGATGGTGAGCTTGGGCGCGATGAGGGTGGCGTGGCCCAGCAGCGCCTCCAGGCCTTCCTCGCCGTCGGCGGCGGCGGGGCGCTCCGGCAGCAGATCCCGCACCCGTGCCGGCAGCGCCTGCTCCCAGTTGGTGCCCAGATCCTTCACGAGAGCAGCCTCCACCTCGGGCAGCCCGCCTGCCTCCAGCATGCCCGCCACCGACAGGGACATCTCGCGCAGCGTCGCGAGCCCGGCCACCAGGCGGCCGAGGCCGTCCGCCACCCGGGGATCCGGTTCCGGGCCCGCAGCCTCCACCAGCTCGAACAGCAGGTACACGGTCTCCAGGAAGCGCTCCGGCCCGGAGCGCTCGTAGGCCAGCTCGCTGGACGCCTGCTTCCAGGCCTGATCGCGCTCGCCGATGAGGTGCGCCGCCGGCACGTGCACGTCGTCGAAGGTCACCTCGTTGAAGTCGGCGGCGCCGGTGAGGTTGGCCACCGGTCGCACCGTGATGCCGGGGCTCGCCATGTCCACCAGGAACTGTGTCAGGCCGTGGCGGCGGTTCTCCTCGGTGGGCGGAGACGTTCGCAGCAGCGCAATCATGTAATGGGAGCAGTGGGCGTTGCTGGTCCAGAGCTTGCGTCCGTTCACGCGCCAGCCGCCGTCGGTGGGGGTCGCGGTGGAGCGCAGCGAGAACAGGTCCGAGCCCGAATCCGGCTCGCTCATGCCGATGCAGAAGTAGCACTCGCCGCGGGCGATCAGCGGTACCACCCGCGCGCGCACCGCGGGCTGCGCATGGCGGATGAGCAGCGGCCCGCTCTGGCGGTCCGCCACCCAGTGGGCGCGCACCGGCGCGCCGGCGGCCAGCATCTCCTCGGTGACCACGTAGCGCTCCAGGTAGCTGCGCTCGTGGCCGCCCAGGGCCTTCGGCCAGGTCATGCCGATGAAGCCCGCCTCGCCGCAGCGCCGGCTGAACGCCGGCGAGTGGCTCAGGCCGGTCATGGGCCGGTTGCGTCGGAACAGCCCGTCGCGCTCCGCGTCGTCCAGGAAGCCGCGCACGCGCTCGCGCATGGCGGCCGCGGCAGGCGGGAGGATCTGCGGTTCGAGGCGAAGGGGCGAGCTCATGGGCAGGTGGCAGCTGGGCCGGCGCGGCCCGCGCCACCTATTATGGCGCAGCTTCCCCGCCCACCTCGGGACCGACATGAGCGACGCGCCGCGGCTGAGCCCGGATCCCCTCATCGTGGACACCGCCGAGCGGGTGCTCGCGCGCGCCGCGGCGGGTAGCGCCGGCGACGCCCGGGACTCGCCGGACCCGGCGGCGTGGCGGGAGGTGGAGGCGACCGGCCTCGCCACCGCATGGGTGCGCGAGGACCTGGGCGGCGCCGGTGCCGACCAGGTGGACGCCCTGGCCGTGGCCCGCGCCGCCGGACGTCACGCCCCGGCGCTGCCGCTGGCCGAGACCCTGCTCGCCGGGTGGCTGCTGGATCGCGCGGGACTGCCCCTGCCCGGCGGCGCCCTGGCCCCGGGCGTTGTGGATCCCGATGCCACCGGCGACGGGCCGCGGCTGGATGCCCGCGGGCGGGTGCACGGACGGCTCGTGCGGGTGCCCTGGGCCGGCGCCGCGGGACACCTGGTGCTGATGGTCGGGGCGGGCAACGGGCACGCCGTGGTGCTGGTGGAGCGCAGTGCGCTGCAGGTCGCGGCGGGCCGCAGCCTCGCGGGCGAGCCCCTGGACACGGTGACGCTGGACGGCGCGCCGGCGGCAGCGTCGGCGGCGCTGGACGACGGCATCGATGCGCACGCGCCGTGGCGCCTGGGTGCGCTGGTGCGCGCCCAGCAGATGGCGGGGGCGCTGGAGCGGATCCTGGACCTGTCCCTGGACTATGCCCGGGAGCGGGTGCAGTTCGGCCGGCCCATCGCCCGCTTCCAGGCGGTGCAGCACGAGCTGGCGAAGCTCGCCGGCGAGTGCGCCGCCGCCGGCGCGGCGGCGGGCGCCGGAGCCGCGGCGCTGGCGCGCCACGGCATCGCGGACCCCCGTACCCGGCGTGCTGTCGCGGTGGCCAAGATCCGGGTGGGTGAGGCTGCCGGCGCCGGCGCCGCCATCGCCCACCAGGTGCACGGCGCCATGGGGTTCAGCCAGGAGTACCTGCTGCACCGCTTCACGCGCCGGCTCTGGTCCTGGCGCGACGACTACGGTGGCGAGGCGACCTGGGCCCGCTGGCTCGGGCGCGACGTGGCGGCCGCCGGCGCGCGGGCCCTGTGGCCCGGGCTCACCGGCTGAGAGACGGGCTACAGGCTCGGGCGGGCGTCCAGCCAGGCGGCCGGCGGGGCGCAGTCGCGGTCTGACGGCTGCCACGGCGAGCGGGCGACCTCCATGGCGTCCGCCACGTCGCGGATCTGGCCGCGGGGAATACCCACGTCCGCCAGCAGGCGCCGGTCCATGCGCTTGAGCTGCTGCACGGTGCGCCGGCGGCGGGCCGCGGCGCGCCACTCGGTGATGAACTCGCACCAGGCGTACGCCAGGAACCGGACCAGATGCGGACCCTGCGCCGCGGGCAGGCGCGCATGTTCGATTGAGCCGCGCATGATAGATTTTCTCCCTAATCGTGAAGTCGACGTGACACGCAGTCACCTCTTAACGGCTGCAGAGGCTAGGCCTTTAATCCGAATCCCGCAAACCAGTTTTGATATGCAACGATAAAGAAAATCTTTTAAAAAAATGCGACCTGATCGACCCCTCCCATCCCTCAACGCCCTGCGCGCCTTCGAGGCGGCCGGCCGCCACCTGAGCTTCACCCGCGCGGCCCAGGAGCTGCACGTGACGCCGGCGGCGGTGGGCCAGCAGGTGCGGGCCCTGGAGAGCACCCTGGACACCCGCCTGCTGCAGCGGGTGAATCGCACCCTGGTGCTCACCGAGGCCGGTCACGCCCTGCTGCCCGGGCTGGGGGACGCCTTCCAGCGCCTGAACCAGGCGGTGCAGGACTTCCGCCGCCGCGACCTGGAGCGCCCGCTCACCGTCACCGTGCCCCCGAGCTTCGCCGCCACCTGGCTGGTGCCGCGGCTCACGGCCTTCCGCCGCCACTGCCCCGACATCGAGGTGCGCATCGACGCCAGCAACCGGCTGGTGGATCTGCTGACCGAGGACGTGGACATCGGCATCCGCTACGGCGCCGGGCAGTATCCCGGGCTGCACGCGGAGCGCCTGCTGCACGAGGAGGCCTTCCCGGTGTGCAGTCCGGCGTTGCTGGAAGGCGAGCATCCCCTGCGCACGCCGGAGGATCTGCGCTACCACGAGCTGCTGCACGTGGACGACGCGGTGTCCACGGACTTCTGGCCCAACTGGGAGGTGTGGCTGCACTGCGCCGGCGTGGGCCACCTGGCGGGCCGCAAGGGGCTGCAGTTCAGCGACACGGGGATGGCGCTGCAGATGGCGGTCAAGGGCCGCGGCGTGGCGCTGGGCAGCCGTGTGCTGGCCTCGGGGGACCTGGCCGCGGGCCGGCTGGTGCGCCCCTTCGACCTGGGCATGAGCATGGACTTCGCCTACTGGCTGGTATGTCCGCTGGCCGTCACCGACACGCCCCGGGTGCTGGCGTTTCGCGAGTGGGTGATGGGCGAGGCGCGCGCGGACCAGCCCGAGGGCCGCTGAGGGCCGCCGGCCGCGGGGCGCGCTCGCGCGAGGGTCAGGCGGGCGCGAGGGCGCCGCGCCGGGGCGGGCCCGTGGTGCCGCGCACCAGCAGCCGGGTACCGAGCTCCACCCGCAGCGGCGCCTCGCGCTGCTCCACGCGGGCCATCAGATCATCCGCGGCGCGCCGCCCCATCTCCGCCGAGGGGATCTCCACCGTGGTGATGGGCGGTTGCACGTGGCCCGCCAGATCCAGGCCGTCGTAGCCGGTGACCGACATCTCCGCAGGCACGTCCACGCCGCGGGCCTGGCACTCGAACAGCGCGCCCATGGCCTGCACGTCGTTGCCGCACACGATGGCGGTGGGTGGGGACGCCGCGTCCAGCAGCCGGGCGGTGGCCTGCCGCGCGGCCTCGATGTCGTAGGGCGCCTCGCAGAAGCGTCCCGGGCCGAAGCCGAGCCCCCGGGCGGCCAGCGCGCCGCGCACCCCCTGGACGCGCTCCCTGGCGCGGTCGTTGCCCGCGGTGATGCCCGCGATCATCGCCACCTCCCGGTGCCCCAGCTCGAGCAGGTAGCGGGTGAGGGCGGCGGCGGCGGCGGCATTGTCGAAGCCGAGGCAGGGGTGCTCGCTGTGGGCGTGGTGGATCCACACGTTGAGGTAGGGGATGCGCTTGCGTGCGAGCTGGGCGTAGACCTGTGGGTCGTGGTCGCTGCCCACCAGCATCAGGGCGTCGATGCCGTGGGACAGCAGCGCGCCGGCGGCGCGGCGCTCGCGCTCGAAGCTGTAGTCGGAGCTGGCCAGCACCAGCGCGTAGCCGTGCTGGAAGAGGCGGTCCTGCAGGGCCTGCACGCAGGTGGCGAAGATGGCGTTGTCCACCGTGGGGATGATGGCGCCGATGGTGTGGGAGCGGCGCATGGCCAGCGCCCGCGCCGGGCCATGGGGCACGTAGCCGAGATCGTGCACCGCGGCCAGCACCCGCTCGCGCAGCTCCGGCGACACCCGCGAGGTCCCGTTGAGCACCCGGGACACCGTGGCGCTGGACACCCGCGCCTCGCGGGCCACGTCGCCGATGCGCGGCGTGCCCCGGGCGGACCCGTGGCCGCGCTCGGGCGTGGTCCCGGCAGGGCCTCGATCGTGTCCCGCCATGTCGCCTGTAACCCCCTGATTCGCAATGATTTGCAGGCCGGTCCCCGGGCATCGCGGCACCCGTCCGGGTCGTTTGACATTCCCGGTCGGTGGTGCTGCAATCCGGCCACAATAGCTGAAAGCGCTTTCAGCCAAAAGAACGCGCCCGTGCTGGCGACGGGGCCCATTCATCGAGGAGGAGACACAACCATGAGAATCCCATCGCTTGCGCTCGTGGGCGCCGTGCTCGGCGCGACGCTGCTGGCCACCGGCGGCGCCGCTGCCAAGACCCTCATCCGCGTGCAGTCGGTCATCCCCGCGAAGGCGGACGAGGTGACCATGCTCGAGGACTTCGGCGCGACGGTGAAGGCGCTCACCAACGGCGAGGTCGAGATCCAGGTGCTTCCGGCAGGTGCCATCGTCGGCGTGAAGGAAACCCTGGAGGCGGTGGACAAGGGGCTCGTGGAGGGCGGCTTCGCCTGGACCCACTACTGGTCCGGCTACCACCCGGCGGCGATGCTGTTCGGCTCGCCGGTGGCCGGCGCGGGCGTGGGCATCGACAACATCGCCTTCGTGTCCTGGTTCATGTACGGCGGCGGGCGCGAGCTCTACGACCAGCTCTGGAAGGAGATGGGCATGAACGTGAAGGGGCTGATGCTGCAGCCCGTCGGCCCGGAGGCCCTGGGCTGGTTCAAGGAGCCCATCAACTCCATGGCGGACTTCCGCAAGTACCGCTTCCGCACCCCGCCCGGCATCCCCGGCCAGACCTACAACGACATCGGCGTGGCCGCGGTGGCCATGGGTGGCGGCGACATCCTGCCGGCGCTGGAGAAGGGCGTCATCGACGCCGCCGAGTGGTGCTGCCCGAAGCCGGATCTCACCTTCGGCTTCCATAAGGTGCTCAAGCACTACTACCTGCAGGGCCTGCACCAGGTGGTGGTGAACGCCGACATCTACATCAACGGCGACGTGTGGAACAAGCTCACGCCCGCGCAGCAGAACGCCATGCAGGTCGCGGCGGACGCCTCGCTCATCAAGTCGCTCGCCTACCGCATCTACGAGAACGGCAAGGCCTTGAAGGAGCTCACCGAGCAGCACGGCGTGCAGCTCCACGACACGCCTTCCGACTACTTCACGGAGTACATGGAGGCGGCGCGCAAGTCGCTGGAGAAGAACGCCGAGGAGAACGCCTTCTTCAAGACCGTGTGGGACTCCCAGCGCGCCTTCGCCGAGATCGCGGTGCCGTTCTGGGCCGGCGCGCAGACGTCCAACGCGAACCTGGGCCAGGCCTTCGCCAAGTCGATGAAGAAGTAGCGACGGCGAGCAGGAGCACACGGCTCCGGCTGCACCGGGGCGGGCCATTCAGGCCCGCCTCGACTCTCCCCACGCGACGCCGGCGGGCGCGACATGGCTGAGCAGCACAAGGGCATCCTGGACATCACCGATGAGCTGATCGCCGAACGGCGACACGGCCACGGCAAGATGCCCGACGACATGCCGCGCTGGATGGCGCGCACCATCACCGGCATCGACCGCTTCAGCAAATGGGTCGGCAACGTCGTGTGCTGGCTCACCGTGCCCATGTTCGGCGCCATGGTGTACGAGGTGGTCGCGCGCTACCTGTTCACCGCGCCCACCATGTGGGCCTACGACATCAGCCGAATGCTCTACGGCGCGCTGTTCATGCTGGGCGCCGGCTACGCGCTCTCGAAGGGCGTGCACATCCGCGCCGACTTCCTCTACCGCAACTGGTCCGAGCGTACCCAGGGCATCGTCGACTCGGTGCTCTACATCGCGCTCTACTTCCCCGGTCTCGCGGTGTTCCTGTGGACCTCCACCGACTTCGCCTGGGCCGCCTGGCAGCGCGGCGAGCTCGGCATGGACACCGCGTGGATGCCCCACATGGGGCCCATCAAGAGCGCGCTGCCGGTGGGCATCGTGCTGCTGATGGTGCAGGGCGTGTCGGAGACGCTCAAGAGCCTCTACGCCGCCACGCGGGGGCGCTGGCCATGACCCTTCGCGTGTCCCTCGGCGCTCCCGCGCGTTCCGGCGCACGGGATTCAACCACAGAGGCACCGAGGGCACAGAGGAGAGTCCGGCAGTTCTCCATTGACCGGCCAGTGGAGGCGGTGGCGCACTTTCTCCCCATGACTTCTCCGTGTCCTCTGTGCCTCTGTGTTTCTATCGAGCTGCCCGGGCTTTGGCGTTCGCGTACTCGCAGCAAGCCTTCGAATTCGTTGAACGTGCGGCGGCGAGGCACCGCGTGATGGAGATCAGCAACGAGATCCTCGGCCTGATCCTGATCGGCGTGATGCTGTTCGCGATCTTCATCGGCTTCCCGATCTCGTTCACGCTCATCTTCCTGGGCTTCGTGTTCGGCTACATCGGCTTCGGCAAGCTGGTGTTCTACCTGATGACGTTCCAGTTCTCGAACGTGATGCTGGAGCAGACCCTGGCGGCGGTGCCCCTGTTCATCTTCATGGGGATACTCATGGAGCAGGCGGGGCTGATGGAACGATTGTTCCAGTCCGTGCAGCTCATGCTGTCACGGACCAAGGGTGCGCTCTACATCGCGGTGCTGTTCGTCTCCACCATCTTCGCCGCGGCCACGGGCATCGTGGGCGCGTCGGTGACCATTCTCGGCATCATGGCCGCCAAGACCATGAACCGCTCGGGCTACGACGTGCAGCTCGCCGCGGGCACCATCACCGCCGGCGGCACGCTCGGGATCCTCATTCCGCCGAGCATCATGCTGGTGGTGATGGGCCCGATCCTGGAGGTGCCCGTCACCGACCTGTTCGCGGCCGCCGTGATCCCCGGGTTCCTGCTCGCCTTCCTCTACACGCTCTATGCCCTGGTCCGCTGCCAGATCAACCCGAGTCTGGGGCCGCCGCTCGCGGAGCACGAGCAGCCCGAGAGCATGGCCCACGTGTTCTCGGAGTTCTGCAAGGGGCTGGTCCCGCCGGCGGCGCTGGTGTTCGCGGCGCTCGGCTCGATCCTGTTCGGCTTCGCCACCCCCACCGAGGGCGCCGGCTGCGGCGCGGCGGGGGCGCTGCTGCTGACGCTCGCCTACCGGCGCCTGTCGTGGCACGACCTGCAGATCGCGCTGGTGAAGACGCTGGAGATCTCCACCCTGATCCTGTTCCTGGTGGCGGCGTCGAACTTCTTCGGGGCCGTGTTCTCGCGCCTGGGCACCCCCACCATGCTCACCGAGTACCTGCTCACCATGGACCTGCCGCCCATGGTGGTCCTGTTCCTCATCATGGCCCTCATCTTCCTGCTCGGCTGGCCGCTGGAATGGGTGCCCATCGTCCTCATCATCATCCCGATCCTGCTGCCGCTCATCGACCAGATGGGCTTCAACCTCACCTGGTTCGGCATCCTGGTGGCGGTGAACCTGCAGACTGCCTGGCTGTCGCCGCCGGTGGCACTGTCCGCCTACTTCCTCAAGGGGGTGGTGCCGGAGTGGGACCTGGCGGACATCTACAAGGGCATGATGCAGTTCATGGGCATCCAGGTCGTCGGACTCATCCTGATCATCGCGTTCCCCGAGATCGCGCTCTGGCTCCCACGCTACATCTACGGCGAGTAGACTCCCGCGCCGCGCCGGGCGTCCCGCCCGGGTGCGCCACCCGAGCCGGCCCGCGATCCGATGGAACTGCCCCTCGCCGATCTCTCCGCCCTGCTGCAGGTCATCCTCGTCGACCTGGTGCTGGCGGGCGACAACGCCATCGTGGTGGGCATGGCCGCCGCCGGTCTCCCCCGGGAGCAGCGGCGCAAGGTCATCGTCATCGGCATCGCGGCGGCCACGGTCCTGCGCATCCTGTTCGCGTCGGTCACGGTGCAGCTGCTGCAGATCGTGGGGCTGGTGCTGGCGGGCGGGCTGCTGCTGCTGTGGGTGAGCTGGAAGCTGTGGCGCGAGATCGCGGCCCAGCGCCATGCCCACGCCCCGCCCGGGGAGCCGGTCCCCGAGGGGCCGGTCTCGCGAGGCAAGACCTTCCGCGAGGCGGTGGTGCAGATCGTGGTGGCCGACGTGTCCATGTCCCTGGACAACGTGCTGGCGGTGGCGGGCATCGCCCGCGAGACCATGTGGGTGCTGGTGATCGGGCTGGTGCTGTCGGTGGCCTTCATGGGGCTGGCCGCCGGCTACATCGCGCGGCTGCTGGAACGCCACCACTGGATCGCCTACGTGGGGCTGCTGGTGATCTTCTACGTGGCGATGCAGATGATCGTGGACGGCGCGCAGGAGATCGCGGTCCTGGCGGGGTAGGCGTGCGGCGGGAGGGCGTCTGACCGGGGATCGCGAGCGGCCAGGCGGCACGGGCCGCCACGCCACGCCGTGAATCCGTCCCTGGAGGCTCGAGCGCGCCCCGCTGCGCTCCACGGTCCTGCTCCGCTTGCGGGACCGGGGTCCGCCATCCCTGGCGGACCCGCTCGGCGGGCGAAA
>JBFHNV010000115.1:0-18803 GCA_041593595.1 Gammaproteobacteria bacterium
CCACCCCGGCTGTCTTGATCACACACGACCAGGACGCAGGCAACATACAAGCCCCCATGGACGGGTTCACGGCGCGCCGCGGCAGCCCGTGCCCTCTTCCGCGCCGCACCGGCCCGGATTGCCCCGCCCGAGCCTCCAGGAACGGATTCACGGCCTGCCACGGCGACCCGACCTGCCTTCCGCGTGGCAGCCTTGCCAGGCGCCGCGCTCGCAACGTCAGTTCCGCGATCCCGCTCCGAACTCCGCCGCCAGCCGCTGCCACTCCTCCGGCGTGACCCGCGCAACCGCCTCGAACCCACCGCGGCCGTCGGCCCGGAACACCACCCCCTCCGCCTCACCCGGATACACCGGGGTGGCCTCCCGGGCCACGTTGCCGTGGGCAGAGACCAGGGTGTTGGTCCCCGGCGGCGGCGGCGTGGCCAGCAACGCCCGCGCGTTCGCCACGACCGCGCCACGGCCGCCGACGTAGGACGCCGCCCGCAGGTTCATCACGTGGGTCGTGGTCTCCACGGGCCCCAGCTCCATCAGCTCGGCGGTCTCGACGGTGCGACAGTAGGGACTCGCCAGCACCCGGCCCACGGGGATCCCCAGGGCGCGGATGGCCTGGCCCACCGCACGGGCCGCGGCGCGGCCCTCGGTGGAGAGCTGGCGCATGCGCTCCGGGTCGCAGCTCACCCAGTCGCCGGCCTCGCGCAGCCGGTCCGGGTTGCTCCAGTCGGTCTGGGCGTGACGGAAGTACAAGGTGTAGCCGCCCTCCCGCAGCGCCGCCACGAGCTCGCCGCCCGTGAGCGCGGGGCCGGCCCGGACCGGGAAGCCCGTGGCGCAGAGCAGGAGCGCGACGGCTCGGATCAGCACACGACGGTTCATCTGCGAATGCTCCCAGCGGGGGCGCAAGATGCGCAAGACTCCCGGCCCACGCCCTGTTGCGGTAGCGTCATCGGCTCAGGGCCAGCGGCGGGATGCCATGACCAGAAAAGAGACAGCGGCGGGCGGCCGGGTGGCCGCCTCATGCGCCGGATGGGCGCTGGCGATGATGCTGGCCCTGAATGCCCGCGCCGCACTGGCGCAGTACGAGATCGGCGCCCGCGCCCTGGAGCGCGGCGAGTACGCCGAGGCGTGGCTGATCCTCCACCCCCTGGCCCGGGCCGGTGACGCCCGCGCGCAGCACGACGTTGGCCTCATGCACGCCTTCGGCCTGGGTGTGCCCGAGTCGCTGGCCGAGGCCTCCCGCTGGCTCGGGCGTGCCGCGGAGCGGGGCAACGTGCAGTCCCAGGCGCGGCTCGGCTGGATGTACTACCGTGGGATCGGCGTCGAGCGCGACGTGGCGCGCGCCGTCCACTGGTCCCGGCTCGCCGCGGAGCAGGGTCATCCCTGGGCCCAGTCAAACTTCGGCTTCCTGCTGGACACCGGCGAAGGCGTGCCCCGGGACCGGGTGGCCGCGGCACACTGGTATCGCCGCTCGGCGGAGCAGGGGCTGCCGGAGGCGCAGCGCAACCTGGGCGCCATGTACGAGCGCGGGCACGGCGTGGTGCGCGACCGGGTGCTGGCCTACGCCTGGTTCGGGGTGGCGGCTGCCGGCGGCGACGGCCACGCGGTGCGCATGCGCGACGCCCTGGAGCCGCGGCTGGATCCGCTGGAGCTCGAGCGGGCGCGCGCGCTGGCGCGCAGCCTCTACGAGCGCCACGGCAGCGACCCGTCCCTGGGTGGCTGAGACCCCGTGATCCCGCTGCGCGACGACAACCCCGCCGGCATCACGCCCCTGGTGAGCTGGGCGCTGATGGCCGCCTGCATCCTGGTATTCCTTTGGCAGGTGAGCCTGGACGAGCGGGCCGGGCGCATCGCCGTGTATGCCCTGGGCGTGATCCCCGCCGTGCTCTTCGACCACGCCAGCCTGTCTCCCCAGGTGGCACTGGTCCCGCCGCTGGCCTCCGTGTTCACCTCCATGTTCATGCACGGCGGCTGGATGCACCTCATCGGCAACATGCTCTATCTGTGGATCTTCGCCGACAACGTGGAGGCGAGCATGGGCCACCGGCGCTTCCTGGTCTTCTACCTGCTGTGCGGGATCGCCGCGGTGCTGGCCCAGGCGCTGCCGGACACGCGCTCCCAGATCCCGATGATCGGCGCGAGCGGGGCCATCTCCGGGGTGCTGGGGGCGTACCTGCTGCTGCACCCCCACGCACGGGTGCTGGTGCTCATCCCGCTCGGCGTGTTCAGCCAGATCGTGCACCTTCCGGCGGGGATGGTGCTGGGGCTGTGGTTTGTGCTGCAGCTGGTGTCGTCGCAGCTCGCGCCGGCCGGGGAGGGAGGTGTCGCCTTCGGTGCCCACATCGGCGGCTTCGTGGCAGGTGCCGCGCTCATCCCGCTGTTCAAGTACCGCCACGTGCCGCTGCTACTGCCCGGGCGCTCGCGGGGTGGCGGCGGCCGGCGCGGCTTCTGACCGCACCGCCCTGGCCGCCACTACATGGAGGGCGGCGAGCAGGCGCTCACGATGACGCACTCACCCTTGCCCACGTTGCGGAAGCGGTGCGGGGTGGTGCTGTCGAAGTAGTAGGCATCGCCCGGACCCAGGATGCGCCGCTGGCTGCCCACCGTGATCTCGATGTGCCCCGCGATCACCACGCCGCCTTCCTCCGCCTCGTGCCGGTACATGGCCTTGCCCGTATCGGCGCCGGGGGCGTAGCGCTCGTGGAGGATCTGCAGCCGCCGGCCCGCCAGGTTGCCGCCCACCTGGCGGAACGACAGCTTGCCGCCGGCGAGCTCCGTGAGCTCGGCGGCGGCGAAGAAGATGGGTTGCGCCGGCTCGCTGTCCAGGGCGAAGAACTCGGCCAGGGTCATGGGTACCCCGTCCAGCACCTTCTTCAGCGACGCCACCGACGGGCTGGTCTTGTTGTTCTCGATGAGGGAGATGGTGGCATTGGTGACGCCGGCGCGGCGCGCCAGCTCGCGCTGGGACAGGTTGCGGCTCTCCCGCACCTGGCGCAGACGGGAGCCCAGATCCGGCTCCAGGCGGGCGGCGTGGCCCAGGTCGACGGCCTCGGTCATGGGGCGTCCTTCCGGCCCAGGCCGGGGATGGGGGACTACAGCTTACCGTAGATTGAACACAGTGTTGAATATTCTGAACAATGGGCTAGGATCTGCGCCCTCAACAGGCAACCGCGGGCCTGGTGCGGCCGGCATCCCGCCGGCGCGCCCGCGACGGAGCGATCACATGACGACCAATGCCGAGCTTCTCCGGCGCCGCAACGAGGCGGTGGCACGGGGTGTGGGCAATATCCACAACGTGTACGCCGACAAGGCCCTGGACGCCGAGCTCTGGGACGTGGAGGGACGCCGCTTCATCGACTTCGCGGGTGGCATCGGCGTGCTCAACGTCGGTCACCGCCACCCGCGGGTGATGGAGGCCGTGGCCGCCCAGCTCGAGCGCTTCACCCACACCTGCTTCCACGTGGCGCCCTACGAGCCCTACGTGGAGCTGGCCGAGCGCCTCAATGCGCTCGCCCCCGGCGATTTCCCGAAGAAGACGCTGCTGGTGAACACCGGCGCCGAGGCGGTGGAGAACGCGGTCAAGATCGCCCGCGCCGCGACGGGCCGCACCGGCGTCATCGCCTTCAACGGCGGCTTCCACGGCCGCACCATGATGGCGCTCTCGCTCACCGGCAAGGTGGACCCCTACAAGAAGGGCTTCGGTCCGATGCCCTCCGACGTGTGGCACGCGCCCTTCCCGAGCGAGCTGCACCACCTGTCGGTGGATCACACCATGCTGGCGCTCGAGCACCTGTTCAAGGTGGAGGTGGAACCCTCGCGGGTGGCTGCCGTGATCATCGAGCCGGTGCAGGGCGAGGGCGGCTTCTACGTGGCGCCGAAGGCGTTCCTCGAGAAGCTGCGCGAGCTGTGCGACCGGCACGGGATCCTGTTCATCGCCGACGAGGTGCAGTCCGGCTCCGCGCGCACCGGCGCGATGTTCGCCATCGAGCACAGCGGCGTGGTGCCGGACATGATCGTGCTGGCGAAGAGCGTCGCCGGCGGCTTTCCCCTGGCGGCGGTGACCGGCCGCGCGGAGATCATGGACGCGGTAGCCCCCGGCGGGCTGGGCGGCACCTACGGCGGCAACCCGGTGTCCTGCGCCGCGGCGCTCGCGGTGCTGGACGTGTTCGAGCAGGAGAAGCTCTTCGCGCGCAGCACCAAGCTGGGCAAGCGGCTTACGGAACGCTTCAACAAGATGGCGAAGCGCTTCCCCGCCATCGGCGAGGTGCGCGGGCTGGGCGCCATGGTGGCGGTGGAGCTGTTCAAGGACCGTGATCGCGAGCAGCCCGACGCGGAGCTGACCAAGGCCGTGGTGGCCAAGGCCGCCGAGCTGGGGCTGCTACTGCTGCCCTGCGGCGTGTACGGGAACGTGATCCGCGTGCTGGTGCCCATCACCGCCAGCGACGCGGTGGTGGACGAGGGCATGGACATCCTGGAGAAGGCCCTGGAAGCCGCCGGCAAGGTGCGCGCCGCCGCCTGATCCGTTCCGCCCCTCGCGCCGGGGCCGGCCGCGGGCCGGCCCCGGGCTCGACCGCGCGGCGGCGCGCTGGCCGGGCCCTCGCTCTCGTGACCCGGTGCCGCGCTGCACCGTCAGGCGGGCACGTACTTGTCGCGCTTCACCCCGTCCATGTTCATCCCCTCGATGCGGATGAGGCGGGTTGGCCCGGCGCGGCTCGGGGAGTGCAGCTCGCCCTCCTGGTACACGTGGGCGTCGCCGGGCTCCAGCGTGTAGGTACGCACGGCCGTCACCTTGCCCGGCCGCCCGTCGGCGGGCCGCTCCACGGCGCGCCAGTCGGTCATCCGGGTCGCCCCGGCGGCCTGGCCGTAGATGGCCCAGGTGGAGGCGTGGTCGTGAGGATCGCTGTCCTTGGGGCCGTCGTAGGCATGGGCCAGGATGCAGAAGCCGAGCTCCGGATCCTGGTACAGGATCTTGCGCTCGGTGGTGTTCCCGGGCCCCAGGTGGGTGCTCACGAACTCGTCGTCGGTGCAGGCTCGGGCCACGCAGCGGCGCACCGCCTCGCGCCCCTCGGGGCCGGGATCCGCCTTCAGGGCCGCGCGGCAGTCCGCCGCCAGCTGCTCGAGGGTGTAGCTCATGGACTCGCTCCCGTCGCTGTCCGAAGGTCTGAAAATACCCCACCTGCGCGTCCCGGGCCCAGGGCCGACCCGGGCATGCACTTCCTGCTTCGAGGGAACGCGATGCCCGTGGCAGAATGTACCCCGGTGCCGGCCCTCCGGTGGCGTGGCAGGCAGCCGACCGAGAACCCATGAACGAGCAGAGCAGCCCCTACACCTGGATCGTCACCCGGGACGTCATCCTCGGCGACAGCAGTGACGCCGTGGGCAAGATCGGTCCGCGTGGCGCGAAGAACCGGGAGCGCTTCGACAAGATCATCATTCACGGGGACCACTTCCGGCTCCTCAACGACGCCGGCGAAGTGCAGTTCACCGGCTACATCCTGGGCGACTACAAGGGTACGGAGCCGCTGGAGGACTATGGCCGCAACAACGGCTGCACCCGCATCGAGTACGAGCGCGACGGCGAGTGGGTGGTGGTGAAGTAGCCGCTGCGCCCCGCCCGGCAAGGCTCGGCACGCACGACCGGCTCCCGCGGTCCCCTCCGGGGCTTTTGCCCCGGGCGCCGGGCGCGGGCATAGTCGCCGGCATGGCCGTATCCCGGGAATCCCTGGACACGCGCGACCACGCCGGCGCACCGGCGCTGGCGGACTACCTGGAGCTGCTGGCGGGTCTCGGCCAGGACTTCGCCGAATCCCTCGACGTGTCCCGCACCCTGCAGCAGGCGCTGTCACGCATTGCCGACCGGCTGCACGCCGAGGCCGCCTCCCTGTTCCTCCTGGAGGAGGGCGACGCCGAGCTGGTGTGCCAGGCCTCGGTGGGCCCGGTGGACATCAACGGACTGCGTATCCCGGCGAGCCGGGGGATCGTGGGCCGGGCGGTGAGCGCCAACGCGTGCCAGATCGTGCGCGACGTGCGCCTGGACCCGGACTTCGCCCGCACCGTGGACGACGACACCGGGTTCACCACCCGCTCCATCCTGTGCGCACCGCTCAGCGTGAAGGACCGGCGGGTGGGCGCCATCGAGCTCGTCAACAAGGCCAGCGGCGACGGGCTGTTCTCGGAGGAGGACCGCCACGTCCTGCAGTCCATGGCGGCCTCCGCGGCGATGGCCATCATCAACGCACGGCTCACCACCCAGCTCATCGAGCAGGAGAAGATCCGGCGCGAGCTGGAGCTGGCCGCCGAGATCCAGCGCGGCCTGCTGCCGCCGCGCCGCCCGGCGGACTTCCCCGTGTGCGGCGTGAACCGTCCCGCGCGCAGCGTCTCCGGCGACTTCTACGACATCTTTCCACTGCCCGACGGGCGCATCGGCTTCAACGTGGGTGACGTGTCCGGGAAGGGCATCAACGCGGCGCTGCTGATGGCGAAGACCTCGAGCCTGTACCGCTGCCTGGGCAAGGCCATCGACGACCCGGGGGAGCTGCTGGCACGGGTCAACGCGGAGCTGTGCGAGACCGGTACCCGGGGCATGTTCGTGACCCTGGTTGGCGGCGTGTACGACCCCGTCCGCGACGAGGTGTGTATCGCCAACGCGGGCCACGAGCCACCCCTGCTGCGCCATGCGGACGGGCACTACACGGCGTTCCCGGCGGATGCCCCGCCGCTCGGCATCGCGCTCGACCTGGTGGGAGCGAGTGGCTACCCGGTCACACACTGGCGGCTCGACGGGGGCTGCCTCGTGGTGTTCACCGACGGCATCACCGAGTGGCAGGACGCGGACGGCGCCATGCTGGGCGCGCGCGGGCTGAAGGCGCTGCTGCGCGAGCTCGCGCCGCTGCCCCCCCGCGAGCGGCTCGACGCGCTGGTCGAGCGGCTGGATCCGGGCGACCGGCCGCTGCACGACGACATGACCATGCTGCTGGTGCAGTGCCCCGGGCCCGCGGCGTGAGCGCCGCCGAGCACGCGGCCGCCGCCACCGCCCGGCACGGCGGCGGCGAGGCGGTGGTGTCGCTGCGCGTGCCGGCGCGGGTGAAGTCGCTGCGACTGGTGCGCCGGCTCATGCGCGAGGCCGCGGCTGCGAGCGGCTGCGGGGACACATGCACGCGCGACATCGTGATTGCGGTGGACGAGGCGTGCCAGAATGTCATCCGCCACGCCTACGGGGACCGGGCCAGCGGCGACATCGTCATCGACGTGCGGCGCCAGGGTGACGCGCTGACCGTCGACGTGGTGGACTTCGCTCCGCCGGTGGATCCGTCCTCCGTCCACCCGCGGCCGCTGGACGAGCTGCGTCCGGGGGGGCTCGGCACGCACTTCATTCGCGAGTGCATGGACGAGAGCGAGTTCCGCGAGCCCCCCGCGGGGGCGGGGAACCGGCTCTGGATGTCGAAGAAGATCGAGTGACGGGATGACACGCGAGGGGAGAGCGGCGCCGATGAACTGCGAGATCCGGGACGAGGGAGACAGCGCCGTGGTGTCGCTGAGCGGCGATGTGGATCTCGAGAGCTCGCCGAGGGTGCGCAGCGCGCTGCTCGACTGCGTGCGAATGAAGCGCACGGTGGTGGTGGACATGGCCGGGGTGTCGTATATCGACAGCTCTGGTGTCGCGAGCCTGGTGGAAGCGTTCCAGAGCGCGCGCAAGAGCCACACCCGTTTCGTGCTGGCGCGGGTCAGCGATGCGGCCATGCGCGTGCTGGAGCTGGCCCGGCTCGACCGGGTGTTCACCATCGTCGGGGACGTCGCCGACGGTCTCGAGCATGGCGGCTGAGAGCGAAGCGACAGGCGGCGCTCCCTTCCTCGACGGCGTGGCGGCGCGGCTCGAACGCATCGGCCGCACGGTGGCGTCGGGCGTGGCGGAATGCGGCTTCGCGGCGGCGTTGTTCGCCGAGAGCCTGTACTGGCTCCTCATGGGCCGTCGCCGGCGCCAGCCCGTGCGCGTGCCGACGGTGTTCGAGGAGATGATGCAGGTGGGCGTGCGCGCGGTCCCCATCGTCACCGTGCTGTCCTTCACCGTCGGCGTGATGCTCGCGATCCAGGGTATCTACACGCTGCGCCTGTTCGGCGCCGAGTCGCGGGTGACCATCGGAATCGCGCTCTCCGTGACCCGCGAGTTCGCGCCGCTCATCACGGGCATCCTGGTGGCCGGGCGCTCGGGCAGCGCGCTTGCGGCGCGGCTCGGCACCATGAGCATCAGCCAGGAGATCGACGCCCTGCGGGTGATGGGCATCAACCCGGTGCGGTTCCTGGTGGCGCCGTCGCTGGTGGCGATGGTGGTGATGGTGCCCGCGCTCACCTTCTGGTCCGACCTGGTCGCTCTGGCCGGCGCGGGTCTCTACGTGTCGCTGGATCTGGGCATCACGCTCACCGCCTACGGCGAACGGCTGCTGGAGGTGGTCAAGGTGGACGATCTGATGCACGGGCTCGGCAAGAGCGTCATCTTTGCCGCGCTGATTGCCCTCGTGGGGGTGGTCAACGGCGCCGGGGTGACCGGTGGCGCCGAGGGAGTGGGACGCGCCACCACCCGCTCGGTAGTGCAGGCCATCACCGCCATCGTGATCACCGACATGCTGTTCGTGTTCGTGGTGACCCGGGGCTGATGGGCGCTCCCGTGGACAGCGCCGCCCCCCCGGTCATCGAGGTGGAAGACCTGGTGACCCACTACGGCACGCGACGCATCCTGGACGGGGTGTCACTCAACGTGCGCGAGGGCGAGGTCCTGGTGATCATGGGCGGCAGCGGCTCGGGCAAGAGCACGTTGCTGCGCTACCTGCTGGCGCTGGAGCGCCCCACCTCGGGCCACGTGCGCATCCTCGGCACGGACGTGAACCGGGCCAGCGCCGCCGAGCTCACGGAGCTGCGCAAACGCATCGGGGTCGCGTTCCAGGGCGGTGCGCTGTTCAGCTCCATGACCGTGGGCGAGAACATCATGCTGCCGTTGCGCGAGCACACCACGCTCGACGCGAAGACCATGCAGATCATGGCACGCCTGAAGCTCGAGGTGGTGGATCTCGCGGGATTCGAGCACCTGATGCCCGCGGAGCTGTCCGGCGGCATGATCAAGCGCGCGGCGCTGGCGCGTGCCGTGGTCATGGACCCAAAGCTCCTGTTCTGCGACGAGCCGTCGGCGGGTCTCGACCCGGTGGTGGCGGCGGCGCTGGACCAGCTCATCCTGCGGCTGCGCGACGCCCTCGGCATGACCGTGGTGGTGGTCACCCACGAGCTGGACAGCGCGTTCAAGATCGCGAACCGCATCGTCGTGCTGGATGGCGGCCGGATCCTCACCGAGGGCACCGTGGACGAGGTGCGTGCGAGCCCCAACGAGCGGGTGCAGAACCTGCTCAACCGCAAGCTCGAGGCCGCCGAGCTCGACCCGGATGCCTACCTGCAGCGTCTCACCCGCGACTCGGCACGCCCGTGAGCGCGTCGTGCCGCAGGCACGCGATATCGAACTGCCGCAGGCACGCGATATCGAACTGCCGCAGGCGCGCGATATCGAACTGGCGGAGGCGCGCGTGAGCGGACAGCCCGGGGCACGGGTGCACGACGTCCGCAGGACCGCGTGAGGGACGGCCGGAGCGTCGCGTGAGGAACGATCGCGTCAACTACGTGCTGGTGGGCGGCTTCGTGCTTGCCATGATCGCGGCGCTGGTGATGAGCATCGCGATGCTCACCGGCCGCACCGGCGTCACCGACACCTACTACACGCGCTACGCGGACGCGACCGGCCTCAAGTTCGGCAGTCAGGTGCTCTACATGGGCTACCCGGTCGGGCAGGTGGAGGACATCCGGCCGGTGCTGGAGGACGGGCGCATCGCCTTCGAGATCGAGCTGGCCATCGCCCGCGAGTTCGCGCACTGGAACGTGCCCCGGGACAGCGAGGCCCAGGTGCGTGCGGCCGGCCTGCTGGCCGCCGTCACCATCGACATTCGCGCCGGACAGAGCAGCGAGCCGCTGAAGCCCGGCGATCGCATCCGCGGCGTGGCGCGCCCCGACGTGTTCGGCGCCGTCTCCGAAACCGCCGACACGGTACGCGAGCTGACCCTCACCAGCCTCAAGCCGCTGCTGGAGAACCTGAACCACTACGTCAGCGGCTTCGGCCAGGTGCTCGAGTCCCGCGGCGGACCGCTGGTCGACAACCTGAGCGCGTTGTCCGGGGAGATGGCGAGCCGCGCGCCGGAGGTCATCGACGAGTTCCTGGCTACCACCCGGGGCGTGCGCCAGGTCAGCGCGCGCCTGGAGGCGGTGCTGAGCGAGGACAACGCGCGCAAGCTCGGCAGCGTCGTGGACAACGTGCTGGCGGCGTCCGAGGACATGGCGGAGCTCTCCGGCAACGCCCGCGCCCAGCTCGCCCGGATCCTCGACGACGAGTCGACGGCACGCGTGCGCCAGGTGGTGGCCAACCTGGATCTCGCCGGCGTGGACCTCGCCGCCACGAGCGCCCGCGCCCGTGGCGGCGTGGACACGGTACTCTCGGACGACAACGTCGCGCGCCTGGAGCGCGCGCTGGTCAACGCCGAGGAGGCGAGCGCCGCGGCGCGCGATCTGGTGAGCCCCGCGCGGGTGGGCAAGCTGGACACGACCCTCGAAAGCACGCAGCGTGCCGCGGCGGATCTGGAGGCCATGATCGGCGAGACCAGGGCCGGGCTGAGCGCGCTGGTCGGTCCGGAGATCGTGCGCCGATTCGACGAGGCCCTTGCCAACATCTCGCGGGCGGCGGTGAACGTGGCAGAGCTGAGCGCGCACCTGGACCGGCGCGTGGGCGACGTGCTCACCGCCGACGTGGCGACGAAGCTCGGGCAGGCGTTGCGCAACTTCGCCGTGGCGGCGGATCACGTGGCGAGCCTCACCCGGGACCTCCGGGAAACCCGCCGGGAACTGGACGGGCTGCTGGCGGCGCTCCGGGGGATGGCCGAGGACAACCGCGCCGACGTGTGCGCGTCGGTGCGGGATCTGCGCTTCGTGCTGGGCACGGTGGCGCAGCACATCGACGCGGTGGCCCAGGACCTGGAAGGCGCCAGCCGCAACATGCTGGAGTTCAGCCGCCGGCTGAAGGCGAACCCGGGGCTGCTGCTGCGCGGGGAGCAGGCGGCGCCCGAGGCGCTGGAGGGCGGCTGAGGTGCGCCTGCACGCATGCCTCGCGGTGCTCCTGGCGGCGGCCGCGGGCCTCGGTGGCTGCGCCGCCGGGACGCCGGCGCCTCCTGACCGCTTTCTGCGGCTCTCGCCGCCCGCACCGCCGGCGCTGAACGCGCCGGTGCTGGACGGCCCCGTGCTCGTGAAGCGCTTCACTGCCGACGGCGTGCTGGGGCAGCGGCCGCTGCTCTACTCGCGTCCCGGCGCGCCGGGGGTGCTGCAGCAGTACAACTACGTCTACTGGGCGGAGTCGCCGACGGTGATGCTGCAGGCGCTGACGGTGGATGCACTGCGCGCCGCGAGGGTCGCGTCGCGGGTGATCACGCCACAGTACGGCGCCGACGCACCCTATGTCCTGGTCGGGACGCTGCGCGCGCTGGAGCACCGTCAGGGGAGCGCACCGGCGGTGGCCGTGGCCATGGAGCTGGGGGTCGCCACCCGCGACGGCCAGCCACCGCTGCTGGTCGGCTCCTACGACGTCACCGAGGCGGTGGACGGTGGGGGAGTGGACGCCGCCGCCGCCGCCATGGGCCGTGCCGTGGGAGCGATCCTGGCCCGCTTCGTGTCGGACCTCGCGGCGCGGCCGCGCTGACGAGCGGCCGGAAACGGTGCTGCAAGGCAGCGATGCCGCTACAATCCGCGGCCAGCAGGGCCGATTCACGGTCCAGTGGTTACCAGGTGCGGCTTCCAGGCGGGGAATGATCCGGTTCGTCTTCACACTGCTGCTGCTGGCCGGCTGCATGGCTGCCGCGGCGCAGTCACCCAGCCTCGACGAGGTGCGGCGCCTGATGCGCGAGGACCGTCTCGACGAGGCGCTCGTCGCCATAGAGGCGCGCCTGGCCGAAGACCCCGGCGATCGCCAGACCCGCTTCCTCAAGGGTGTCGTGCTGGCGGAACGCCAGGATGCCGACGGCGCCATCGCCGTGTTCCAGGCCCTGGCCCGGGATCACCCGGAACTGCCGGAGCCCCACAACAACCTGGCGGTGCTGTATGCCGCGCGGGGCGACTACGAGCGTGCGCGCGATTCACTGCTGCAGGCCATCAACACCCACCCGAGCTACGCCACCGCTCACGAGAACCTGGGTGACATCTACGCCAAGATGGCCGGTCTCGCCTACAGCCGCGCCCTGAGCCTGGACACGGACAACCCCGCGGCGAAGCAGAAGCTCGCGCTCATCGACGACCTCTTCGGGCGCGACGCCACCGAGGGTGTGGCGATGGTCGCGGCGCGTGCTCCGGCTCCGGCGCCCGTGGCTGTCCCGGTGCCGGTGCCCGAGTCCGTCACACCCGCGGTCACCGCGCCGGCGCCCGCCCCGGCGCCGGCACCCGGTGTCGCGGCGGTGGCGGTGAGCGGTGCGAATGCCACGGAGGAGCGCGATGCCATCGCCGCCGTCCAGGCCTGGGCGGCCGCCTGGTCGGCGCAGGACGTGGCGAGCTACCTGGACCATTACGCCGATGATGCGAGGCCCGATCCGCGCCTGTCGCGAGCCGACTGGGAGGCCCAGCGCCGCGAACGACTGACGCGACCGTCTGCCATCCAGGTGGACCTGGACAACTTCCGGGTGCGCGCCCGGGGCGAAGACAGGCTGGACGTCACCTTCGTGCAGCGCTACCGGTCCGATACCTACCAGGATCGGGTCCGCAAGGAGTTGTCCCTCGTGCGCACGGCCGACGGCTGGAAGATCATCAGTGAACGCACCATCGCGAAGCTCTGACGCCGGTGCCGGCCGCTGGCTTCTGCGCGACCTGTGGGTCGCGGCGCTGGCGCTGGCGCTCGCGGCGCCTGCGGCGCCGGCGGGGATCACCCTGTCCAGCGACACCACGGTGGACCCGCGGCGGCTGGGCCGGGTGGCGGCCGTGCCGGGCCTGCCGGACGAGGAGCGCCGCCTGCTGCTCGCGCTGGAGTCCATCGCGGGGGCGCGCCTGGACGACGCGGAGGCCCACCTGCGCGGCCTGCTCGATCGCCACCCTACCTTCCACCTGGCCCGGCTGGTCCTCGCAGACGTGCTGCTGGCGCGCAGCGGCCGCTTCGTGGACTTCGCCTCCGGCGCGCCCGGCGCGCGGGTGGACACGCTGCGTGAGGAGGCGCTGGCGCGTCTGGCCAACGCGCGCAACGCGGCCGTGCCCGGGCGCGTGCCCGACGTGCTGCTGAAGCTCGCACCGACCCAGCCCAGCGCCGTGGTGGTCGATCTGTCCACGTCGCGCCTCTACCTCTACGCCAACGAGGGTGGCCGCCCGCGGCTCGAGCGCAGCTTCTATGTGTCCATGGGGAAGAACGGCCCGGCCAAGCGCCAGGAGGGCGACCAGCGCACGCCGGTGGGCGTGTACTTCGTCACCGGGCGCATCCCCGGCGAACGGTTGCCCGACTTCTACGGGCCCGGCGCGCTTCCGGTGAACTACCCGAACGAGTGGGACGTGCGCCAGCAGCGCAGCGGCTACGGGATCTGGATCCACGGCGTGCCCAGCGACACCTACGCGCGTCCGCCGCGGGCCAGCGACGGTTGCATCGCCATGTCCAACGATCACGTGGCGCTGCTGCTCAACCTGCCCCAGGCCAAGGACACGCCGGTGATCATCGCCGACGGCCTGCGCTGGCGGGACGCGAACGACGTGGCGGCGCGCCGCAGCGAGTTCGCCTCGGCCCTGGACGCGTGGCGGCGCGACTGGGAGAGCCGCGACGTGGACCGCTACGCGCGCCACTACGCCCGCGACTTCTCCAGCGAGAACTGGGGTCGCGAGCGCTGGGTGAGTCACAAGCGGCGCGTGAATGCCGGCAAGAACTTCATCCGCGTGGGCCTCGAGGACGTGAGCGTGTTCGCCTATCCGGGCGAGGACGACATGGTGGTGGTCACCTTCGAGCAGGACTACAGGAGCAGCAACTTCTCCAGCCGCTCACACAAGCGCCAGTACTGGCGCCGCGAGGGCGACGGGCGCTGGCGCATCGTCTTCGAGGGACCCGTGAAGCTGCGCCAGGAGCACCTGCGCGGCATTCCCTACTCGGCCCGCTCCCGCGTCTCCATGCGCTGATCGCGCCGATTTGGCCGCGCCCCGCCACGACGGGGACGCGGATGGCGCGAGGGTCCGGGGAATTTCAACTCCTGGGCGCCTGTTTGTTCACCATGAAGACACGAAGGTCACAAAAGGGAAACCGTGGGTCCTGTGCGAGACCGACGCGCTGAGATCGAGACGACGGCCAGAAGTTCGAACCACAGAGGCACAGAGGACACAGAGGGCGTCTTCCGAGTGTCTTCTCCGTGACCTCTGTGCCTCTGTGGTTGCTCTGTCTTCTCTTGTGTTCCTTGTGACCTTCGTGTCTTTGTGGTGAAAACAAGAAGGCCCGCGCCCGCGAACGCCTGGCGTTCCTGCGGGGACCTTCCAGCTCGCCCGAAGCCGCGAAAGCGCGTCACCCGCGCAAGGCGTAGTCCGCGACGATGCCGGCGAAGATCGCCGCGCCCACCCAGTTGTTGTTGAGAAAGGCGCGGAAGCAGCCGGTGCGCTCGCGGTTGCGGATCAGCCACTGCTGCCACGCGAACAGCGCGCTGGCCGCTGCAAGCGCCGCGTCGAAGGCGCGGCCGAGACCGGCCTGCTGGGCGGCCAACGCCAGGGCCACGATCACCGCGACCTGCATGCCGGCCACGAAGAAGCGGTCCAGCTCGCCGAACAGGATGGCGGTGGACTTCACCCCCACCATGAGGTCGTCCTCCCGGTCCACCATGGCGTAGATGGTGTCGTAGGCCACGGTCCAGATCAGGTTGGCGGTGAGCAGCAGCCAGCCCAGCGCCGGCACGGTGCCGGTCTGGGCCGCGAAGGCCATGGGGATGGCCCAGCTGAACGCCAGCCCCAGGTGCACCTGGGGCAGATAGGTGAAGCGCTTCATGAACGGATAGAAGGTGGCGAGCACGGCGCCGGCCAGCGCCAGCAGCAGCGTGAGGCGGTTCAGGGTCAGCACCAGCCCCAGCGCCACCAGCATGAGCACGCCGAACAGCGCGAGCGCCTCGCGCGGCGCGATGCGCCGTGCCGCGAGGGGCCGATCGCGGGTGCGCTCCACGTGGGGGTCGAAGTCGCGGTCCGCGTAGTCGTTGATGACGCAGCCCGCGGAGCGCATCACGAACACGCCGAGCACGAACACCGCGCAGATGAAGGGATCCGGGCGGCCGTCTCCCGCGAGCCACAGCGCCCACAGGGTGGGCCACAGCAGCAGCAGCGTGCCGATGGGCCGGTCGAGACGCATCAGCAGCGCGTACTCCCGCGCGCGGCGTCGCCACTCCGGCTCAGTCACGGGCGAAGGCCTCCAGGAAAACCTCGCTCACCAGCAGCGCCCGGCCACGCACCCGGAACACGCTCTCGCGCATCCAGGCCATGGCCGGCGGCGTGTCGAGCGCGCGCACGCAGCGCGCGAGCATGCGCGGGTCCGACGCCGCGTCGCTGACGGTGACGCCGGCGCGATGCGTGCCCGGGGTCGCGAACAGCACCTTGCCGAGCGGTCGCGTGCCCAGGCGCGCGAGCCGGCGCTGGGGGCCGCGCAGCAGGCTCGCCGGGAACACGCTGCGGGCGAACACCCACGGCGTGCCGTGACACAGCAGCAGCACCTCGCGCACCAGCGCACGCTGGCGCCCGGGCAGATCCAGTGCGGTGCGCTCGCCCGGCAGCGGCACCTGCCAGCCCTGGACGAGGAGCCGCACGCGGAAGCCGCCGGGACACGCCCGGGCCAGGCGGCGGGACAGGGAGCGGGGATCGAACAGCCACGTGCGCAGGTGTACCGGAACCGCCGCGCGCCTGACGGCGGGGCGGCCCGCGCGCGCTTTCATCCAGTGAAGGCGGCGGGGTCACACATGAGCGTAGTCTACCCCATCGCCCACCCAGCGCCGGATGAGCGGCGATACCCGACCCGCGTGCCGGTTCATGATCATCTCGGCGGCCGCCGCGGCGCGCGGCACCAGGGCATGGTCGCGCACCAGGTCCGCCACGCGCAGCCTCAGCAGCCCGGTCTGGCGCGTGCCCAGCACCTCGCCGGGCCCGCGCAGCTCGAGATCGCGCTGCGCCACCTGGAACCCGTCGGTGGTGGCGCGCATGACCTCCAGACGTGACCGCGCGGTGGCACTCAAGGGCCCGCGGTAGAGCATCACGCACACGCTGCGCCGCGCGCCGCGCCCCACGCGCCCGCGCAGCTGGTGGAGCTGTGACAGGCCCAGGCGCTCCGCATTCTCGATGATCATCAGGCTCGCGTTGGGCACGTCCACGCCCACCTCGATGACCGTGGTGGCCACCAGCAGCTCGAGCTCGCCGCGCTTGAAGCGGTCCATCACCGCCTCCTTCTCGGCGGGCTTCATGCGCCCGTGAACGAGTCCCACGTGGAGATCCGGCAGCGCCGCGGCCAGCTCGTCCCGGGTGTCCTCCGCGGCCTGCGCCTCCAGCGCCTCGCTCTCGCCGATGAGAGTGCACACCCAGTACGCCTGCTGGCCGCCGGCGCAGGCCTTGTGCACCCGCGCCACCACGTCGGCGCGCCGGCTCTCGGGCATCACCGCGGTCTCCACCGGCCTGCGTCCCGGCGGCAGCGCGTCGATCACTGACGTGTCCAGGTCCGCATAGGCGGCCATGGCCAGGGTACGCGGGATGGGCGTGGCGGTCATGATGAGCTGGTGCGGCAGGCCGTGCTCCGACGCACCCTTGTTCCGGAGCGCGAGGCGCTGGTCCACCCCGAAGCGATGCTGCTCGTCCACCACCATCAGCCCCAGGCGGGCGAAGGTGGTGCCCTCCTGGAACACCGCGTGGGTGCCCACCACCAGCTGGCTCGCGCCGCCGGCGGATGCCTCGCGGGCGCGGCGCCGCGCCGCCGCGGTGAGGCGCCCGGAGAGCCAGGTCACCGTGAGCCCGAGCGGCTCGAACCAACCGGCGAAGTTCCGGTGGTGCTGCTCGGCCAGGATCTCGGTAGGTGCCATCACCACCGCCTGGAAACCCGCCTCGATGGCGCGCAGCGCCGCGATGGCCGCAACCACGGTCTTGCCCGATCCCACGTCGCCCTGCACCAGACGGTGCATGGGATGTGCGCGGGCCAGGTCGCGGGCAATCTCGTCACTCACCCGCGCCTGGGCCTCCGTGAGCCGGAAGGGCAGGGCGTCGACGAAGCGCTTCGCCAGCGCGCCGGTCCCCTCGATGGGCGGCGCCGGCTTCGCGTCCAGCTCCCGGCGCAGGCGCTTGAGCGCGAGCTGTTGCGCGGTGAGCTCCTCGAAGGCGAGGCGCCGTACGCCGGGATGGCCCTCGCTGTTCAGCCGCTCGAGGCTCACCTCCGGCGACGGCCGGTGCACGCTCGCCAGCGCGCGGTCCAGGGGCGGGAAGTCGAAGCGCTCCAGCACCTCGCCGGGCAGCAGGTCCTCCACGGCGCCGCGCTCGAGCAGCGCCAGGGCCTGGTCCGTGAGCCGGCGCAGCAGCGCCTGGCCCACCCCCTCCGTGGTGGAGTAGATGGGCGTCAGGCGATCGTCCAGCGGTTCCTCCGCGCCGGGCGGCGCCACCCGGTACTCCGGGTGGACCATCTCGAGCCCGGCGGGGCCGCGGCGCGCCTCGCCGAAGCAACGCATCATCATGCCCGCCTTGAGGCCCGCCTCCTGGCTCTGGGAGAAGTGGAAGAAGCGCACCGTGAGCGTGCCGGTGCCGTCGGCGATGACCACCAGCAGCGAGCGTCGCCGCCCGAAGCCCACCCGTGCGGAACGGATCTCGCCGCGCACCAGCGCCTCGTCCCCGGCGCGCAACGAGGCGATGGGCGCGAGGCGGGTGCGGTCCTGATAGCGGTAGGGCAGGTGGAACAGGAGATCCTGCACGGTGGCCACGCCGATGGTGGCCAGGCGCTGCGCCACCCGCGGCCCGGCGCCGCGCAGGCTCGCCACGGGGCGCTCGGCGAGCCGCCGCGCGCCGCTGCTGCCGTCCCGGGCTGCCGCAGGCACGGGTGCCGGCGGGATCAGCGGCCCAGCACGAGGATGGCGTCCACCTCGACCCGCGCGCCGCGGGGCAGCGCTGCCACCCCCACCGCGGCCCGCGCCGGGTACGGCTCCGGGATGTACTCCGCCATCACCTCGTTCACCGCGGCGAAGTCGGCCAGGTCGGTGAGGTACACGGTGAGCTTCACGGCGTCGCCGAGGCTGCCGCCGGCGGCCTGGGCCACCGCCTGGAGGTTGCGGAACACCTGGTGGATCTGGCCGCGCACATCCTCCACCAGCTCCATGCTGTCCGGATCCAGGGCGATCTGCCCGGACAGGTACACCGTGCCGCCGACCTCCACCGCCTGGGAGTAGGTGCCGATGGCCCGGGGGGCTTGATCGGTGGCGATCACGCGCTTGGTCATGAGCCCCTCCTCAGGCGCTCCTGGTTGGCCTGTTGGGAATTGTGACACAGCGGGGACGGGCGAGGTCGCGCCAGCCGGGCGCTGTACTGCTTCGCGCATCCGGAACCTGGTGCGGAGCGAGGTGAGGGCGCCTGCGACCGTGCGCGCCAGGGATGGCGCGCGCGAGATTCTATGTGGCCTGGCAAGGGAATCTGAACCGGTTCGGGTCGAACGCGGTGTCGTTCCGCAGCAGGGTGAACGCGACACGGGCGAGCTTACGGGCGATCACCACGTAGGCCGCCGTCGTGCTCAGCCC
>JBFHNV010000116.1:0-18756 GCA_041593595.1 Gammaproteobacteria bacterium
CGGGGCGCCCCGCCCCCGATTCCTGAACCCGCCCGCCGCGCCCGGGACCGTCCCATGCGTTTCTTCGAAGTGGTGCACAACTGGCTCGACGTGCTGTCGCGCTGGGCCGTGTGGATCGGCGGTGCGTCGCTGATGCTCTCCGCCATCATGGTGACGGTGGACGTGATCTGCCGGAAGTTCTTCGGCATCACCATGAGCGGCTCCGACGAGATCACCGGCTACGTGTTCGCCGCCAGCACCACCTGGGCGTACTCCTACTGCGTGATCCACCGCTCCAACGTGCGCATCGACGCCGCATACAACTTCCTGCCCATCTGGCTGCGCGCGATCCTCGACGTGGTGGGCCTCGCCCTGCTGCTGGGCTTCATGGCCTACCTCACGGACAAGGCCATCGACGTGTTCGTGACCTCGTGGCAGCGCGACTCGGTATCCATCACGACCCTCGCGACGCCCCAGTGGATCCCGCAGCTCGCGTGGGTGACGGGGCTGGTGCTGTTCGTGTTCACGGCCGGTTTCGTCCTCATCTATGCCCTGGTGGCGCTGCTGCGCGGCGACGTGGTGCTGGTGCAGCATGTCGCCGGCGCCATGAACGTGGAGGACGAGATCGCCGAGGAGACCCACGGCATGGACATCGCCAAGTCGGACAGCGGCGATGGCGGCTCCGGCGACGGGGAGGCGCGCTGACGTGGCCGGCTGGACGATCCTCATCCTGCTGCTGCTGGTGGCCGCCAGCGTGCCCGTGGCGGCGGTGCTGGGCGTGCTCACCCTCGCCCTCGACGCCATGTACATGGACGGGCGGCTGTCCATCGCCATCGGCGAGTTCACCTGGGACAAGAGCAAGGAGTTCGTCCTCGTCGCCGTGCCCATGTTCATCCTGCTCGGCGAGATCATCCTGCGCGCCGGCATCGCGCGGCGCATGTACGGCGCGGTGATCCAGTGGCTGTCGTGGCTGCCGGGCGGGCTGATGCACGCCAACATCGGGTCGTGCGCCATCTTCGCGGCCTCCTCGGGCTCGAGCGTCGCCACCGCCGCCACGGTGGGCACCGTCGCCTACCCCGAGATGCGCAAGCACGGCTACAACGAGCGCCTGTTCCTGGGCTCGCTGGCCGCCGGCGGCACGCTGGGGATCCTGATCCCGCCGTCCATCAACCTCATCATCTACGGGCTCATCACCGACAGCTCGGTGCCGGAGCTGTACCTGGCCGGGATCATCCCCGGACTGATCCTGTCGAGCCTGTTCATGGTCTTCATCATCGCGGCGTGCTGGACGCGCAAGGAGCTGGACGGCGACCCGGTGCAGACCAGCTGGGCGCAGCGCATCCGCACCCTGCCGGACCTGGTGCCGCCCATCCTGCTGTTCGCGGTGGTGGTGGGCTCCATCTACGCCGGCGTCGCGACCCCCACAGAGGCCGCGTCGGTGGGCGTGGTGTTCGCCCTGATCCTCGCCGCGTGGACCCGCACGCTGAGCCTGCGCATGCTCAAGGAGGCCTTCGAGGGCACCATGCGCACCACCGCCATGATCATGCTGATCATCCTGGCGGCGGTGTTCCTGAACTTCGTGCTGGGCTTCATCGGCGTCACCCAGGTGTTGCTGCAGGCGGTGGCGGACCTCGGGCTCACACCCGTCCAGACCATGATCCTGCTGGTGATCTTCTACCTGATCCTGGGCATGTTCATGGAGACCCTGTCCATGCTGCTCACCACCGTGCCCATCGTGTTCCCCATCGTGGTGAGCCTGGGCTTCGATCCGGTGTGGTTCGGGATCCTGGTCACGGTGCTCATGGAGGCCGCGCTGATCACACCGCCCATCGGCGTCAACCTGTACGTGGTGCAGGGAATCCGCCTGCAGGGCGGCCCCTTCAACGACGTGGCCTACGGCGCGTTCCCGTTCGTGATCATGATGATCCTGATGGTGGCGATGCTCATCGTGTTCCCGGAGATCGCCCTGTGGCTGCCGACGCTGGTGTACCGCTGAGCTGCCGCGTCGAGCCTGCAGGGATGTATTGACGGCGTGCCGCGCCGGGCGGTGCCCGCCTCCCGGCGCGACTATCCCGCCAGCTCCTTCTCCACCATGCGCGCGAGATCCCGCAGGTTGCTCAGCTCGCTCGGGCGCAGCTCCCGCGGCCGGTGGTCGATGATGCACAGGGTGCCCACCCGCTCACCGCCCGGCGCGCTGATCGGCATGCCGGCATAGAAGCGCACCCGCGGCGCACCGGTGACCAGCGGGTTGTCGGCGAAGCGCTCGTCGTCCAGCGTGTCGCAGACCTGCATCACGTCCTCGCCCAGGATCGCGTGGGCGCAGAAGGACAGGTCCCGCGGCGTCTCGTCCAGGTCGATGCCGTGGCGGGACTTGAACCACTGCCGCTTCGCGTCCACGAAGCTCAGCAGGGCGATGGGCACGTCGAACATGGCCGAGGCCAGGCGCGTGTAGCGGTCGAAGCGGTCCTCGATGGGGGTGTCCAGGACCCGCAGGCGCTCGAGCGCCGCGAGGCGCCGCTCCTCGTCCGGCGCCGTCATCGCCGGCTGCCAGCGGCAGGCCTGGCGCAGCAGCCATGCCCGCATCCGGGTGCGCGCGTACTGGACGGTGAACGGCCGCGTGAGCCAGTCCGTGACGCCTGCCCCCACGGCATCGCCCCGGGGCCGGTCGGCCTCGCCGGAGGCGATGGCGATCACCGGCACCTGGCGGCCGTAGCCCACGGGCAGTGCGCGCACCCGGGCGCACAGCCGCTCGGCGACGCCGCCCGACAGATCGCGAGCCGCGATGATGAGCGCGGGATGGTGGTCCGTGACGAGCTCGATAGCCGAGTCCAGGCTGTCGGCGGTGAGCACCTCCATGCCGTCCGCTGCCGCGGCGTCGCGCAGCACCCCCACTTCCCCGTCCGCCGCCGCCACCAGCACGGCGCGCCGCATGTGCTCCATGGCCGGCGCTGCGTGGGCCGCGGCCGGCGGCCTCGCGACGGCGGGCCGCCACGGCTCGGCGTTCTCCAGCACGATCTCCCGGCCCTCGTCGGCGGCGAACACCGCCATCTCCGCCCCGGCGGCCGCCACCCGATCCCGGGCCAGCGCCACGTTCTCGTCCACCGCCGCGTCGTCGCGCATGGGATCGTGGTGATACAGCGCCAGCGATCGCGCCTCGGCCGCGAGGGCGCAGTCCACCGCGTACTCGATGGTGCTGTGGCCCCACCCCACCTTCTGGGCGTACTCGCTGGCCCGGTACTGGGCGTCGTGGATCACCAGGTCCGCCAGCGACAGGAAGGCCACGTGGCGCGCGTCCTCGATGCTGTCCGCCGGCGTGCCGCCGGCGGCCAGGGCGCGGCTGTGGGGCTCGTGGTCGCTGGCGTAGACCACCGCCGCGTTGTCCGCCTCGATGCGGTAGCCGAGCGTCAGGGCCGGGTGGTTCAGGTAGTGGGCGGTGACGCGGGCGCTGCCGATCTCCAGCGACCCCTCCACCAGGTCGTGGAAGTGCACCCGGGCCTCGAGCTGCTCGATGCTCACCGGGAAGTAGGTGTACTGCATCTGCCCGCCCAGGCTCTCCCGCAGGCTGCCGCCCAGGCCCCGGGGCCCGTACACGTGCCAGGTGCTGCCCGGGCGGAACAGTGGCCGGAAGAACGGGAAGCCCTGGATGTGGTCCCAGTGGGTGTGGGTGACCAGCAGGTGGCCGTTGATGGGGCCCTCGGGGTGCTCGGAGACGAGGGCGTGCCCGAGGACATGGATGCCCGTGCCGCAGTCCACCACCAGCAGATCCCCGGCGTCCGTGCGGACCTCGACGCACGACGTGTTACCGCCATAGCGCAGTGTGGCGGGGCCTGCCCGTGCGATGGAGCCTCGCGTTCCCCAGAATCGAACCCGCATCTCGCGCCCTTCGGATCCTTCCCGCCGAGTATAGCGACTCGCCGTGCACGCGCCGTGTGTTCCTTGACACCCTGACGGGCCCGGTGTCTCATTCCGGGATGCACCGCGTGTCCAGCATCGCCGACAGGCACTGGTGGCGCCTCGTCTGAACGAGGCGTCCTGCTGCACACGCACCACCACAGGGCCGCCTCGGAAACAGGCGGCACCTCCGTTTCTCGTTCGTCCCGCCTGCTCCGTCGCCGCCCGAGGCCCGGAACGCCCCCGACGCGCGGGAGAAGCCATGACCACGACCCCATCACGCGAGTACGTCACCGCCGGCGGCATCCGCGTGCGCCACACGGAGCGCCCGGAACGCTACGCGGAAGCCGCCGAGCCCATCCGCGCCGCCCTGGACGAGCGGCGCGGCGTGCTGCTCACCTCCTCCTTCGAGTATCCGGGCCGCTACACGCGCTGGGACATCGGCTTCGTGGACCCGCCACTGGAGCTGGTGGCACGCGGGCGCGACGTCACCCTGCGCGCGCTCAACCCGCGGGGACAGGTGCTCCTCGAGCCCATCGCCGGAGCACTCGCGGAGCTGGACGCGCTGGCGACGCTCGCGCGCGCCGACGGCGTGCTGCGAGCCCGGGTGCGCGAGAGCGACGCGTGGTTCCCCGAGGAGCTGCGCAGTCGACAGCCCACGGTTTTCTCGGCGCTGCGCCGGATCGTGGCGCTGTTCCACGACCCGGACGACGCCTACCTGGGCTTCTACGGCGCCTTCGGATACGAGCTCGCGTTCCAGTTCGAGCCAACCCGGCTGACGCTCGCGCGCGACGGGCGCGACCGCGACCTGGTGCTCTACCTTCCGGACCAGGTCCTCATCGTCGACCACCGCAAGGAGGTGGCCACCACGCACCTGTACGAGTTCGCCCACGGCGGCGCTGACACCGACGGGATGCCGCGCGGCGGCGAGACCTCGCCCTACCGGCCCACCGCCAGCGTGCCCCGGGCCTGCGACCACGAGCCCGGCGAGTACGCGGCCGTCGTGCGCGAGGCCATCGAGTGCTTCCGCCGTGGCGATCTCTTCGAGGTGGTGCCCGGCCAGACCTTCTTCGAGCCCTGCCCGGCGCCACCCTCGGAGGTGTTCCGGCGCCTGAAGCAGCGCAACCCCGCCCCCTACGGCGCGCTCATGAACTTAGGTGAGAACGAGTACCTGGTGGCCGCGTCTCCGGAAATGTACGTGCGCGTGGAGGGGCGGCGTATCGAGACCTGCCCCATCTCCGGCACCATCAAGCGCGGCAGCAACGCCATCGGCGACGCACGCCAGATCCTCGAGCTGCTGAGCTCGGAGAAGGAGACCTCCGAGCTCACCATGTGCACCGACGTGGACCGCAACGACAAGTCGCGGGTATGCGAGGCGGGCAGCGTCAAGGTCATCGGGCGGCGCCAGATCGAGATGTACTCGCGCCTCATCCACACGGTGGACCACGTGGAGGGGATTCTGCGCGAGGGCTTCGACGCCCTGGACGGCTTCCTGGCACATACCTGGGCGGTGACGGTGACCGGGGCACCGAAGCAGCACGCGATCCAGTTCATCGAGGACCACGAGCGCAGCCCGCGGCGCTGGTACGGCGGCGCCATGGGCTTCGTGGGCTTCAACGGCAACATGAACACGGGGCTCACGCTACGCACGGTGCGGGTGAAGGACGGCGTCGCCGAGGTGCGTGCCGGTGCCACGCTGCTGTTCGAGTCGGATCCGGACGCGGAGGAGCAGGAGACGCGGCTCAAGGCGTCGGCGCTGCTGGACGCCATCCGTCGCGCGGACCCGCCGCGGGACGCTCCGGCGGCGCCCGCGGCACGCCCCGGCGCCGGCAAGCGGGTCCTGATGGTGGACCACGAGGACTCCTTCGTGCACACGCTCGCGGGCTACTTCCGCGAAACCGGCGCGGAGGTGGTCACGTACCGCACGGGCTTCCCCCTGTCGCGGCTGGCCGAGGAGGACCCGCATCTCGTGCTGCTCTCGCCGGGTCCCGGTCGGCCCGGGGACTTCGGCGTGGCGGACACGGTGGCGGCAGCGGTGGCGGCCGGGCTGCCGGTATTCGGCGTGTGCCTCGGGTTGCAGGGAATCGTGGAGCACTACGGCGGGCGGCTGGAGGTGCTGCCGAAGCCGTGGCACGGCAAGCCCTCCACGGTGCGGGTCACCGGCGGGCGGCTGTTCGACGGCCTCCCGGATCGCTTCGAGGCCGGCCGCTATCATTCCCTGTACGCCATTCGCGACCACCTGCCCCCGTCGTTGCGGGTGTGCGCGGAGAGCGACGACGGCGTGGTCATGGCCGTCGAGCACCTGGACCGGCCGGTGGCGGCGGTGCAGTTCCACCCGGAGTCCATCCTGACGCTGGGCGACGACTTCGGGATCCGGCTGGTGCGCAACGTGATGCGCAACCTGGCGCGGTAGCCGGGGCCGGGTGCTGGACGAGCCTGCTGCTGCCGCACGCGGCCGGCCTCGCCGCGTCCCCCCTCACCCCCGCCCTCTCCCCGAATCGGGGGAGAGCGCGGGTGGAAGGTGCTGCCCGCCCTCCGGCCCCCGGGCTGCCGCGCAAAGGGGGTGACAGGCCGACGCCCGCCGTACCCGAGCGGGGGTTCGTGCCAGGGCGTGGGAAGTCGCCCCTGTCGTTCTCCGGACGGAGCCCTGGCCGCAGCGCAGGTGGTTCTTTCCGCCCCCGTGTCGCGCCGGGACAATGCCCTCGTCCACCGGGGACCGTTCCTGGGAAGGAGGCTGCATTGACACACGGTGTCGTGATTACCCGGGCGGGACTGGCCGACGGGGCGCGCACGGCGCTGCCGCTGGCGGTGGCGGCCATGATCTTCGGCGTGGCGCTTGGGGTGCTGGCCGCCGGCAAGGGCCTCAGCGCGCTGGAGATGGGGCTGATGAGCGCACTGGTGTTCGCCGGCGCCAGCCAGGTGGTCGCCCTGGAGCTGTGGGCCTCGCCGCTGCCCGTGGCAGCCATCGTGATTGCCACCCTCGCGGTCAACTCCCGCCACGTGCTCATGGGCGCGACCCTGGGCCCCTGGCTCAAGCCCATGGCGACCCCGGCGGCGCTCGGCTGCTGCCACCTGGTGGTGGACGAGACCTGGGCCCTGTCCATGGCGCGTATCCGCGCCGGCTCCAGCGACGCCGGCTTCCTGGTGGGCGCCGGCCTCACCTTCTGGCCCCTGTGGATCGGCGGCGCTCTGCTGGGCCACGCCTTCGGCGCGTTGGCCCCGGATCCGACGCGGCTGGGCCTGGACTTCCTCGGGGTCGCGGTGTTCCTGTGCCTGCTCACCCTGTTTCGGCCCGGCCGCCCGGAGATCCTGCCCTTCGCCATCACCGTGGGCGTGACCCTGGCCGCGGGCACGGTGCTGCCGGGCAAGTGGAACGTGCTGCTGGGCGCGCTGGCCGGGGCCCTGCCGGCGGCCTTCGGCCGGCCGGTGTCCGGCAGCGGCGTGCCGTGAGCACCACCGCCGCGAGCCTCGTGACCATCGCCGCAATGGCGCTGGTGACCTTCGCCACCCGCGCCGCCGGCGTGCTGTTCGTGCGCGCCGCGAACCCTGGCGCGCGCCTGACCCGGGTGCTCCAGGCCGCGCCCAAGACGATGTTCGTGGCGCTGGTGACGCCGCCCCTGGCCCACGGCGGCCCCGCCGAGTGGGCCGGCGCTGTCACCGCCCTCGCGGTGATGGGCGCGAGCCGCAACCTGCTGGTTGCGATTCTGGCGGCCACCGTGGTGGTGGCGGTGGTGCGATTGCAGGCCGGGTAGAATCCGGCGTCTGTAATCAAGACCCGCGAACCAGACCGAGCCCCATGCAGTACCTCCACACCATGATCCGCATCAGCGACATCGACGAGTCGCTGGACTTCTTCTGCAACAAGCTGGGCCTGGAGCAGGTCCGGCGCGACGACCGCGAGCAGGGGCGCTACACCCTGATCTTCCTCGCTGCTCCGCAGGACGTGGAGCGCGCGAAGCAGGACAAGGCGCCCATGGTGGAGCTCACCTACAACTGGGATCCGGAGGAGTACACGGGCGGGCGCAACTTCGGCCACCTGGCCTACCGGGTGGACGACATCTACGCCACCTGCCAGCGGCTGATGGACGGCGGCGTGACCATCAACCGTCCGCCCCGGGACGGGCGCATGGCCTTCGTGCGCTCGCCGGACGACATCTCCATCGAGCTGCTGCAGAGCGGCGATGCGCTGCCGCGGAAGGAGCCCTGGGCGTCCATGCCCAACACCGGACAGTGGTAAGAGCCTGTCCGGGCTAGCCGCCGCCGGGCACGGCGCCGCGTTGCCCGTCTCCCGGACCCGATCGGCACCTGCGGCGTCGTGAGCCCACTCCCGGTCGCCGCCGCCCTGGAACCCCTGCGCGCGGCGCTCGCGGAGCCAGGCGCGGCCGTGCTCTGTGCGCCTCCCGGATCAGGCAAGACCACCCGCGTGCCCCTGGCGCTGCTGGACGCATCCTGGCTGGAGGCACGCTCCATCGTGATGCTGGAGCCCCGCCGGGTGGCGGCGCGGGCGGCGGCCCGCTACATGGCTGCGTGCCTGGGGGAGGCGGTGGGCGCGCAGGTGGGCTTCCGGGTGCGCTTCGAGTCTGCGGTGTCCTCCCGCACCCGGGTGGAGGTGGTCACCGAGGGCGTGCTGGCCCGCCGGCTGCAGCGGGATCCCGATCTCTCCGGGGTGGGGCTCGTGATCTTCGACGAGTTCCACGAGCGCAGCCTGGAGGCGGACCTGGCGCTGGCGCTGACCCTGGACGCCCGCCGGGCGCTGCGCCCGGATCTCCGCGTGCTGGTGATGTCCGCCACCCTGGACGCCGCCCCGGTGGCGCGGCTGCTGGGAAACGCACCGGTGGTGGAGACATCCGGACGTCCGCACCCGGTGGCCGTGCACCATGCGGAGCGCGCGCCGGCGGGACCGCCAGCCGCCGCGGCCGCGGCGGCGGTGCTGCGCGCGCTGGACGAGGCGCCGGGCGACGTGCTGGTGTTCCTGCCGGGCGCACGGGAGATCCGGGCCGTGGAGGAGCAGCTGCGCGGCCGTGCGCCGTGCCCGGTGCTGTCCCTCTACGGGGAGCTGCCGCCGGAAGCCCAGGACCGGGCCATCCGCGCCGATCCGGACGGCAGGCGTCGCGTGGTGCTGGCCACCAACATCGCCGAGACCAGCCTCACCATCGAGGGCGTGCGTGCGGTGGTGGACACGGGCCTCGCGCGACGCCCGCGCTTCGATCCCAACAGCGGGCTGACCCGCCTGGTGACGGTGCCCGTGTCCCGCGCCAGCGCCGCACAGCGCGCCGGTCGTGCCGGGCGCGAGGGGGCGGGCCTGGCGCTGCGCCTGTGGACCGAGGCGGAGCATGCCCGGCGCCCGCCCCATGACCCACCGGAGATCCTGCACGCGGACCTGGCGCCCCTGGCGCTGGAGCTGGCCCGCTGGGGTGTCGCCGCGCCAGGTGACCTGGACTGGCTGGACCCGCCACCGCCCGGCGCATGGCGGCAGGCGGTGGATCTGCTGCGATCCCTGGGCGCGGTGGACGGCGCAGGACGCATCACCACGGCGGGCCGGCGCATGTCGGCGCTGCCGGCGCACCCGCGCCTGGCACGCATGCTGGCGGCGGCGGGCGGGGCCCCGGGGATCCACCTGGCCGCCGATCTGGCCGCCCTGCTGGACGGGCCGGATCCCCTCGCCGGCGAGGGTGCGGGGATCGATCTGCGCCACCGTGTCGAGGCGCTTCGCGCCCTGCGCGAGGCCACCCCCGGGACACCCCCCGGAGGCAGCCGCACCCTCGCCCGCGCCCGGCGCGTGTCGGCGCAGCTGCGTCGCGCCGCAGGCGCGCAGACAAGAGACTCCGCCGCAGGCGCGCAGACAAGGGACTCCGCCGCAGGCGCGCAGACAAGAGACTCCGCCGCAGGCGCGCGAGGAAGCGGCGACGCTGCTGGCGTTCATCGAGCCGACACCCCGGTGGACGTGGATGCCGCCGGTGCCCTGCTGCTGGCGGGCTTTCCCGACCGCGTGGCCAGGCGCCGCCCTGGTGGCCGCGGCCGCTTCCTGCTGGCCTCCGGCCGCGGCCTCACGCTGGAGTCGCACGATCCCCTGGCGGCCAGCGACTGGCTCGTGGTGCCGGACCTGGACGCCGGGGCGGTGGAGGCCCGCGCCTTCCGGGCGGCGCCCGTGACCCTGGACGCGATCCGGGCGGTGCTCGCGGCCGCCATCACCCGTGAGCGGCGGGTGGCGTGGAGCGCGCGGGAGGAGGCGGTGGAGGCCGTGGAGGAGGAGCGTCTCGGTGCGCTGGTGCTGGACGCCCGCGCCCTCCCGGATCCGGATCCCGACGCGGTGGCAGCGGCGATGCTGGACGGGGTACAGAGCATGGGCCTGGACGCGCTGCCCTTCGATGGCGCGTCGCGCCGGCTCCAGGCGCGGGTGGAGTCCCTGCGCCGCTGGCAGCCGGAGGCCGGCTGGCCGGCCATGGACGACGCGGTCCTGGGCCAGTCGCTCGCCACGTGGCTGGCGCCGTATCTGGCGGGCATGACACGGCGCCAGCACCTGTCGCGCCTGGACCTTGAGGCGGCGCTGCGGGCACTGATCCCGCCCGCGCTGGCCGGTCGCCTGGACGAGGGCGCGCCGGTGCGCCTGGAGGTGCCCGGCGGCTCGCGGGTGACCCTGGACTACCGGCCCGGGGGCGAGCCGCCGGTGCTGGCGGTCAAGCTGCAGGAGATGTTCGGGTGCATCGAGTCGCCTACCGTGTGCTGGGGCCGGGTGCCGGTGCAGGTGCACCTGCTGTCGCCAGCGGGGCGCCCCCTGCACGTCACCCAGGATCTGGCGAGCTTCTGGCGCAACGCCTATCCGCAGGTGCGCAAGGAGATGCGCGGCCGCTACCCGAAGCACCCCTGGCCGGAAGACCCGCTGTCGGCAGCGCCGACCCGCCACACCCGCCGCCCCCGCTGACGGCGGGCCGGTACCGAGGCCCGTGCGGCGGGTGATCCGCAGGCGAATCCGATAACCTCCACGACTGCCACGCAGGACACCGATGGTCGAGCTGGTCCATCACACCGCCGGACACCTGCCCGAGCTGTACGTCCCGTACGGACTCGCCTTCATCATCTTCGCCGTGGTCCTGCTCGCCTCCCCGGCGGATCACGGCCTGCCGGGGGTGCTCGCGGACCGGGTGTACCTGGCCGCCTTCGGGCTGCTCCACGGCAGCTTCGCCCTGTGGGAGGCCTGGCGCCTGCTGCACGACCCTCTCCCAGGCTGGGCGTCGTGGGTCGCCGCGGCGGCGCTGCTCGCGTCCTTCCTGCCCCTCGCGGAGATCGCCCGCCGGCGCCTGGCGGCACGCCGGCCGCGGCTGTTCGCGCCCTGGAGCCACCTGCTGCCGCTGGCCGTCATCGGGCTCGCCGCCGGCACGGCGCGGGATCCGGCGGTCGGCCTGGCGGACGCGTCGCGGCTGGTGCTGGCGCTGCCCGGCAGCCTCGGTACCGCGCTCTCGCTGCTCGGCACCGCGCGAGCCCAGCGGCGCCAGGATGAGGACCGTGCCTCCGGCGCGCTCGCCGCGGCGGCCGCGTGCTTCCTCACCTTCGCCATCCTCGCGGCGATCGCCGTCGACCCGGGGACCTTCCCGTGGCTGTCCACGGCGCAAGACATCGCGAGCGTCCCGAGCGCTGCGGTTCCCGCCCTGTCCGGGATCGTCGGAGCGGCGCTCGCCGGCTGCTTCGTGGTCGTGCTGCAGCGCCTGCGCCAGGCGGGCCAGGCCGAGCGCCTGCGGGCGCTGGAGCTGGCCCGCGCCAACGCCATGGAGCTTGAGCGGCTGGTGGAAGCGCGCACCCGCGCGCTCAGCGAGAGCGAGGACCGTCTCAACCGTGCCCAGCAGGTGGCCCACGTGGGGAGCTGGCACCAGCGGCTGGCGAGCCCGCTGCAGGAGTACTCCGACGAGGTCTACCGTATCTTCGGCCGCGAGCCGGGCGGCCCCGCATCGGTGGATCGGTTCCGGCCCTACGTGCACCCGGACGATCTGCCCGTCATGGATGCCGCGTGGCGTGCCGCGCTCAAGCAGGGCGAGTTCGACCTGGAGTTCCGCATCCTGGTGGACGGCGAGGAGAAGTGGATCCGGGCGCGGGCGGAGTTCCAGCGCGACGCCACCGGCCGCGCCGTGGAGGCCATCGGCACGGCGCAGGACATCACCGAGCGCAAGGCGGCGGAACAGCAGCTGCAGGTCTCGGTGCAGCAGCTCCGCGACGCGGAACGGCGCCAGCGCGAGCTGGCAGCCCTGGCACGCCGCGAGCAGGGCCGCATGAGCGCGCTGCTGTCCGCCATGAGCATCGGCATCCTGTTCGAGGACCGAAACGGATGCATCGAGTACGTCAACCCGGCATTCATCAAGATGTGGGGCATCGACCCGGACCTGGACCTGGCGGGCGAGCCCACGCGCAGCGTGCTGGAGCACTCGACCCACCGCCTTGCACGGGCCGACCATGCCACACGCCACGTGCTGCGGGTGCTGGACACGCACGAGCTGAGCGAGCGCTTCGAGGTCGACCTGATGGACGGGCGCATATTCACGCAGCTGTCCTACCCGGTGGACGACCCGGACGGCCGCACGCTCGGCCGCATGTGGATCTACGAGGACATCACCCGCGAGCGGCAGACCGCGCAGCAGCTCATCTACCTGGCCGAGCGCGACGCCCTGACCGGGCTCTACAACCGTCACCGCTTCCAGGAGCGCCTCGACGAGATGGTGCGCGCGGCGCGGCGCGCTCGCTCGCGCTTCGCCCTGCTCTACTTCGACGTGGACGACTTCAAGCAGATCAACGACGGCTTCGGCCACCGCGCCGGCGACACGGTGCTGGTGCGCACTGCCGGCGAGCTGTCCTCGATGCTGCGTGCCGGCGAGCTGTTCGCGCGCCTCGGGGGCGACGAGTTCGCGGTGCTGTGCACGGTCTCCGACGGCGGCGAGGTGGCGGCGCTGGCCGGCCGACTGGTGGCCACGGTGGCGGCCATCCCGTTCCGTTTCCGGGGCCAGAACATTCGCGTCACCACCAGCGTCGGCGTCGCCATGTTCCCCGAGCACGGGGACAGCACCGAGGACATGGTGGTGCACGCGGACATGGCCATGTACCAGGCCAAGGCCCAGGGCAAGAACACCTGGTCGCTGTTCGACCCGGCGCAGAGCGACGAGCCGCGCACAAACGCGCGCACCACCTGGAGCCGGCGCATCGAGCAGGCGCTTGCAAGCGACGGCGTGATCGTGCACTTCCAGGGCGTGTACCACTGCGCGTCCGGCGGGATCTCCCACCTGGAGGCCCTGGCTCGCATGCGCGACCCGCAGGTCCCGGATCGCCTGGTCTTGCCCGGCCAGTTCGTGCCCTTCGCCGAGCGCACCGGGCAGGTGGTGGCCCTGGACCGCCAGGTGATGACCACGGTGGTGGGCATGCTGGCTGCGAACCCGGCCATGCCGCCGGTGGCGGTCAACGTCTCGGGACGGAGCTTCGACGACCCGGCGCTGCCGCACTTCATCCGCACGCTGCTGATGGACCACGGGGTCGCTCCGGAGCGCCTCCTGGTGGAGCTCACGGAGACCGCCGCGGTGTCGGACATCCAGGACGCCCAGCGCTTCATCGAGGCGCTGCAGGGTCTCGGTTGCCAGGTGTGCCTGGACGACTTCGGAAGCGGTTTCTCCTCCTTCGCCTACCTCAAGTACGTGCGGGCGGACGTGCTCAAGATCGACAGCCTGTTCATCCGCGACCTGCCCAGCCACCGCGACAATCAGGTGTTCGTGCGCGCCATGGTGGACGTGGCCCGGGGCCTTCGCATGCGCACCGTCGCCGAGGGCGTGGAGACCCGCGAGGCCATGGACCTGGTGCGCGCTCTTGGCGTGGACATGGCGCAGGGCTACCACCTGGATCGGCCACAGGCGGACCATCCGGCGCTGCGGTCTTGACGCGCCTCGCGAGCGGGATCGGCGGTCCGTGCACCGCCGCGTGGTGCGCTTTAGAGTAATAGGACAACAGCACGCGACACCGCCCATGAAGCGGCGCCGTCTCGCGCGAGGACACGATCCATGCCGCTGCCCGACGTATCGCTCGACGACAAGTACACGGCCGTCTCCGGTCGCGTCTTCATGACCGGCATCCAGGCGCTGGTGCGCCTGCTGCTCGATCAGCGCCGCCGCGACGAAGCAGCGGGCCTGAACACGGCCGGCTTCGTCTCCGGCTACCGGGGCTCGCCGCTGGGCAGCCTGGATCAGAACCTGTGGCGTGCGCGGGTGCATCTCGAGCAGCACGGCATCCGCTTCCAGCCCGGCATCAACGAGGATCTGGGGGCCACCGCGGTGTGGGGCACCCAGCAGGTGAACCTGTTCGACGGTGCGCGCTACGACGGCGTGTTCGCCATGTGGTACGGCAAGGGCCCGGGCGTCGACCGCACCGGAGACGTGTTCAAGCACGCCAACATGGCCGGCACGTCACGTCACGGCGGCGTGCTGGCCATCGCCGGGGACGACCACGGCTGCAAGTCGTCCACGCTGCCGAGCCAGAGCGAGTACACCTTCATGGACGCCCAGATGCCGGTTCTGAACCCGGCGGACGTGCAGGAGATCCTGGACTACGGCCTGCTCGGCTACGCCATGTCTCGCTACTCCGGGCTGTGGGTGGGTTTCAAGGCCATCGCCGACAACGTGGACACCTCGTCGTCGGCGAGCGTGGACCCCACGCGCCTGTCCATCGTCACGCCCACCGACTTCGAGCTCCCTGAGGGTGGGCTGCATGCCCGCTGGCCGGATCCACCGCTCGCGCAGGAGCTGAGGCTCCAGCGCCACAAGCTCTACGCGGCGCTCGCCTTCGCGCGGGCCAACCGCATCGACCGCGTGATCATGGACAGCCCCGTCCCGCGCTTCGGCATCGTCACCACGGGCAAGTCCTACCTGGACGTGCGCCAGGCGCTCGACGATCTGCTCATCGACGACCGACTCGCCGCCGAAATCGGGCTGCGGGTGTACAAGGTGGGCATGAGCTGGCCGCTGGAACGTAACGGGATCCGTTCGTTCGCCCACGGCCTCGACGAGATCCTGGTGGTGGAGGAGAAGCGCGCGGTCATCGAGAACCAGCTCAAGGAGCAGCTCTACAACTGGGACGAGGCCGTGCGCCCGCGGGTGGTGGGCAAGTTCGACGAGAACGGCGAGTGGGTGCTGCCCTCCAGCGGCGAGCTGACGCCGGCGCGCATCGCACGGGTGATCGCCGCGCGCATCGGGCGCTACGTCACCAGTCGCCCGATCCAGGAGCGGCTGAAGTTCCTGGAGGAGAAGGAGGCGGCGCTGGAAGAGCCGCGGCCCGTGTTCGAGCGCGTGCCCCACTACTGCTCGGGCTGCCCGCACAACACCTCCACGGTGGTGCCCGCAGGAAGCCGCGCGCTCGGTGGCATCGGCTGCCACTACATGGCCACCTGGATGGACCGCCGTACCGACACCTTCTCGCAGATGGGAGGCGAGGGGGTGGCCTGGATCGGGCAGGCGCCGTTCACCGACACGAAGCACGTATTCGTGAACCTGGGCGACGGCACCTACTTCCACTCCGGGCTGCTGGCCATCCGCGCCGCCATCGCCGCGAAGGTGAACATCACCTACAAGCTGCTCTACAACGACGCGGTGGCCATGACCGGGGGACAGCCCATTGACGGGACGCTCACGGTGCCCGCGCTCACGCGCCAGCTCGAGGCGGAGGGGGTCAGACGCATCGAGGTGGTGACCGACGAGCCGCACAAGTACCCGGGCGCGAACTTCGCCCGCGGCGTGAAGGTGCACCACCGCGACGACCTCGAGACGCTGCAGCGCGAGCTGCGCGAGGTGGAAGGCGTCACCGTGCTCGTCTACGACCAGACCTGCGCCGCGGAGAAGCGCCGCCGGCGCAAGCGCGGAAAGATGCCCGATCCAGCGGTCCGGGTGTTCATCCACGAGGAGGTGTGCGAAGGCTGCGGCGACTGCAGCGTGCAGTCCAACTGCCTGTCCATCGTTCCGCTGGACACGCCGTTCGGGCGCAAGCGCGCCATCGACCAGTACTCCTGCAACAAGGACTACTCCTGCGTGAAGGGCTTCTGCCCGAGCTTCGTCACGGTGCGTGGCGGCACGCTGCGCCGACGCCGGGTGGCACCGGACGCGATCAACGGCGACCGGCTGCCGGAGCCCGTCCTGCCAGCGCTGAACGAGCCGTGGGATATCCTGATCACGGGCGTGGGCGGCACCGGCGTGGTCACGGTGGGCGCGCTGCTCGGGATGGCCGCGCACCTTGAGGGCAAGGGGATCTCGGTGCTGGACATGACCGGGCTCGCGCAGAAGTTCGGCGCCGTCACCAGCCACGTGCGCATCGCCGCGGAGCAGGATCGGATTCACGCGCGGCGCATCTCCGCGGGCGGCGCGTCGCTGCTGCTCGGCTGCGATCTCGGGGTCGCGGCGGGCTACGACGCGCTTGCTAAATGCGACCCGCGTGCCACCCACGCGGTGGTCAACGTGCACCGCTCGATGCCCGCCGGCTTCATCAAGGACCCGGATCAGGCCTTCCCATCCGACGGCATGCGCTGCTGCGTGGAGGACGCCACCCGCGACGGCGGCCTGTTCCTCGATGCGGGCGACCTTGCGGTGCGCCTGTGCGGTGATCCCATGGCGGCGAACCTGCTGCTGCTGGGCGCCGCCTGGCAGCGGGGGCTGGTGCCGCTGTCCCTGGACGCCATCATGCGCGCCATCGAGCTGAACGGAGCGGCGGTGGATGCCAACCGCCGCGCCTTCACCTGGGGCCGCCTGTACGTGGTGGACCCCGAGCGCGTGGCGAGCGCCGCGGCCCCCGGCGAGCGTGCCGACATCCCGCGCGACCTGGACGCCCTGGTGGCGCACCGGGCGGCGCACCTCACCCGCTACCAGGACGCCGCTTACGCCGATCGCTACCGGGCGCTGGTGGAGCGCGTGCGCGCCGCCGAGTCCGCCGCGGTACCGGGTGAGCAGGCGCTGGCGCTCGCCGCCGCCAACGGCTACGCGAAGCTGCTGGCCTACAAGGACGAGTACGAGGTGGCGCGCATGTACACGGACCCGGCCTGGCGCGAGCGCCTCGCACGCCAGTTCGAGGGCGACTACACGGTGGAGCTCAATCTGGCGCCACCGGTGCTGTCGCGCCCCGATCCCGCCACCGGCCGTCCGCGCAAGCGGGTGTTCGGCGCCTGGCTGCTGAAGCTGTTCCCGCTGCTGGCCGCCGGCAAGCGCCTGCGCGGTACCGGACTGGACCCCTTCGGCCGCAGCCACGAGCGGCGCATGGAGCGTGCCCTCATCAGCCACTACGAGGCGCTCGTGACGCAGGTGCTGGACGAGCTGAACGCCCGCAATCACGCCTACGCGGTGGAGCTGCTGGATCTGCCGCGCACCATCCGCGGCTACGGGCCGGTGAAGGCCGCCAGCATCAGCACCGCCAAGCGCCGGGAATCCGAGCTGATGGCGCTGTTCCTGGACCCGCCGGACCGCGCCGCGGCCTGAAGGAGCGAGCGCCTCGTGTACCATGCGGCGGACGCGTGCCGCCGGTGCGCGCCCCACAGTCCACGCGGCAGCGCGCATGACCCGTGCCGGGAACGAGAACCTCACGGTCGTCTCCTACAACATCCACAAGGGGCTCACGGCCGGCAACCTGCGCGTGGCCCTCGGCCGGATGCGGGCAGCGCTGCACGCGCTGGCCCCGGATCTGGTGCTGGTGCAGGAGGTGGTGGGCAGCCACGACCGCTTCCAGCGGCGCTTCCCCGACTGGCCGGCCAGCGCCCAGTTCGAGTTCCTGGCCGATCACATGTGGCCGCACTTCGCCTACGGGCGCAACGCGGTGTACAGCGCCGGCGATCACGGCAACGCCATCCTGAGCCGCTATCCCATCGCCCGCCACGAGAACATCGACATCTCGGTGGGCGCCTACGAGCGCCGCGGGATCCTGCACGCGGAGATCGACCTGCCCGGCGGCGGTGCGCCGCTGCACGTGTGCTGCACCCATCTCAATCTGCTGCACGGCCACCGCAAGCGCCAGCTCGCCACGCTGGTGGCCCGGGTGCGCGAGGCGGTCCCGCCTCGATGCCCGCTCATCATCGGTGGCGACTTCAACGACTGGCGGACGTGGGCCACCGGGGAGCTGAGGCGCGGCATCGGCGTCGAGGAGGCTCACGTGCAGGTGCACGGTCGCCACGCGCGCACCTTCCCCGGCTGGCGCCCGCTGCTCCCGCTGGACCGCCTCTACGCCCGTGGCATGGACATCCTGGACGCCCAGGTGCTGGACGGCGTCGCCTGGCGCTCCCTGTCCGATCACCTGGGTGTACGGGCGCGGTTACGCCTGCCGACGGCGCGCGCGGCGGCACCCACGTGAGCCTGGACGAGCTGCTCAGCACGGCATTCGGGCCCTACCTGGCCACGGTGCTGGGCTTCGGTCTCGCCGTGCTGCTGCTCGCCTTCGTGCTGCGGGAGCACGAGCGCCAGAGCGCGTCCATCGCCTGGGTCCTGGCCATCGTGCTGGTGCCGATCATCGGCGTGCCGGCCTACCTGATCTTCGCGGGCCGCAAGCTCGCCATCAAGGCCCGCGCCAAGGACCGGCTGCAAGCCTACGCGCAGCACCGGGACGCAGGTCTCACCGGCATGGCCGGCGACATCGAGGGCATCATGCGCGGCTACGGCATGAGCGGCGCCAGCGCCGGCAACGCGACCCGCATCATCGCCAGCGGCGAGGAGGCCTTCGCGGAGCTGACGACGCTCATCGACAGGGCCGAGGAGCGCATCGACATCACCACCTTCCACCTGGGACGCGACCACGTGGGGCGGGCGATCGTGGAGCAGCTCGCCGAGAAGGCGGAGGAGGGCGTGGAGGTGCGCCTGCTGGTGGACGCGCTAGGCAGCATCTGGGCGCGCTTCGGGC
>JBFHNV010000117.1:0-18676 GCA_041593595.1 Gammaproteobacteria bacterium
CACGTATCGTTGCCGTGGTGTGCCTGATCTTCATCTCCTTCACCTACGTCGCGGGCCAGATGCGCGGTGTCGGCATCGTGTTCTCCCGCTACCTGGAGGTGGACATCCTCACCGGCCTGTTCATCGGCATGAGCATCGTGTTCTTCTACTCTGTGCTCGGCGGCATGAAGGGCATCACCTACACCCAGGTGGCGCAGTACGTGGTGCTGATCTTCGCCTACACCGTTCCCGCGGTGTTCATCGCCTTCCAGCTCACGGGCAATCCGCTGCCGCAGCTCGCCTTCGGCAGCAAGGTGGGCGACACGTACATGCTCGAGAAGCTGAACCTGGTGATCCAGGACCTGGGCTTCGGCGCCTACACCGCGGGCACCAAGGAGACCATCGACGTCATGGCGATCACCCTGGCGCTGATGGTGGGCACGGCCGGGCTCCCGCACGTGATCGTGCGCTTCTTCACGGTGCCGCGAGTGCGCGACGCGCGCTCGTCCGCGGGCTGGGCGCTGGTGTTCATCGCGCTGCTCTACACGGTGGCACCGGCGGTGGGCTCCATGGCGCGCCTCAACCTGACCGAGACCATCCAGCAGGGCGAGGTCGGATCGCCGACCGGAAATCTCGCCTACGAGGAACGCCCCCAATGGTTCCGGAACTGGGAGAAGACGGGCCTGCTCGGGTTCGAGGACAAGAACGGCGACGGCCGAATCCAGTACTACAACGACCGCAACAAGGAGTTCGCGGCAAAGGCGCAGGCCGAGTACGGCTGGAATGGCAACGAGCTCACCGTGGATCGCGACATCATGGTGCTGGCGAACCCCGAGATCGCGGGACTGCCCGGATACGTCATCGCGCTGGTGGCGGCAGGGGCGGTCGCGGCCGCGCTGTCCACCGCGGCGGGTCTGCTGCTGGTGATCTCCTCGGGCATCTCGCACGACCTGCTCAAGGGTACCTTCACGCCTGACATCTCCGAGAGCAGGGAGCTGCTGGCGGGCCGCATCTCCATCGCCGTGGCCATCCTCATCGCGGGCTATCTGGGAGCGAATCCACCCGGCTTCGTGGCCCAGGTGGTGGCCTTCGCCTTCGGGCTGGCCGCAGCCTCGCTGTTCCCGGCGATCCTGATGGGGATCTTCAGCAAGCGGGTCAACCGCGAGGGCGCCATCGCCGGCATGCTCGTGGGCCTCGTGTTCACGATGGGCTACATCCTCTACTTCAAGGGCATCTTCATCACGCCGCTGGCGGCGAACGTGAAGGAGAACTGGCTGTTCGGCATCTCTCCGGAAGGAATCGGCTCCATCGGCATGGTGCTCAACTTCGTCACCGCGTTCGTGATCTCGAGACTCACCTCGGCCCCGCCACAGGACGTGCAGCAGATGGTGGAGGACATCCGCATCCCGAGAGGCGCGGGAGGTGCAGCCGCCCATTGATTGCGTCTCGGGGACTCGGCACCTGACGGGAGCCCGCTCGCGGGCGGGCTTCCTTTACAATCGAGCGCGAGCGCCGCGATCGGCCGCCGAGGTCCGGTCGCGGCGCCCCCGTTCGTCAGCCCGAAGAGAATGCCCGAGCCGCTCGTGAGCCTGAAAGACGCATCCGCCGTCACCGCGTTTCTCGCAGCTCATCATCCCTTCGACCAGCTTGCACCGGCGGTGCTGGTGGAGCTCTCGGAGGCCCTCGTCCCGCGTGACGTGGCCGCGGGCACCGTGGTCGCGTCGCCGGACGCGCCCCTCGACCGCATGTACGTGGTGCGAAGCGGCGAGATCGAGATCCGGGACGAGGACGAGGCGGTGCTGGCACGGCTCGAGGCGGGCGACGTCTTCGGGCACCACACGCTGCTGAGCGATGCCCCGGGCGCGCTGTGGGCACGAGCCCGGCGGGACTCCAGCCTGCTCTCGCTGACGGCGGCCGATTTCGAGAATCTTTGCCGGGAGCACGCATCGTTTCGCTATCATTTCGGTGCGCGCAAGGCGGTCATCGCGGGCAGCGCGGCGAACGGGACGGACCACGCCGGCGACGCGAGCCTCCAGCTCATCCAGACGCCGGTCTCGCAGCTCGTGACCCGCTCCCCGGTGACCGTGACTGCGCAAACCTCCATCCGCGAGGCGGCGGAGATCATGAGCCGGGAGCGCATCTCCTCCCTGCTGGTGCTGGACGACGACGCACTGTGCGGGATCCTCACCGACCGGGATCTGCGCAGCCGCGTCCTCGCCGCCGGTCGATCCCCGGACGATGCCGTGCGCACGGTGATGAGCACCTCGCCCACCACCATCGACGCGGCCGACTTCGCCTACGAGGCGCTGCTGATGATGGCACGCAGCGACTATCACCACCTGCCGGTGATGGACGGATCGCGCCTCATCGGAATGATCACGGACACGGATCTGCTGCAGCGCCATTCCACCTCGCCGCTGTATCTGATCGGCGAGATCCATCGCTGCCGGGACAAGGACACGCTGGCGCGGACCAGCACCCGGCTCAGGCAGCTGATGCTGATCCTGGTGGACGCCAACGCCACTTCGGACAGCGTCGGGCGCGTGGTGTCCTCCATCGGCGAGGCCATCACCAGCCGGCTGCTGGTGATGGCAGAGGACCGGCTCGGTCCGCCGCCCGTGCCCTACGCCTGGCTCACCGGCGGCTCGCTGGCGCGCTTCGAGCAGACCGCGCTGTCGGATCAGGACAACTGCCTGCTCCTGGACGATGCCTACGATCCGAGCGCCCACGGCGAGTATTTCAAGGCCTTGAGCGAAGACGTGTGCGAAGGCCTGAATCGCTGCGGCTATGTCTATTGCCCCGGCGAGATCATGGCCATGACGACGAAGTGGCGCCAGCCGCTCGCTGTCTGGAAGCAGTACTTCGACCGGTGGATCGACGAGCCCGAGCCCAAGGCGCTGATGCACGTGTGCATCTTCTTCGATCTGCGCAGGCTGCACGGAGACGTGCCCCTGTTCCGGCGCTTGCAGGAGCATGTGCTGGCGAAGGCACAGAGCAACGCCATCTTCCATGCTTTCATGACGGGCAACGCACTCAGCCACCAGCCGCCCATCGGCTTCTTCCGCAACTTCGTGCTGGTCAAGGACGGGGAGCACGACGCGACGCTGGATCTCAAGCACAGCGGCGTGATTCCCATCGTCGACATCGCCCGGGTCTACGCGCTCGTTGGCGGCATCGACGAGGTCAACACGCGGGAGCGCCTGATCGCGGCAGAGAAGAAGGGAATGCTGAGCCCTGCCGGCGCGTCCGATCTTCGCGACGCGCTGGAGTTCATCGGCACGGTACGGCTGCGGCACCAGGCGGGGCAGATTCGTCAGGAGCTCGCGCCCGACAACTTCGTGCCGCCCTCGGCGCTGTCCCATCTCGAGCGCAAGCACCTCAAGGACGCGTTCGGCGTCGTGCGCACCATGCAATCCTATCTCGGACAGCGCTACCAGACCGGCCACCTGCGCTGAGAGCCTGTGAAAGCATCACCACGCTTGGCTAGCGAACGCTCCCTGAACGCCCCTGGCGGCGTTGCGCCTCCCCCAGAAATCGCTTGCGTAGCCCGGCTACGCGCGCGATTTCGTGCACCCCCGCGCCTGGCCAGGAACGCCCAGGGGGCGTCTCGCGACGGCGGGCGATGCTTTCACAGACTCTGAACGCCCGAATGTCGGCGCCCCGCATCATCGCGCTGCTGCTTCTCGTCCTCGCCGGCGTTGCCGTGACCGCGCTCGTCGCCGCCGCCATCGTTGCCGAGGGTGCCGCCGGCGATCACGCGACCGCCGTGCGCGACGCGCTGCTGCCGCTCGTGGGCGGGGGCGTCTTCCTCTCCCTGCTGGTCGCCACGCTGCTGTGGGGATTGCTGCGCGGCGGCGTGTTCAAGCCGGTGGCGTCGATGGATCGCGACATCCGCACGCTCTTGCAGGCCACGCGCGTGGATCGTCCGCTGCGCGTCCCGAAGGGCCACGTGCTCGGACACCTTCCCGAGACGGTGTCCCTGCTCGCGGACGAGCTGCGCGGTGCGCGCCGCGAGGTGGTGCGCGCCATGGCTACCGCGACGGCGCGGGTGGAGCAGGAGAAGGGCTGGCTCGAGCACGTGCTGCTCGAGCTCATCCCCAATGGGGTCGTGGTCTGCAACCTGGAGCACCGTATCCTGCTCTACAACCGGTCCGCCGCAAGCCTGTTCCGCGACAGTCCCGCGCTGGGTCTCGGCCGCTCGATGCTGGAGCTGGTGACGCAGGAGCCGCTCGATCACGCGCTGGAAAGCCTGGAGCTCAAGCTGAAGGCGGGCCGGCGCTACGCCGTGGCGCCGTTCGTGTGCGCGACGAAGGACCGGGCGCGGATGCTGCACGCGCGCATGGCGCTGGTCCACGATCCGGTTCGCGGTGCCACCGGCTACGCGCTCATCCTGGAGGACATCAGCGGACGCATCGCGGGACGTGGCACGCGCGTGCAGATCCGGCGCGCTCTGACCCGCGACATTCGTGGACCGGTGGCCAACCTGCGCGCGGCGGCGGAGATGCTGGCCGGCGAGTCCTCGCTCCTGGCGAGCGAGCGCGAGACCTTCGAGCGGATCATCATGGCGGAAAGCGACCGTCTCAGCCGGCAGGTGGAAGTCCTCTCCGAAGCCGCCGACGATCTCGCCGAGGACGAGTGGCCGATGGCGGAGATCCATTCGCCGGATCTCATCGCCTGCGTGGCGCGGGTGGTGGAACAGTCGAACGGCCTGCGCCTGCGCGGGACGAACGACCCCGTATGGCTCACCGGTGACAGTCACTTGCTGATGGCGACACTCACCGATCTGGTGCAGTCCATCGCCGGGCGGGAGGCGGTGAGCGAGATCTCGGTGACGGCGGGACAAAAGCGCCAGCGTGGCTACCTGGAGCTCGAGTGGCAGGGCAGGCCCGTCCCGGAAGGAGTGCTGGAGGAATGGTTGGCACGGCCGCTCGAGCTCGCGCCGGGCACCACCGGCAAGGAGGCCCTGGAGCGGCATGCGAGCGAACCGTGGAGCCGCGCGGGCGGGGAGCACACGGCGCTCCTGCACATTCCCCTGGCGAGCGTGAGCTCCCCGGAGACGGGAGGCGACAGCGTCTCCGAGCATCCGGAGCTCTATGATTTCGATCTCATGTATGCCCGGAGCTTCACCGGCGATCTGGGCGATCGGCGGCTGGTTGACGTCGCCTACGTGGTGTTCGATACGGAGACAACCGGGCTGCGTCCGGCCGCGGGCGACGAGATCATCTCCATCGCTGGAGTGCGCGTGACCCAGGGACGGGTGCTGGCGGGCGAAGCGTTCGAGGTCCTGGTGAATCCGGGCCGTACCATTCCCAAGGACTCGATCCGCTTTCACGGTATCACCGACGACATGGTGAAGGACAAGGAACCTCTCGGCGCCGCCCTGCCCCGATTCCGGGAGTTCGTCGGTGACGCGGTGCTCGTGGCGCACAATGCCGCCTTCGACATGAAGTTCATCAAGCTCCGCGAATCCGAATGCGGCGTGGAGTTCGACAACCCCGTAATCGACACGCTGCTGCTGTCGCTGCTGGTGGACGGCCCGGACGAGGACCACTCGCTGGACGGCATCTGCGAGCGCCTCGACATTCGGATCGTCGATCGGCACAGCGCGCTCGGCGACGCCATGGCCACCGCTCACGTGCTGGTGCACGTGCTGGAGCGGCTCGGCGCACGGGGCATCCATACCTTCGACGACGTCATGAACGCGACCAACATGCGCGAGGAGCTGCGCGTGCGCGGGCGCGGCTTCGAGCATCACTGAGACCGGCCGGAACCTCGCAAGCGCCAGTCGCGCTCCGCCACCGACCTCAGCGCGCCGACTCGAATCCCTCCAGGGTGGCGACCAGGTTCCGGCCCAGGTGGTCCGACAGGTAGCCCCCCTCCTGCACCAGCACCGTGGGCAGCCGTAGCGCTCCCAGGGCCGCGCCGATGCGCCGGAATCCGTCCGTGGTGATGGCCAGGAAGGCCAGGGGATCGTGCACCGATGCATCGAGCCCCAGGGCCACCACCAGCAGGTCGGGATCGAAGCGCCGCACCGTCTCGAGCACATCCTCAAGGTGCGGCAGGTAGGCATCGTCGCCGGTGCCCTGGGGCAGGGGCACGTTCAGGTTGGCACCGCGCCCGCGGCCGTGGCCGGTCTCGTCGGCGTAGCCGGCAAACCAGGGATAGAAGGTGGCCGGGTCGCCGTGCAGGGACACGGTGAGCACGTCCGCACGCTCGTAGAAGATCCCCTGGGTGCCGTTGCCGTGATGCACGTCCACGTCCACCACCGCCACCTTGGCCGCGCCGCCGGCGCGGGCCAGCTCGGCGGCGATGGCCGTGTTGTTGAGGAAGCAGAAGCCGCCGGCCAGATCCCCGTAGGCGTGGTGGCCCGGCGGGCGGCACAGGGCGTACGCCTCGCGCGCCCCCCCGGCCGTCACCGCCCGCGCCGCGGCCACCGCCACCTGGGCCGACGCGATTGCGCCTGCCCAGGTGCCCTCGCCGATGGGGCAGGCACCGTCGGCCTGGTAATACCCGGCGAGACCCACCACCCCGCGCGGGCGCCCCTGCATGCGCCGGCCCGGATGGACGTTGGGCATCACCTCCCGGGAGGCGCCCGGCAGCGCGGTCCACGCCCGCCAGGCGTTCTCCAGGAAGTGCAGGTAGTGCGCGTCGTGCACCGCGCGCACCGGCTCGATCTCGGTGCCGTCCACCGCCGCGACGTCGTGCCCCGCGTCCGTGACCGCGCCCAGCAGCACCTCGGCCCGCTCGGGCACCTCCTGGGGCGTGGCGAAGCCGCCCTTGAACAGCCAGGTGGCGGGGCTGTGGGCGCGGTGGCGGGGGGTGTGGAAGACGCGCATGACGAGCTCCCGGGCACGGGGACGCGGAGCCTACGGCGACCCGGGGCGACGGGTCAAAATGCACGACCGTCCTGTGGCATCGCCGCGCGAGCGGTGTCGGGTAGCATCACGCCATGCTGCACCTCACCGAGGAGGAATCCTTCGCGCTGGGCGACGACGCGCCGCCGTGGCTGGCCATGGCCATGCGCATCGTCGCCGAGGCGGCACGCCTCCTCGGGGCCGGCGGGCTGATCCCGATCACCAGCGCCCACATCGACGGCTGCCTCTACCACGGGGACGCGGGGGTGCACTTCGTGGAGCGCCTCGCGCAGCTCGGCGGCCGGGTGACCGTGCCCGCCTCCCTCAACGTGGGCGCGCTGGATCTCATCCACCCGGATCTCGTGCGCGCCGACGCGCGCTACCGGGAGATGGCGGGGCGCCAGATGCGCGCCTACACGCAGCTCGGCTGCACGCCCACCTGGACCTGCGCGCCCTACCAGGTGGGGTACCGGCCGGGCGTGGGCGAGCACGTGGCCTGGGCCGAGAGCAACGCGGTGGTGTTCGCCAACTCGGTGCTGGGGGCACGCAGCAACCGCAACGGCGATTTGCTGGACATCTGCTGCGCGCTGACGGGACGCGCGCCGCTGTACGGGCTGCACCTGGACGAGAGCCGGGTGGCCACGCTGCGGGTGGACGTCTCGCGGCTGTCCCCGGCGCTGCTCGCCGAGGATGCCTTCTACCCGGTGCTGGGCGCGTGGCTGGGCGCCGCCTGCAGCGGCCAGGTGGCGGTGATCGACGGCCTGCCCAGGGACGTGGGCGAGGATCGCCTGAAGGCGCTGGGCGCGGGCGCCGCGGCCACCGGCGACGTGGGCCTGTTCCACGTGTCCGGCGTGACGCCGGAGGCGCCGGACGTGGACACCGCCTGCGGCGGGATGCCCCCCGCCCACAGTGTCACCGTCACCGCCGGAATGATCCGCGCCGCTCGCGACGCCCTGTCCACCAGCGCCGGCGAGGGCCTGGACTGCATCGCCCTCGGGAGCCCGCACTTCTCCGACGCCGAGTGCCGTGCCCTGGCCGGCCACCTCGCCGGGCGCCACGCGCGGGTGCCGGTGTACGTGTGCACGTCGCGGGAGATGCTGGCACGCATCGAGACGGACGGCACGCGGGCGCGGCTCGCGGATGCCGGCGTGACCTTCGTGGTGGACACCTGCGTGGTGGTCACGCCGGTGCTGGCGGCAGGCGGTGGCGTGATGATGACGAACTCCGCCAAGTTCGCCCACTACGGTCCCGCCAACACCGGCTACGCGTCGGTGTTCGGGTCCCTCGCCGACTGCGCACGTTCGGCGGTGGCCGGTCGCGTGGTGCGCGACGAGACCCTGTGGCGGTGACCCTTCGAGGGCGCGTGCTGGTGGCCGGCGACGCCGAGGGGCCGCTGCTGAACCTGGATGAGCCCCTGAGCTTCTGGGGCGGCGTGGACCCCGCCACCGGCGTCATCACCCAGCCGCGCCACCCGGGTCACGGCCGGTGCGTGGCGGGCACGGTGCTGGCCCTGCCCCGGGGCATCGGATCCAGCTCCTCCAGCGCGATCCTGCTGGAGCTCATCCACAACGGTCACGGGCCGGTGGCGCTGCTGCTCGGGCGTGCCGACGCGATCCTCGCCCTCGGCGTGGTGGTGTCGCGGGAGATGGGCTACGGGACGATCCCGGTGCTCGAGTGCGACGTGTCGGCGCTGCCCCGCGTGGGTGTCGCCAGGGTGCACGCGGAAGGTGGGGTCACGGTCTTCGGCGCAGCGAGTTGAAATTCGACGCGACGTCGAATTTCAACAGCCTGTTAGGCTTTCCGCGACAAGGCCTGCGTAACGACGTGGAGGGAGAGCGTGGATACCCCGGGACGCGAGCGGGACGTGCTGCGCGTGTTCTCCACCGACGCGGCCGAGATGGTGCTGCCCATCGCGGGCCTGGGCAGCCGCAGCTATGCCTTCCTGATCGACTGGCACTTCCGCGTCGTGCTCGCCGCCGCGTGGTCCGCGCTGGCCTTCGGGGTGGCCTATCTGGTGAGCGAGAGCGGGGTGGTCGCGGCCGCGGCGGACGAGGACGCGGGTCTCGCGGCGATGTGGCTCATCGCGTTCCCCGCCGGCGCCATCTACCTGCTCTATCACCCCGTGCTGGAGCTGTTCATGCACGGGCGCACGCCGGGCAAGCGCATCGCGCGCGTGCGCATCGTGACCACCGCCGGCACCACGCCCGGTGCCGGTCCGATCCTCATCCGCAACGCCTTTCGCCTCATCGACAGCCTGCCGGTGTTCTACATCGTCGGACTCGCGGTGGGGATGTTCACCCGCCACCAGGTGCGCATCGGCGACCTGGCGGCCGGGACGCTGCTGGTGCACGAGGACCGACCCGGCCCGGGCACCTTCGACACCGTGGCCGGGCGCGTCGACGCGGGCGCCGATCTGCGCCTGGCGGAGCTGGTGGACGATCTGCTGGCCCGCTGGTCCAGCCTGAGCCCGGACCGCCGCCGGTCGCTGGCCACGGGGATCCTGGCGCCCCGGGGCGTGACGCCGGACGCCACGCTGCGCGGGCGCAAGCTGGACGCCTGGCTGCGCGAGCAGCTCGGACGGGTGCGTGATGCCGCCCGCTAGCCCGCATTTCCCACCGCGGCGCGGCTGCGGACGCCGATCTGCCCACATCTTCGGGCCGTACTCCCTGCGGGCTCGTCGACGTAGTGTCGACTACGCCCTCCTCGCTCCTCGGTCCGTGCGGCCGGAACCTGCAGGCATCTCCACGCCCTCGCTGTGCGCCGTGGTGAGAAATGCGGGCTAGTCGCGGGGACGAGGCGCTGCGCCGCTGGCTCGAGCAGCGCCTCGGCGACTGGCAGCGGCTGGCGGCGCTGGTGCGCAATCCACGCGACACGCGCACGGCATCCCCCCAGGGGCCCCTGGAGCTCGCGGAGCGATTCCGCACGCTGTCGCGCGACCGCACCATGGCCCACGCCCTCATGCCCGGCAGCCGCCTGGCGCGGGAGCTGGACGCCCTGTTCCTGACCACCCACGAGCTGCTGCACCGCCCGCCCCGGCGGCTGGTGCGCGATCTGCTGGCGACGATCACCGACGACGTGCCCGGAATCGTGCGCGAGATGCGCGTGAGCATCCACGTGGTCACCTGGCTGTTCGTCGCCAGCGCCCTGGCGGGCTGGATGCTGGTCACGGTCTACCCGGAGATGGCCGGGCTGTTTGCATCCGCCGCGATGGTCGACCGGGTGGAGGCCGGGGAGCTGTGGACCGACGACCTGCTCAACGTCTTCCCCTCGTCGGTGCTCTCGCTGTCGATCATGGCCAACAACATCGCGGTGTCGCTGAGCGCTTTCGCCCTGGGTGCGTTGTTCGGCATCGGCACCTTCTACATCATCGCGCTGAACGGTCTCATGCTCGGGGGCATCTTCGCGTTCACCCACCAGCACGGCATGGCCGAGCGCCTGTTCGCCTTCGTGGTCGCCCACGGGGTGGTGGAGATCTCCGTGATCTGTCTCGCGGGCGCGGCCGGGCTGGAGCTGGGCCGGGCACTGGTGGAGCCCGGCAACCGCAGCCGGGCACGGGCATTCCAGCGCCAGGCCTCCCGCGCCGGGCGGCTGGTCCTGGTGTGTGCCGTGTTCCTCGTGGGCGCCGGGATCATCGAGGGCTACGTGTCGCCGGATCCTGCGATCCCGCTGTGGGTGCGGGCGGCCGTCGGCATTGGCTACGCGGTGCTGCTCTGGCTGGTGCTCACCGGGCGGCTGCGCCGCCGCCGCGGGTCAGACGCGGTGTCGCCGGCGCAGTGACTGGTAGGCGGCGCGCACTCGCGCGTCCAGCTCCGCCGGCCGCGCCTGCACCACGCGGGCGCCGGCGCGCTCCAGGCGCAGCCGCGTGCGCTGCGCGTCGCGGGTCAGCTCCAGCGCCGCCAGCATGGTGTACGGCGCGATCCAGCCGCCACCGCCGTCCCAGCGCATCGCGAGGGTGTCCTCGTCCATGAGGCCGGCGATGAGGGGCAGGTGACGCGGCGCGAGCAGGCGCGCGGCGTGCAGCAGGTGGGTGCCGGCACGCCCCTCGTCCACGTGGGTGAGCAGCACCACGAGGGAGCGCTGGCGCGCCAGGTGGCGCACGCGCAGCGCCGCGGCGACGGGATTGGAATCTCGGGGCACGGCCTCGAGTGCGGTGAGCCCGTCGCGGATGCGGCGCAGCCCCGCGATGCCGCGCACCGCCGGCAGGCTCGACAGCGGCGCGTCCGCGTAGGTCACCAGGGCCACCTCGTCGCCCTGATCCAGGGCCGCCTCCGCCAGCCGGGCGGCCACGTTGACGTAGTGCCCGAGGCGGGCGAGGGATCCGGAGCGCAGGGTGCTGCCGCGGCCCGCGTCCACGGCGAGCACCAGCGAGATGGCCTCGTCCGTCTCCCGCACCCGGACCACGGGGACGCCGCGCCGGGCGGTGGCCTTCCAGTCCATGTCGCGGACAGGATCGCCGGGCTGGTAGCGGCGCAGCCCGAACAGCTCGAGCCCCTCGCCCGGACTCGGCAGCCGGTGGCGGCCACGCGCGGTGCTGCCGCCGCGGTGCGGCCCGGCACCCAGGTGGTCGGGCGTGATCCGCACGTCCGCGGGGAGCGCGAGCCGGCGGTGCCACCAGGCGAGCCTGAAGCGCCCCAGCACCCGCACGTCCAGCCGCTCCCAGTGCAGCGTGCCGAGACGCTGGGGCGTGAGCGCGGCCGCGGCGCTGGCCTCGCCGCCCGGCGCGATGGCCCACCGGCGCTCGGCGGTCAGTGGCCGGAGGCCCTCGGCGTGGCAGTCCGCGGTCTCCAGCCGCATGGGCACGGGCAGCGGGTTTTCCACGATCAGCGTCGAGGGCAGCGTGCGCCCCAGGTAGCCGACGGCGGGCAGCCGCCGGCGGATGCGCAGCCCGATCCGGTGGGCGATGACGCCCTCCGCCAGCAGGGCCAGCAGCAGCGCGGCGGCGGGCACGCGCCAGGCATGCTCGCCCACGACGCCGGACCACTGGCCGGTGACGCCGATTGCCGCCACCAGCACCAGCACCAGGAAGCTGCGGCCGGCCAGGATCATCCCGGCATCACTCCCGGGGCACGCTGACCTGGCCGAGGATGTCGTCCACCACGTCGGCGGCGGTCATCCCCTCGAGCACCGCGTCGGGGGACAGCACGAGGCGATGTGCCATGACCGGGGGTGCCACCGCCTTCACGTCGTCGGGCACCACGAAGGCCGCGCCGCGCAGGGCGGCCTCCACCCGGGCGCAGCGCATCACCGCCAGCGCGCCGCGGGTGGACAGGCCCAGGCTCACCTGGGGATGGATGCGGCTGGCGGCGGCGATCTCCACGGCGTAGTCGTAGAGGCCGCGGCTCACGTGCACGTCCGCGGTCTGGGTGCGGGCGCCGGCGAGCAGGTCGCGGGACAGCGGGTCCTCGCTCGGCGTGGTGACGCGCGCCGTGCCGAGGGTGGCGTCATAGGCCTCGAGGACGCGGCGCTCCATGTCCGCAGGCGGGTGCGACATCACGATGCGCATGAGGAACCGGTCGAGCTGCGACTCCGGCAGCGGATAGGTCCCCTCGAACTCGTGCGGGTTCTGCGCCGCGATCACGAAGAAGCCGTCCGGGAGCGGGTAGGTCTCCCGGTCGATGGTGACGGTGCGCTCTTCCATGGCCTCCAGCAGGGCCGACTGGGTCTTCGGCCCGGTGCGGTTGATCTCGTCCACCAGCACGATGTCCGCGAACAGCGGCCCGGGGATGAACTCGAAGCGCTTGCCGGCAGCGTCGTAGACGTGGATGCCGGTGATGTCCGACGGCATCAGGTCCGAGGTGCACTGGATCCGCTTGAACGAGCCGCCGAGCTGCATGGCCAGCGTCTGGGCCAGCAGCGTCTTGCCGAGACCGGGCACGCCTTCCAGGAGGACGTTGCCACCCACGACCAGTGCCTGGCAGATGCCGCGCACCACGTGCTCCACGCCGAACACCGCGGCCCCGATGCGGTGCTGCAGCTCGCGTTCCAGTGTCTCGGCAGGGGTGCTCATGCAAGGTTCTCCCGCAGATGCCTCAGTAGCCGCGCGAACGTGCCCACGTCCACGCGGCGGCCCGCGTCCAGGCGCTCGACCAGGCGGCGCAGTCGGTCCAGGTCGCGCCTCGGGCCCGCGTACATCCGCTCGAGCACGTCCCAGTCGGGCTTCTCGGAGGGTGGAAGCCGGTAGCGCGCCCGCAGATCCGCCACGAAGTGCTCCAGCAGCGCGCCGGCGGCGCCCTCCCGGGTGACCCGGCGCGCCAGCAGCCCGCCCAGCACCCGCGCGGAATCGCCGGCCCGCGGCGGCTGCACCTCGGCGCGCAGCGGCGTGAGCCGCTGGGCCCGGCCCGCGACCCACAGCAGCCACAGCCCGGCGGCGAATGCGAGGCTGATCCACAGCCGCGGATCCGCGAAGAACGCGTCCGGGTCGTAGAGCACCGATCCCCCCTGGTGCATGTCATCGAAGATGAGCCAGCCGCCGGTTGCCAGCGCCGCCGCCAGCAGGTTGCCGGCAAGCGGCGCGTTGTCTGCCTTGCCCAGGTGCTGGTTCGAGAACAGCGACCCGTAGCGGCTGATCCAGACCCGTCCGTCGCCCAGCCGCGCCTCCCACAACGCCGGCAGGCCGTGCACACCGTCCACCAGCAGACTGATCAGCACCTGCGCGTCGTCGCCGGCGGCGACACTGCTGCCGTCGTCGAAGAACGGGACGTGGGCGATCTCCACCGCCCGCACGCCCTGCAGCAGCGGGTGGGGCGCCGGGGGGGACAGGGTGAGGGGTGCCGCATCCAGCGGCGAGCCGCCCCCGCGCAGGAGCGAGGAGACCTCGTCGCCCCGCGAGTGCGGGTCGCGCTTCGCGGACCGGACGGGCAGGAGCTCGAAGCCGAGGCCGGCCAGCACGTCCTGCGTGCTCTGCGGATCGGCAAGCGCGGCCCACGGCCCCCGATCCCCGTCTGCCGCGAGCAGCAGCGCGTGGTTGCCCCGGTGCAGCCATTCGTACAGCGCGTCCAGCTCCCGGGCTCGCGCCGGCACCCGTTGCGGCAGCACCACGACCAGGAGGTTGCCCCGGGCGGGCCACGGCCGGGCGTCCAGCAGCGCGTCGTAGCGCAGCCCCAGCCGTTCCACGGGCACACCCGCGGACCGTGCCCACTCCTGCAGGGCCCACAGCCCGGCGTTTCCGCGGTCACTGCTCAGGGGGCGCGACGCCTCCTCGGCGGGATCCCGGCCCGGAGCGAGCAGCATCGCCACCACCGCGAGGGTGGCCAGCGCGGCGAGGGCGGTGACCAGGCGCTCGCGCACCGCCTCAGGTCCGCGCGGGGTGCCGTCCGGCGAGGGACTGCGCCAGCCGACGGCAGTCCTCCACCAGCGCGCCTGCCTGACGCGGATCCGGCACCTGGTCCCCGTAGATGATGCGCTCCACCCGGTCTACCAGCCCGTGCAGCTCGCCGGCGGGGCCGCCGCCTGCGGGCAGGCCATGCAGCAGCTCCCGGTTGGTGCGCGAGGCGGGTCGGGTCCGCCCGCTGGCGCGGGCGGCCAGGGGCTCCAGCAGGAGCGCGAGGGCGGCGGCCACCCGCGCACGCGGTGGCAGGCGGTCCAGGGTGTCCCAGCCTGGCACCGCGGCGGCGTCGCCGGCACGTGCACCGCCGTCGCGGTGGTCGCCGCGATACCTGGGCGACAGGCCGCGCCATCCGAACAGTCGCACCTCGTTGCCCACCAGGACGATGGCGAGCACCACCACCAGCACGAGCGTGCCCTTGAAGACGAGGTCCATCAGCTCCTGCGACGGGGTCAGCCAGTCGAGCAGTCCGCGCAGCCACTCCACGTCGCCTTCCAGGGGCCGCAGCGCGGACCGCAGCCACTCCTTGAAGCGATCCCACAGGCCCGGCGGTTCCTCCTCGGCGAGCTCCAGCGCTGCCAGGACGGGAGTCAATGCAGCGGGGTCCAGGCGCTGCGGCGGCGCGGGCGCGGTCTCGTAGCGAGCGGCCATGGCCCGCAGCTCCAGCAGCGCACCGTGGTCCGGGGCCCGCACGTTGCCCACCCGCACCTGGCGCCCGCGCGCATCGTCGCTCAGCCACGCGTGCACGCGGGGACAGCGCCGCTCCAGGTCCACGAGGCGTTGCCAGGGCTCTGCATCGGGCGCGGGCTCCTCGCTGCGGATGCAGGCGTCCAGCGCCCGCGCGGTGGCGGCGTCCATCCAGTGCGCCGCGCCTGCGTCCCGCAGCGCGCCCGTGCACATCGCCGCGACACACAGGCAGGCCACCGCGGATGCGCGCACGGTGCCTGGCCCGGCTAGCCCTTCGCGGCCAGCTCTTCGACGCGGCTCGCCAGATCCGTGCCTTCGCTGCGCAGGCGCAGGTCGTAGAAGACGACCAGCAGCGTCGCGATCATGTACGGCAGCCCGATCATGTTCGCGAGCGCCTGCCCCGCCAGGGAGAACGGTCCGCCGCCCACCGCCGTCGCCTGGTCGAAGAGGAACCCGTCGACGAAGGCGAAGGGGATGCCGACGGCGAGGATGAGCACCATGTAGATCACGAACACCACGGTGACGATCGCCGCGGTCCGCCACCAGTTGCCCCAGACCAGACGGTGGCTGGAGCGCAGCGATCGGATGGGACCTTCGTCCTCGAGCATGATGAAGAAGGCGTAGAAGAACAGGCTGAGCATCAGGATCAGGCCGGGCACCACCAGCAGCACGGTCCCGATCGCGACGGCGATGAAGAACAGGATTATCGCGGCGATCGTCGCGGGCAGCTTGCGTAGCGCGGTCATGACGGATCCCCCGAGGGGTGCCGGTTGCCCGTGCGCGATGCGGTCGCAGCGATGAATCATCGCCATGAACATCAGCATGTAGATCAGCATCGACAGAACGTAGAGGGTACCGAACACCAGCAGGAAGTTTCCGCCGCCGGTTCCCGAGAAGGCCTGCGCCGCGGCCTCCGGCACGAGCTGGATGTAGAGGCTGGGTACCACCAGCAGCACGGCGCCGATCACCGCCATCACGAGCAGCTGGACGAAGCTGGCCCGGAACAGCTTGAAACCGGCATCCAGGACCTGCCCCACGCTTCCTGGTGACCGAGGCACTACCGACATGACCGCTCCCTGTGAGACCTGCGGCGGTCGTCGGCCGTACGGCGTGTCGAACGGCCCACGAGATGCATGAAGAAAGTCTAGTGGATGCCCGTGGTATTGCCCAGCCGTGCGGGCAGGTGCATTCAGCCACCGCCGGGTCGGATTCGCGCCCCGGTGACCTGCTCGTAGCTGAGCGCCACGGCGCTCATGTCCGCGTCCGTGCCGTGCTCGGCGATGGTGCGCTCGAGGAGCTCGCGCGCGAGGTGCCCCAGGGGCATCTCGAGGCCATGTGCGTTGGCGATGTCCAGGGCGACACCGCTGTCTTTGCGCATGAGCCCCGTGGTGAAGCCTTGCAGCATCCTGCCGGAGAGGATGTTGTCCGGCAGCGTGATCTCGGTGGCGTAGTTGCGACCCGAGCTCTTCTGGATGATGTCCACGGCACGCGCCGGGTCCACGCCGTCTTTCACCAGCATGGACACCACCTCGAAGGTGGCCATGCGGCAGATGAGGTTGAGCAGGTTGTTGCCGGCCTTGATGGCATGGCCGGCACCGAGATCGCCCGCATGCACCACGTTGACGCTGATGTGATCCAGCACCTGTCGTGCGCGCGCGAACTGCTCCCCGGTGCCGCCCACCATGATGGCGATGGTGCCCTCCCGCGCGCCCCGCGGGCCGCCGCTCACGGGCGCGTCGATGAGCGCGATGCCGCGCGGGGCGAGGGCGGCGGCCATGTCCCGCGTGGCCGCCGGATCGCCGGTGGTCATGTCCGCGATCAATGCCCCCGGAGCGAGACCCTTGGCGAGACCGCCCTGGCCCAGCACCGCCTCGCGCACCTCCTTCGACGACGGCAGGCAGGTGAGCACCACCTCGGATGCCTGCGCCACCTGGTGGGCGCCGGCCGCTGCCGTGGCGCCCTCGGCGGCAAAGGCGTCCACGCGGGCCCGGTCGCGGTCGAACACCGTCAGGTCCACCTTCCCCAGCAGCCGCCGCGCCAGCGGCCCGCCCATGTTGCCGAGCCCCACGAATCCCACCCTCATCGAAACCTCCTCCAGGGACATTCAGAGTTCGTAACTCGTTGATCGCTGCAGACCCGCCCGCCGCGCGCACGGAGACCGGGTTGCTTCGGGACACCCGACGTCTCACCCCCTGCGGGCAATTCGGTATACCGTCCCCGGAATTCTCGTCGACCCGGGGAGGACGCGCCATGAAGAACATGCCGGAACGGCCCCTGGAGGGTCCGTCGCGGGACTTCGTCGGCTACGGCCGCGAGGTGCCACGGGTCACGTGGCCCGAGGAGGCCCGGGTCGCGGTGAGCTTCGTCATCAACTACGAGGAGGGCTCCGAGGTGCAGATGGGCGCCGACGGGCGCAACGAGGCGATCCTCGGCGAGATGGCGCTGGGGCTGGAGGCAAGCTACCGGGACCTGGCCCTGGAATCGGTCTACGAGTACGGCTCACGGGCGGGCGTGTGGCGCCTCGCGCGTCTGTTCGACTCCCGCGGCGTGCCGGTGACGGTGTTCGCCGGCGCGGTGGCGGTGGAGCGCAACCCGGAGGTGGCCGCGTGGCTGCGGGACTCGGAGCACGAGATCTGCAGCCACGGCTGGCGCTGGGAGGAGGTGTGGAAGCTCACGCGCGACGAGGAGCGCGAGCACATCGCTGCGGCGGTGGCGTCCTTCGAGGCCACCTGCGGGCGGCGCCCCCGGGGCTGGTACTGCCGCTACGGACCGTCGGTGCACACCCGCGAGCTGCTGGTGGAGGAGGGCGGATTCGAGTACGACTCCGACGCCTACAACGACGACCTGCCCTACCACGTGGAGGTCTCCGGACGCCGCCACCTGGTGGTGCCCTACAGCTTCACCTACAACGACGCGCGCTTCGTCACGGGCACCGGCTACGGCTCCCCCGGCGACTTCCTGGACAACCTGCGCCGCGGTTTCGACCAGCTCTGGGAGGAGGGCGCGACCCGCCCGCGCATGATCAGCATCGGCCTGCATCCGCGGCTGGTGGGCCAGGCGTCACGGGCCCACGCCCTGGCGGAGTTCCTGGACCACGCCCGGGCGAAGGGCGGCGCGTGGTTCGCCACGCGGCTGGACATCGCCCGCTGGTGGCAGGCGCACCACGCAGGCTTCTCGCCGGGAAAGTGACCCAGGGGCATTGCGGAACCGGCCGGGCGTTGCCGGATGCGGCCATTTCCGTGCTGCGCGCCGGCAATCAGGGACTTGCGGACTCTGCATGTGCCATTGCGTCCACGGCGCTATCTTTACGGTCGAGCCCATCGCGCATCCCCGGGGAGGTGTCCCATGGCCATCGCGGAGACCCTCAGGACGTTCCTCGCGAAGGAGCAGGTGGTGCACGACGTGGTGGCCCACCCGCTTGCCCTGTCGAGCAGTGAGGCCGCGGCGGCGGCTCACGTGCCCGGCGACCGGCTCGCCAAGGCCGTGCTCCTGGAGGACGACGAGCACTACCTGCTGGTGGTGGTGCCCGCCACCCACCGGGTCGATCTGGGCCGGCTGCACCAGCGCCTCGGCATGGTGGTGGGCCTCGCCACCGAGGACGAGGTGGCCGCGCGCTTCCCGGACTGCGACCGCGGCGCGATCCCGCCCACGGGCTTCCTCTACGGCATCGACACCATCGTGGACGAGGTCCTCACGGAGCAGCCCGAGGTCTGGTTCGAGGCGGGCGACCACGAGGAGCTGGTCCACGTGGCGGCGGCGGAGTTCGCGCGAATGTTCTCCCAGGCGCGGCGGATGCGGCTCAGCCACCACGTGTAGCGGGATCCGGGGCCGC
>JBFHNV010000118.1:0-18641 GCA_041593595.1 Gammaproteobacteria bacterium
CTGCAGCACCCGCTGCAGCGCGGCGCGCCGGGCGGCAGGCCCTGGTTTTTCATAGCGCGAGTGAAAGGTCGCTGTATTCTCCATCGACGAGATCGATGGAGCCCGCGACCATGACCCTGCAGGAGCTGCGCTACCTGGTGGCGGTGGCCGACGAGCGCCACTTCGCCCGCGCCGCCACCGCGTGTCACGTGAGCCAGCCCACCCTGAGCACCCAGATCAAGAAGCTGGAGGACTACCTGGGGGTGGTGCTGCTGGACCGCAGCCAGCGCAGCGTGCGTCCCACGCCGGTAGGCGAGCAGGTGATCGCCCAGGCGCGCATCGTGATCGAGGAGTTCGACAAGATCCGCCCCCTGGTGCGGGCCAAGGGGGATCCCATGGAGGGGCCATTGCGCCTGGGGGTCATCCCGACCCTGGGCCCCTACCTGATCCCGCAGCTCCTGCCGGCGCTGCGCGCCCGATACCCGAAGCTGCGCCTGCTGCTGCGCGAGGACCTCACCGCCAACCTGCTGGAGCGCCTGTCCGCCGGCACCCTGGACGCGGCGCTGCTGGCCCTGCCGGTGCCGGGCGACGGCCTCGCGGCCAGCGAGCTGTTCCGCGAGCCGTTCCAGGTGGCGCTGCCCCAGGGCCATGCGCTGGCGCGCAAGCGCCGGCTGCAGGAGGAGGACCTGACCGGGGAGAGCGTGCTGCTCCTGGAGGAGGGCCACTGCCTGCGTGATCAGGCCCTGGAGATCTGCGGTGCCACCCGCTCGCCGGACAGCGAGGAGATCCGCGCCACCAGCCTCGAGACCCTGCGCCAGATGGTGGCCGCCGGGATCGGCTGCACCCTGCTGCCTGCGCTGGCGGTGGCCACCGGTGCCGCCGACACCGGACTCACCGAGATCCGCCCCTTCGCGCGCCCGGCGCCGACGCGCACCATCGGCATCGTGAGCCGCACACGCTTCCCCCGCGCCGAGGCAGTATCGCGGCTCGGCGAGCTCGTGAAGGAGACCGCGCACAAGCTGCTCGCGGGGTAGCGGGGCGCGGGCAACGCACTCGGGAGTGGATGGAGCTCGGGGACTCGTGCGGATCGCGCACGACCAGCAGCGGCCGGTGGCTGCCGAGCAGGTCCCGGTGGCCCGGCTCGGTGCCGGCCCGGAGTTCCTGGCCATCGACCGTGTCCGCGCGCCGGCGGGCCACGGACTCGGTGCGCGACAGTTCACGTGATTTCTGAAGATCCGGCTGCACGGCCGCACCCGCACACGAGTATCCCGTTCCCCCGGTACGGCGCCCCGCGGACGACCCCTTGAAACGGTTCGTGCGTGGCATAGACTCGCTTCAGTCCGCCTCCGGTCAGCGCGCCGAGAGGGTGATCCGCGCGGGACGAAGGAGTCGCGATGGACGGGCGCAGCGATGCACGGACCGCCGTGCTGTCTGCGTGGTCCCGGACCCGGCGGCGGACGTCGGCCCACACGCAGTTCGGGTACGCGACGACGATGACCAGGAAAGTCGCGAGCTCAGTGGGGGCGATCTCGTTCGCGTCGCTCCTCGTGTTGCCCTCGGCGGGGGCGCCACCCGCCGACGGGGCCGCGATGCGCGTGCCCGCCACCTTCCACCTGCAGGTCCAGGCGGGGATGTTCACGCTGGACGCGGCCGATGCGCCGCTCGACGACGTGGTCCGTGCCATCGGCGAGCGGGCCGGCATCCAGGTCGTCATCGAAGGAGTTCTGGATGCACCCGTGGCGCGGTCCCTCGTGGCGGTGCCTCTCGAAGCGGGGTTGCGCCGCCTGCTCGGTGATCTGCCCCACGTGATGCTCTTCGCGCCGTCCGCGCCCGGCGAGGCGCAGCGGCGGCTGCTGGAGGTGCGCGTGTACGGGTGGCCGGATCGGCACGGACTCCCACCGGATCCTGCTGCCCGAGGCCCTTCCGCGGCGCACCTGTTCCAGGGCGAGCGCCCGCAACGGATGGAGGCGATCCGCGAGCTCGCCCGCGCGGGAGATCCGCGGGCAGTGCCGCCATTGGGGCGCGTGCTGGAGCGGGACACGGACCCGGGGATACGGGGCGAGGCCGCCCGGGCGCTCGGCGAGATCGGCGTCACGGCCGCCGTCCCGGCGCTGCGCGGTGCTCTCGACGACAAGAACCAGAGCGTGCGCATCCGCGCCATCCGGGCCCTCGCACGCATCGACGGCGCCGACGCGACGGGCGTGCTCGGGGACGTCCTGCTCGACGGCCCCGAGCGCCGGAGCCGGCTGGTGGCGGCCTGGGCCCTGGGGCGGCAGGGCGGACCCGTTGCCGAGGCGTTCCTCCAGGCGGCGCTCCAGGATCCGGACGAACTGATTCGACGAGGGGTGAATCACGCTCTTTCCGAGATGCGCGACCCGGCGCACGAGCGGGAATTCACGAAGCCGTACTGAGGACGTGTCTCGCCTCCGCGCGGACGCCGCCCTTGAGCGGCGCGGGTGCCGGAGGAGCCACGGGATCGCGATCCGACGGCGGTGTCATCAAGCGGATGCAGCCGGGTCCATCCGCGCGCACGGCAACGGTGCCGGGAGGTTTACATGCCGCGCTGCAATTCGATCGTTTCGGGAATGCTCCTGGGTGGGCTGTTCGCGGCCACGCAGGCCGCGCAGGCCACGAACGGGGGACAACCGAACCCGCAGAACGCGGATCCGTCCACTCAGAATGTGCACGTGATGGGACACGACGCGAAGGCGGCGACGTTCGAGGTGCCGGACGGGCAGCGGGAGGTCAGCAGCGATCTCGCCTTCCAGGGCAAGATCGCCTACCAGGGCAACTACAACGGCTTCCGGGTCATCGACATCTCGGCGCCGGGCAACCCGAAGCTGATCGCCGAGACCGAGTGCAACGGCGACCAGGGCGACATCGTGGTGTGGGACCACGTCCTGGTCCGGGCCTGGAACACGAAGCGGTCCACGCCGCGGCCGTGCGGGGGCACCACCGTGCCCGCCGGCTTCGAGGGCGTGCACGTCTGGGATATCAGCAACCCCGCCAGCCCGTCGCTCGTCGGCGCGGTGGAGCTGCCCTGCGGCTCGCACACCCTGACCGCGGCCGGTGTCGACGGCGGCGACCTGATCGTCTACAGCAACAACTCGAGCAGCGCCGGGTGCGGCGTGGGCCTGGATCGCGCCGGCCAGGATGCGCTCGGAGACTTCATGGACGTCATCGCGGTACCGCTCTCCGACCCGGGCGCCGCGGCTCTGATCCACCGGGTGCCGCTGGCGGGGCCCACGGATCCGGCGGTGCGCACCGGCTGCCACGACGCCGGCGTGATCCTCGGCGACGCCAACCTGGCCGCCTGCGCGAGCGCCGACACGATCAACGTGTGGGACATCACGGATCCGAGGAATCCTGCCCTGACGGCGACGATCACCGAGCCCGGTGTGGGTGACTCGAGCACGAACGGGCGCTGGCACTCCGCCGCGTTCACCTGGGACGGCAAGGTCATCGTCGGCGGCTGGGAGCCGGGCGGTGGCGGCGCCGCGGAGTGCGAGGCCGGCGATCCGGACGTGGACAAGAGCCTGTTCTTCTACGACTCGGCCACCGGGCAGAAACTCGGTCAGTGGGTGCTGCCCCGTGCTCAGGGTGCCGACGAGAACTGCACCATGCACAACTACAACGTCGTGCCCCTGCGCAGCGGCCGCTACGTGGTCGTGAGCGGCAACTACCAGGGCGGCACCTGGGTCACCGACTTCACCGACCCCGCGAACCCGGTGACGGTCGGCTGGACCGATCCGGAGTCGCTCGGCCCCGGCTCGTTCTGCGGCGGCCTGTGCCAGATCGGTGGCGCCTGGTCCACCTACTGGTACAACAACTTCATCTACGAGAGCGACATCACCGCGGGGCTGCAGATCTACAACCTGAGCGACAAGGCGCGAGCCGGCGCCATGCGGCTCGACCGGCTCAATCCGCAGACCCAGGAGTTCACCATCACGCCGAAGGGGAAGGGCCGGCAGCGGTAGCCGGCCGGCGGGCGCGGGCAGGAGCCCACTGCCTGCCCGACGGGACAGGCGGCGACCTGGCAGCGCACGGAGGCGCTGCCAGGCCTGCTGACTCGACATGGTGTCGGGCGGAACCGGAGCCCCTGCAGGTCTCGCTATTCGTTGGTGGCCAGGGGCGGAATCGAACCACCGACACGCTGATTTTCAGTCAGCTGCTCTACCAACTGAGCTACCTGGCCTTCGTTCGAGGCGGGCGCCGCTCACAGAACGGCCGGGCATTAAAGCCGTGGGGCGGGACCGCGTCAAGGCGCCGGCCCGGCCACGCCCCGGTGCGCCTCAGGACCCCTCCGGCGGCACGTAGCCGGCGGGCTTCTCCGCGCCCCCGCCGAACAGGAACTTCTCCATCTCGGCCACCAGGAACTTGCGCGCCTCCGGGTCCATGGGCGAGAGCCGGTTCTCGTTGATGAGCATGGTCTGGTGGGCCAGCCACTGCTGCCAGGCCTCCTTGGAGATCTGCTCGTAGATGCGCTGGCCCAGCTCGCCCGGATACGGGGCGAACGCCAGGCCCTCGGCCTCGCGGTCCAGCTTCGCGCAGTGCACGGTGCGGCTCACGCCCTGTCCTCGTCCGTGGCGGTGGCGAGCGAGGCTACCAGCCGCGCCACCGGAGCGGCCAGACCCAGGTCGCCCGGGTCGGCCGGGTCGATCCAGCGGGTCGCGGCACCTTCGGCGATGCCGCTGCCGCGGTCGCGCACGTCCAGCAGCAGCGGCGTCGCAGCGAGGCGGTAGTGGCTGAAGGTGTGTCGTACCGGCGCCAGTGCCATGCCCGGGCCCTGGGCACGCAGCCCCATCGCCACCAGCCGCTCCTGCGCGCTTCGCGGCGACGCGCATTCGGGAAAGCACCACAGACCGCCCCAGATCCCGCTGGGCGGGCGGCGCTCCAGCAGCAGCCGACCGGCCGCGTCCCGGGCCACCAGAAAGTGCGTCGTCTTCTCCGGCAGGGCCCGGCGCGGGCGCGACGCCGGCAGCGCGCCGATCCGGTCTACCCGGCGTGCCACGCAGTCCTCACGCACCGGGCAGGCGCCGCAGTCCGGCGATGGCGCCGTGCACACGGTGGCGCCCAGATCCATCATGGCCTGGGTGTAGGCGGCCACGTCCGCGTCCGGGAGTCGCGCTTCGGCGACGGCCCACAGCGCTCGCTGCACCGCCGTGTCTCCGGGCCAGCCCTCGATGCCCGCGTGCCGCGCCAGCACCCGCTTCACGTTGCCGTCCAGGATGGGATGACGCTGCCCCATGGCCAGCGACAGGATGGCGCCGGCGGTGGACCGCCCGATGCCGGGCAGCGCGGTGAGCGTGTCCAGCGTGCGCGGGAAGCGACCGCCGTGGCGCGCCACGATTTCCTTCGCGGCGCGGTGCAGGTTGCGGGCCCGGGCGTAGTAGCCGAGCCCGCTCCACAGGGCCAGCACCGCGTCGCTCTCCGCCGCCGCCAGCACGCGCACGCCAGGGAAGCGCGCGGTGAAGCGCCGGTAGTAGGGGATCACCGTGGCCACCTGGGTCTGCTGCAGCATGATCTCCGACAGCCACACCCGGTAGGGCGTGGGCCGGCGCTGCCAGGGCAGGTCCTTGCGCCCGTGGGCGTACCACCAGGCCACCACCCGCGGAGCGAATGCGTGCGTGCCCACTACTTTTTCAGTATCCCCTGGAGGATGCCCTTCAGCAGCTCGTCGCGGGCGTCCTTGACCGCGTTGGCGGGCTTCTGGGGCTGGGCCGGCTGCGGCGGTGCAGGCGCGGCGGCGTCCGGCGCGGTGGCGGCAGGAGCTGCGGCCGGCGCCTGCTCGCTGCGCCGCTGGCGCAACGCCTGAATCAGGCTCGCCGGGATCTGCGGGCTGACGCTGGGCTTGGCGATGGGGCCCTGGATGGTCACCGGGATGATGTGCCCCGACAGATCCCGCTTGCCGATGCCGGCACAGCTCTCCACCAGCTCCGCCTCCACCCGGTAGTCCAGCTGGTCCGCGGGCAGGCTCACGGTGCCTGCACCGCGGGCCCGCACCACCGGCGAGACCATGATCAGGTCGTCGTTGCGCGCCACGCCCTGGGCGAGGCGCGCACTGCCGCTCATCTCGGTAAAGCGGGTACGGGTGCCGTCGCCGCCCGCGACCGCCGACCCCTGGGCGCCGCGCTGCTGCGTGCTCAGCAGCAGGCCGACGACGCCGGCGGCGAGGGTCTTCTTGTTCAGGTTGTCGAAGTCCAGCGCCGCGAGCGTGCCGCACATGGAGCTCACCATGTCCACCTTCTCGAGCGCGCCGTCACGGATGGCGAAGCGCACGTCCCCGTCCAGGCTGCGCTTGAGGGCCTCCGTGTCGCCGCCGGTGGCGGTGAGCACGGCGCGCAGGTCCGTCGTGCCGGTGACCGGCACGTCGCCGGTGACGTCGGCCAGCAGCGGCCCGATCTGCACTCCCTGGATGGTCTCGTCCAGGCTCACCCGGGGCGCCTGAGCGCGGGCGTCCACGGTGACGTTGCCGTCGTAGCGCCCGCCATAGAGCGCCGCGCCCACCGGCGACAGCTTGAGCTGCCCGCCCTTCGCCACCGCCGTCACCTTCACGCCGCTCATCTTCACCCCGCCCACCGTGAGCGCCCCCACCTCCAGCGTGCCGTCCAGGTCGAGGCTGCGTACCAGGTCCACGGGCAGGGCGGTGGCGGCGGCGCCGGGCGTGGCGGCCGCACCCTTCGTCTCCGGTGGCAGGTAGCGATCCGCGTCCAGGCGGTCCACCTTCACCGCGAACCGGAACGCCGGGTTGGCGAGGTTCTCAATGGCGACGCCGCCGGTGGCGGTGCTGCCGTCCAGCGTCACCGTCATGCCCTCCGCCACCAGCCGGTCGAGGGTGCCGTCCACTTTCGCGGCGGCGCCCACCGCGGTGAAGGCCTGCGGGTCGCGGGTGCGGGGCACCGGCACCCCCAGGCGCTTCGCCAGGGAGCGGGCGTTGAAGGGCGGCACGCTCACGTCGCCGGCGAACGCCGTCGTGGCGGGAGCGAAGCTCACCCGCAGGCTCGCGTTCGCGCGCAGCTCCGCGAACGCTGCCTGGACCTTGTCCAGGACGGCGTCGCGCTTCTCCAGGTCCACCGCCACGTCGCCGCGCAGGCTCACCGGCACCGGGCCGCCCTGGAACGCGCGCCCGGCGAGCTTGCCGTCCAGCACGATGCCACTGGCCAGCAGCCGCTTGCCGGCGGCGTCGCTGGTGAGGCGTGCCTTCAGCGCCAGATCGCTGCGCCCGCCGCTGAGATCCAGCACCCCGGTGTTCACTCCCAGCGCGGCAAGCAAGGCGGCGGCGTCCACGTTGGCGATGCGCTCGTCCACCTGGATCACCGGTGTCTCGCCGCGGGCATCGATGCGGACGTCGCCCTGGTAGCGCCCCGCGTACAGGTCCGCCTGCAGCGGGTCCAGGTCCAGCAGGCCGTCCTTCGCCTTGACGCCCAAGGACACCTTGGCCAGATCGAGCCCGCCGTAGCGGAGCCGGCCCACCGCCAGCCGGCCGTCCAGGTCCAGCGCCCGCAGGGTCTCCACCGGCAGCGCGCCGGCAGCCGCGGGCGGCGGCGCGCCGGGCGCCTCCGGCGGCAGGTAGCGATCCACGTCCAGCCGATCCACGGTGAGGTCGAAGCCGAGGGCACCGCCTGCCCGGGCCTGGACGCTGCCCTGGATCGCCGTCTCGTCCAGCTCCGCGCGCAGCTCCGTGAGGCGCACGCGCCCGGGGCCGGCCTCGAAGCGGGTGCGCACTGCCGCGCTGGCCAGCGCCTTCGGGTCCTTGGTGGGCGGCAGGGTCACACCGGCCCGCGCCAGGGTCTTGCGCAGGGCGAAGGCGGGCGCGGCCAGGGTGCCGCTCGCCTGGGGCGTTCCATTCAGATCCGTGACCTTCAGCGTGCCGCCGGCCTTGAAGTCCGCCGCCTGCAGGCGGAGGTCGTCCACTGCCACGGTGCCTGCCGGCAGGTCCAAGACCGCGTCGCCGCCCAGCGCCACGGGCAGCGGCTCCGTCCCCACCGGGCCGCCGGAGACCTCACCCTCGGCGTGCAGCCCCGTGAGGGCGAAGCGCATGTCGGCCAGCGTCCCCGCGAGCCCTGTCTGCACTCGCGCCGTGGCGGTGACGTCGCCGTACTGCACCGCGTTCGCGCGCAGCGTGAGCGCCGGGCTGGTGACGGAACGCTCGGCGAGGCGCAGGTCCACGTCGCCCGCCACCGCGAGCGCCAGTGGACCGGTCAGACCGCTGCCGGACGGTGCCGGCGCCTTCAGGTCCACCGCCAGATCGCGGGCGATGACGGTGCTGGCCGCGTCGTCGTAGGTGACGGCGCCGGTGAGGCGGGCGCTCAGCGGGCCGGTCAGGCCGCTGTCCGGCGGTGCCGGCGTGGTCAGGTCCACCACCAGGTCACGGGCGGCGACGGTCCTGGCCGGGTCGTCATAGGTGACGGCGCCGGTGACCCGGGCACTGGCGGTGCCCTGGCCCAGGGCCTTGGCGGTCACCTCCGCCTCCAGGGCCAGCTCCTCGGCGCCATAGCGACCCGCCGACAGGTCGTAGGTAAGGCGCGTCCGGCCCGCCGCCTTGCCGGAGCCCTCCGGGTGGCTGAAGCGCAGCGACACCTCTGCCTCCACCGGCGCGCCCAGGGCCACCGGCCCGGTGCGCAGGTCCAGATCGCTCACGGTGATCTGCTCGCCGCTGGCGGCGTCGGTGTAGCGCAGCGCCGCGTCCTCCAGCCGCACGCCGCCCAGCGCGAAGGCAGCCAGGGCGCGGCCCTCGCCGGTGGCGGCGCCGTCGCCGGCCTGGGGGGCCTGGGCCAGGTCCTCCCAGTTGCCGCGCCCGGACGCGTTGCGGGCCAGGTTCAGCTCCAGGCCGCGCACGGTGACCGTGTCCATCTCCACCTCGCGGCTGAGCAGCGGCACCAGCTTCACCCGCACCTCGGCCCCTCCGAGCCGCGCGAACGGCGCGTCGTCGAAGCCTTCGGCGTTGCCCAGGGTCATCGCACCCACCTTGACGCCCAGCCAGGGCAGCACCGTGACGGCCAGGTCGCCGCTGATGGTCAGGTCACGGCCGGTGCGGGCCTTCACCTGCGCGGCGATCTCGTCCTTGTAGTCGTTGGGGTCGAAGAACAGGGGCACGGCCAGCGCCACCACCACGAGCAGGACGACGAGATTGAGGACACCGAGGACCACGTACCGCAGCAGGCGGCGGGTGGGGCTGCGCTTGGCATTCATGGCCGGACCTCCGCGTCGCGGGGTGTGGTTGCCGCTTCGAGCGGCAGCGAGGGCGGATGTTCCCGCCGGGGCGCTGAATCGGGGCTGAAGCCGGGGCGCCGCGCGCCCCGGACGTTCCACGCTACAGCGCGGCGCGGGCCCGTGCCACCGCCGCGCGCACCTGCGCGGGCGCGGTGCCGCCCAGGTGATCGCGGGCCGCCGCCGAGCCCTCCAGGCTCAGCACCGCGTACACGTCGTCGGCGACGTGCGGCGAGAACGCCTGGAGCTCGGCAAGCGCGAGCTCCGCGAGATCGCAGCCTCGCTCCACCGCCCGCCGCACCGCCTTGCCCACGATCTCGTGGGCGTCGCGGAAGGGCACGCCCTTGCGCACCAGGTAGTCCGCGAGATCCGTGGCAGTGGCATAGCCCTTGAGCGCCGCGGCGCGCATGGCGTCCCGGCGCGGCGTGATGGCGCCCATCAGCCCCGTGTACACCGTGACGCAATCACGCACCGTGTCGAGGGCGTCGAACAGGGGCTCCTTGTCCTCCTGGTTGTCGCGGTTGTAGGCGAGCGGCTGACCCTTCATGAGCACCAGCAGCGCGGTGAGCGCGCCGACCACCCGCCCGCACTTTCCGCGCACCAGCTCCGGTACGTCCGGGTTCTTCTTCTGCGGCATGATGGACGAGCCGGTGCAGTAGGCGTCGCTCAGGGTGACGAAGCCGAACTGCGCCGACGACCACAGGATCAGCTCCTCGGACATGCGCGACAGGTGCACCATCACCAGCGCGCAGGCGGACACGAACTCGATCAGGAAGTCCCGGTCGCTCACCGCGTCCAGGGAATTGGCGCAGGGCTCGTCGAAGCCCAGCAGGCGCGCCGTGAGCGCGCGGTCGACGGGGAAGCCGGTGCCGGCCAGCGCCGCGGCGCCGAGCGGCATGCGGTTGACCCGCCGGCGGCAGTCCGCCAGGCGTTCCCGGTCGCGGGCCAGCATCTCCTGCCAGGCCAGCAGGTGGTGGCCGAACGTCACCGGCTGCGCGGTCTGCAGGTGAGTGAAGCCCGGCATGATGGTGTCCGTCTCGCGCTCCGCGAGGTCGATGATCGCGCCCATCAGTGCGGTGATGCGCGCGCTGAGATCGTCGATGGCGTCGCGCAGGTACAGGCGCACGTCGGTGGCCACCTGGTCGTTGCGCGAGCGGCCCGTGTGCAGCTTCTTGCCGGCCTCGCCGATGCGCTCGGTCAAGGCCGCCTCGATGTTCATGTGCACGTCCTCGCGGGACGGGTCCCAGCGGAAGCGGCCGGCCTCGATGTCGGCACCGATGGCCTCCAGCCCCGCGACGATGGCGTCGCGCTCCGCGGCGCTCAGCACGCCGGCCTCGGCCAGCATGGTGGCGTGGGCGATGGAGCCCCGGATGTCGTGGGCGTAGAGGCGCCGGTCGAAGTGCACCGACGCGCTGAAGGCCTCCACCAGCGAGTCGGTGGACGCCTCGAAGCGCCCGCCCCACAGCTTTGCCTTGGTGTCGTCGTTTGCCATGGAGCGGTGGGCCGGGCGGCCGGGCGCGGGACCGGCGCGAAGTATATCTTTACGTCAGCCCAGGTGTTGACCCGACCCCCAATGACCGAACCGCGCACGGCTCCCGGCAGCGATTTGTTCCTCCCGGACTTCTGCAGCATCCACATGGTGCTCGCGGTGGTGGTGGTGGGCGAGCTGCTGGCCATCGTGCTGACCCTGAACCCGGTCTACGCGGGCAGCGGCGGGTTCATGCGCCTCGCGCTCGTCTCGCTGTTCATCCAGTGGGTGGCGCTCGGCAGCAGCGCGCTGCTGTGCCTGCTGCGTCGCGGGCTCGAGCGTCTCGGCAACATGGGCGCCGCGGCGGCGAGCTACGGCCTGATCCTTGGGGTGACGCTCGCGGTGAGCGAGGCCGCGTGGCGCCTGGTGCTGCCGCAACTGGCTGACCCGCGTCTCGCCGCCGTGTGGGAGTTCAGCCATGGCCCCGACGGCCTCGGCCCGCCGCGCCCCCTGGTGCCACCCACCGTGCACCTGGACTTCCTGCTGTGCAACCTGGGCATCGCCGCGGTGGTGGCGCTGGTGGCGTTGCGCTACTTCTACGTGCAGCACGAGTCGAAGGCGCGCATGGAGAGCGAGACCCGCGCCCGCATCCAGGCGCTGCAGTCGCGCATCCGGCCACACTTCCTGTTCAACAGCATGAACACCATCGCGAGCCTCACGCGCAGCGAGCCGGCGCTCGCCGAGCAGGTGACCGAGGACCTGGCCGCCCTGTTCCGGGTGAGCCTCGGCGATGCCAGCGAGCCCGGGACCCTGGCCGAGGAGCTGGAGGTGTGCCGGCAGTACCTGCGCATCGAGGCGCAGCGACTGGGCGAGCGCCTGGCCAGCGACTCGGCGGTGGAGGGCGTGCCCGGCGACGCGCTGCTGCCGGCGCTGACCCTGCAGCCGCTCATCGAGAACGCGGTGTACCACGGGGTCGAGCCGGCGCCGGACGGCGGCCACATTCGCCTGACCGGGGAGTTCGACGGGCAGACTGTGCGGATGAGCGTGGAGAACACGGTGCCAAGGTCTGTCGAGCGGGCCCAGCGCCAGGGCCACGCCATGGCGCTGGACAACGTGCGCCAGCGCGTGGAAGCCTTTTTCGAAGGCGAGGCGCGCCTCGCGGTGCATCCGGGCGAGGAGCGCTTCCGCGTGGACCTGGAGTTTCCCTACAGGACGACGTCACGGTGAGGATCCTGGTGGTGGACGACGAGCCCCCCGCACGGGCTCGGCTCAAGGGGCTGCTGGGCGAGATCGGCGCCGGCACCGTGGTGGGCGAGGCGGGCCACGGCGCCGCCGCCCTGCACGCGGTGAGCGCCACCGGCGCCGACGTGGTGCTGCTGGACATCCGCATGCCCGGCATGGACGGCCTGGAGGCCGCGCGACACCTGGCGCGCCTGGAGCGCCCACCGGCGGTGATATTCACCACCGCCTACGACGCCCACGCCCTGGCCGCCTTCGAGGCGAACGCGGTGGACTACCTGTTGAAGCCCATCCGCCGGGAGCGCCTGGAGGCTGCCCTGGCGAAGGCCCGTAGCCTGACCCGGGCGCAGATTGCCGAGCTGGCCAGCACGGTCTCGCCCGGCAGCGCCCGCACCCACGTGAGCGCCACCCTGCACGGAAACCTGAAGCTGGTGCCCGTGGACGAGGTGCGCTTCTTCCGCGCCGAGCACAAGTACGTGACCGCGCGTCACCCGGACGGCGAGCTGGTGCTGGACGAGGCCCTGAGCGCGCTGGAAAAGGAATTCGCCGGGCGCTTCCTCAGAGTGCACCGCAACGCCCTGGTGGCGGTGGCCCACGTTCGCGGCCTGGACCGGGACAGCCAGGGCCGCTACTGCGTGCGCCTGGACGCGGTGGACGAGACGGTGGAGGTGAGCCGGCGGATGTTGTCCCAGGTGCGCAAGTCCCTGCGGTCGCCGACCTGAGCAACCAGGGCCTCGCACCGGGACAGGCACGCCTGCGTGCCAGTCCCGAATCCCGAATCCCGGATCCCGGATCCCGGCCGCCGGCCTGCTAAACTCATTCCTGAGTTTGTCCGCATAACAGGCTGACGTCATTGAGCTTCCTCGACCCTGTGGGCCCGACCTCCGTGCCCGCACTGGTGCTGCGCGCCGCCGGAGGCTGGCACCGGGTGTCCGGCCTCACCGGGAGCGAGCTGGCCGAGTGTCCGCCGCTGGTGTCGGTGCCCGCGGCGCCGCCATGGCTGGCGGGGATCGCGGTGCACAAGGGGGAGGCCCTGGCCCTGGTGGACCTGGACGCGGCCCTCACCGGCGGTCTGGCGCGGGCGCCGGAGCGGCGCACCCGCATGCTGGTCTGGCGCCGCGGCGGATTTCCGATGGGATTCCTGGTGGACGGCGTGGAAGGCGCCGATGCCCGCGTGGAGTCCGTGCCGCTGGATCTGGACGCGCTCACCCGCCAGCTGCTGGCCTCACCCGCACCAGGTGCGGACGTGCCCCAGGACACGGGCTGATGGTGATGGCGTGCACCCCGAGGCGCCGTTTGATGGCGGCCGTGGCTTCTCGAGGCGCCGCCTGATGGCGGCGCGGGCCCCGGGCTTCGGGCCCTGGCGGCTGCTGCTGCCGCTGTTGCTGGCACTGGCCACCGCCGGGGCGCTGCTGCACCTCCAGCAGTTCCGCGGCGGCCAGGACCGCATGGAGCAGGCCGTGGGTGCCTCCGAGGCGGCCGCGGCGCGCCTGGCGGTGGCGCGGGTGCGCGCCCTGGGGGGCACGGCGGAGGGCTACGAGGCCCTGGAGGCCGCCCGACTGCCGGTGCCGGAGCTGGTGAAGACGCTCCGGGAGCGGCCGCCGGAGCAGGCGCTGTCGCCGCCGCCACCGCAGACCGGCGAGCTGATCGCGGCGTGGCAGGCGGCCGCGGCCCGCGCCGAGGAGATGGAGGACACGGCACCAGGCGTGCAGGCCCTGGCGCGGGACGCCGAGCGGCTGCAGTCGGTGGCCACGGGTCTGCTGGTGTCCGCCGACGAGCTGGTAGACGCGCTGCTGGCTGCGGAGGCAAAGCCGCCCCAGGTGCGCGCCGCGGCACGCCAGCTGATGCTGGTGCAGCGGATCAGCACGAACCTCCGCCGCCTGATGGAGCCGGACGCCGGGCTGCTGGTGGCGGCGGACCGGCTGGGCCGCGACGCCGTGGTGTTCGGCGAGGTGGCCACGGGCCTGCTGCACGGCAGCGCCGAGCTGGGCATCCCGCGGGTGGAGGACGACAACGCCCGGGAGATCCTGGCGGCCGTGGGCCGCGAGTTCCGGGTGCTGGCCCAGTCCGTGGAGGCCGTGGTGGCCGGCGCCGCCGCCTCCGCCAGCCTCGTGAAGCGCGGCGAGCGCCTGGCGGCGGCGCTGGCCATCGTCGACACCCACAATCTGCGCCTGCGCGCCGACCTGGCCGCCCGCGCCGCCAACCGCCTGGTGATGCCGGCCCACGCCCTGGGGCTCGCCGGCCTCACCGCGGTCAGCGTCCTCGCGGCCCTGGCCCTGGGATTCGCCGAGCGCCGCGCTGCCCGCCGGGACGTGGTCCGTGAGGCGGCGGACTTGCGGACCGAGCGCGCCGCCCTGGAGGGCGCCCGGGACAGCCTGTCCCGGGAGCTCGAGCAGCTCGCCTCGGACATCCACCGGATCGCGGACGGCGATGTGGGGCTGCGCGCCCACACCGGCGCCGGCGACTCGGCCGCCGTCGGGGTGGCGCGGGCAGGCCTGGACCGGCTGCGCCAGCAGCTCCGCCAGCGCACCGAGGACGGGCTGCGCCTGGCCCGCAGCGGCCAGATGGTGGGCGACGTGGCGGGCCGGCTGCGAGTCGCCTCACGCTGCGACGCGCACCAGGCGGAGGCCGCTGGCCAGGCCACCCGGACCATGGCCGCGGCCCTGGACGGGCTGCGCCTGGAGTCGGCCCAGGTGGGGGAGGCGGCGCGCCAGTCCGGGGTCAGTGCCCAGCAGGCGAGTCATGCCCTGGGCGAGACCCTGCACGAGCTGGACGCGGTGCGGGCCGGCGTCGAGGACTGCGCCGAGCGGGTGCGCGCCCTGGAGGACGTGGCGCGGGAGCTGCGCGCGGTGCGCACCCTGGTGGAGGACGTGGGGGAGCTGGGCAAGATGCTGTCGCTGAACGTGGCCATCCAGGCCTCCGTGGACAGCGCCGCGAGCCGGGCGCTGGCGGCCTTCTCCGAGGAGGTGCAGCGGCTCGCCAATCGCGCGCGCAGCGCCGTGACCCAGGTGGAGGCCATCCACGCGGAGCTGCGCGGCGAGGCGGAGCGCGCCGCCAGCGCCGCGAAGGAGAGCGTGTGGCGGGCGCGCTCGGCGGCGGAGCGGGCGCGCGGCGCTCGCGCGAGCGTGGAGGAACTCTCCGGCGCGGCCCGGCGGCTCGAGGACCTGAACCACGCATTGAGCCGCGCCCACCGGGAGCATGCGGTGAACGTCACCGAGGTGGTGCGCACCATCACCGCGCTGCACGCGCTGACCCGGGAAGTGCGCGAGCAGGTGGACGCCACCGCGGATTCCGCCGCTGCCTTCGGCGACGCCGCGGCCGGGCTGGAGCGCCGCCTCGCGGCGCCGGATGCCGCCGACCCGGTGATCGAGATCGCGGACACCCGCAGCGCGGAGGACGGCGCGGAGGACACCCCGCAGGAGCAGCAGGAGCCCGCTGCGAGCCGGATCCTGGGCCGCTGGCCGTGAGCACGGTGCCGCCGGCGAACGGCCGCCCGCTGCTGGTGCGGCTGTTCGCGCGCTGGTCGCAGCTGCTCGTGGCCGGCTGTCCGCCGGGGGTGTGGCCGCTGCTGCGCCTGGAGCAGGGTGCGCAGCTGGTGCGCGAGGAGCGGGGCGAGGCGGTGACGGGCCTCATGGAGCCACTGCTCGCGGCCGCCGCGGCGCGCCTGCACGTGGCGCCGGACCACCTGGCCGCGGCGGCCCTGCGCCCGAAGCTGCGCGCGGCGCTGCGCCTCGGCGCGGCGGGGCTGGTGGCGGAGCTGCGCTACTACGGGGTACCGCCGGCGGATATCCACCTGCGCGGCGCGTACGCCGCCGCCGGGACGCCGGCGCTGGCCCTGCCGCCGGTCACGGTCCGGGACGAGGTGTGCCTGCGCGCGGCGTGGCCCGAGCCGGCCCGGGAGACGTCGCTGGTGCAGGTCCTGGCGGGGCGCCGGGAAGTGGCGTTGCCCATGAGCGCGGTGGTCCGGGCCGTGTCCGAGGACACGGTGGACCGGTCGCCGGAGCACACCTGGTCCCTGGCGCACTGCCTGCACGAGGAGCCCGTGCCCGCCGCCCTGGGGCGCCCGGCGCTGCTGCTGCTGCGCCGCCGCGGTCCCGCGGTGGCACTCAAGGTGGAGTCCCTCGTCGGTCACGGCCGCGAGACCGTGTTGCCCGCTGGCCCGCTGCTCGAGCCGGTGCCGTGGCTGCTGGGTGTGGTGGCCCGGGAGGCGGCGGCACCGGTGCTGGTGGTGGACCCGCTGGCACTGGTGGGGGCAAGTCGTCACCCCACCTGACCCTCGGCTCAGCGGCCCAGGTCGCCCCACAGGGTCATCACCGCCGCCAGCGCCGCGATCACCGCCGTCTCGGTGCGCAGCACCCGCGGCCCCAGGCGCACGGGCCTGAAGCCGTGGCGCGCTGCCAGGGCGCGCTCTGCCTCGGCGAGGCCACCCTCGGGGCCGATGAGCAGGGTGACGCCGGCGGCGGGGGCGTCCATGCCGGCGAGCCCGGTGGCAGCACCCGGGTCCGGCATCAGGCGCAGGCCCGCCCGGTCCAGACCGGTCAGCCACGCGTCAAGCGTCTGTGGCGGCGCCACGTCCGGCAGCCGGTTGCGGCCGCACTGCTCGCAGGCCGCCACCGCGATCGCCTGCCAGTGGGCGTGCCGGCGCCGGGCGCGATCCTCGTCCAGTCGCACCACCGCGCGTTCCGTGAGCAGCGGCACGATGCCGGTGGTTCCGAGCTCGACCGCCTTCTGCACCGCCAGATCCATGCGCTCGCCCCGGGACACCCCCAGCGCCAGCACCACCTCCAGGGGCGCCTCCACCGCGGCCTCCAGCGCCCGGCCCACCTTCACCCGCACGCCGGCACGGGTCGCGTGCAGCAGCTCCGCCTCGCAGGCGGTGCCGCGGCCGTCGAACACCACCAGCGGCGCGCCAGCCTTGAGGCGCAGCACCGATCGCACGTGGCGCGCGGCGCTCTCCCCGAGCGCGAGCTCCGCGCCGGCGGCAGGCAGCTGGTCCACGTGGACGCGGGGGACTCGCATAAGGCGGGGGTCCGGATGCGGTGTCAGGCGAGTCAGACCCTGACACCCGATACTGCCGGGAACGAATCGAGACTCCGCAGTCGCGGAGGCGAGGGTCGAAGGTCGAGACCTGACACCTGCCGGAGGTTCGCGACTCGCGGCGTCGAGTGTCAAGACCTGACGCCCTCACTTGGCGGGCGAGGGTGGTTGTGAGTACATTTCTCGTCTTCACTGCGTGGCCGTACGCGCACCCGAACCCGACCCGCCGCCCGCCGCGGCACCATCTTCCAGGCGGTGGATCCCGCCGGCCCGCACCCGGGCCGCTGGCAGCGCCGCCGAACCGGACCGCAAACGAGGAATCGACCATGAATCGAGGCGTCATCCTGGCCGCCCTGGTGCTGGCCGCACCGGCGATGGCCGCCGCGCAGGAGCCCGCGCTGGAGAGCAACCTGCAGAAGTTCAGCTACGCCATGGGCTACCGCATGGCCCGGGACCTGATGCAGCAGGGGGTGCAGAAGGTAGACCCCGACGCGCTGGCGGTGGGCGTGGGCGAGGCCATGTCGGGCGGGCAGTTCCGCTTCTCGCCGGACGAGATCCGCGAGGTGATGAACGCCTACCAGCAGGAGCTCATCGAGGAGCGGGCCAAGGCCGCCTCTGAGAACAAGGACGAGGGCGACGCCTTCATGAAGGCGAATGCCGGTGCCGATGGCGTGAAGTCGCTGGAGGATGGCGTGCAGTACAAGGTGCTCACGGAGGGCACCGGCGCGAAGCCCGCGGTCTCGGACAAGGTGAAGGTGCACTACACCGGCACGCTGCTGGATGGCACCGAGTTCGACAGCTCGCGTCGCCGAGGGGAGCCCACCGAGCTGGCCCTCGGGGATGTGATCCCGGGCTGGAAGCAGGCGCTGGCCGAGATGCCGGTAGGGTCGCGCTGGGAGGTGTGGATCCCGCCGGAGCAGGCCTACGGCCTGCGCGGCGCCGGTGCCGTGATCGGTCCCAACGAGACCCTGAAGTTCGATATCGAGCTCATCGAGATCGTGAAGCCCGCGCAGTAGGCGAGGCGCTGCCGGGTCGCGGGTCCGCCGTCGGCGGCGCCGCACCGCAGGCGTACCGGTGGGGCGCTCCAGCCCGCCGTCGGCGGCCGAGGCATGCGGCGGTGCGGGCTGGATTTCCCGGCTAGGACCTAGAGCTCCTTCGGCAGCAGGTGCTGCTCCACGTAGCGGCGCAGCACGTCCTGGCTGCCTGCCTCGAAGCCGGCGTACTCGACGCCTACCGCCACCTCCTCGTCCGGGTGCGCATCCGGTACCAGGCTCAGGTGCGTCACGCGCCCCTTCCCGACCAGCTTGTGCGGCATGCCGGTCACCGACAGCTTCATGCAGAACGGTATGGCGCAGCGCTTGCCGTCGGCGTCCCGGGCCGGCCGCAGCCGCTCCGCGGTGGCACGGTCGCAGCGCACCTGGAACCCCCCGAGGGACACGTCCCTGGTGGTGAGGTCCACCGGCGTGCCCCCGTCGGCGCGCAGGTGCACCGGCACGCTGGCGTGCACCCGTGGGTAGCTGCGCCGGATGCGCGCACCGTGGGCCGCGAGCCGGATCCAGAACGCCTCGAGGGGCGCCGGGTCCGTCGTGGGGGGCGGTTTGCGCTGGGGGTCGGCCATGTCACGCCATATCGGCGCCGGCCAAGGAAGCTTGAGCATCCGGCCCGGGCCCGCGACGGGCGGCACCTCAGCGCTGGAAGGCGGGCAGGC
>JBFHNV010000119.1:0-18537 GCA_041593595.1 Gammaproteobacteria bacterium
CGTGGATTACGAGAATCTGGCGCTGGGCGTGCGCGACATGAAATGGGGCGAGCTGCAGATCGACCTGGTGCTCAAGCGGCTGCTGGAGAAGGGGCGCATCGTGTTCAAGCGCGCCTACTGCGACTGGAGTCAGTACCGCGGAGCGGTGCGCGACCTGCACAAGAACGGCATCGAGATGGTGGACATCCCGCGCAGCCGCATGAGCGGCAAGAACAGCGCCGACATCCACATGGTCGTGGACGCGCTGGACCTGTGCTACTCGAAGAACCACATCGACTACTTCGCCCTGCTCTCCGGCGACAGCGACTTCTCGCCCCTGGTCTCCAAGCTCAAGGAGAACAACAAGTGGGTGATCGGCTCCGGGGTGAAGAGCTCCACCTCCGACCTGCTCATCTCGAGCTGCGACGAGTTCATCTACTACGACGACCTCGAGCGCGCCCAGCGCAAACGCAAGCCCGTGCGCAAGAAGACGGACAAGAAGGCGGCCGCCGGGGGCGGCGCGGGCGAGACGGCCAAGGCGGAGAAGGAGGACAAGGACGACGGCGGCACTCCCGAGGAGGTGGTGGAGCCGCTGATGGAGATCATCCGCTCCCTTTCGCGGGACTACGACCCGCTATGGGGCTCGCTCGTGAAGCAGACCATGCGCCGGGTGCATCCGGGCTTCAACGAGAGCTACCACGGCTTCAAGAGCTTCTCCGACATGCTCAAGAACCTGGCCGGCATGGGGCTCATCGAGCTCGAGCACGACGACGAGCGCGGCAACTACAAGATCACCCTGGCCGAGGACTGAGACCCGGCCTTACGTGTCGTCCTTCCCGGTGCGTCCCACGCCTGACTGGAAGGCCTGGAAGAACGCCTTCTGCATGGTCTCGAAGGCCTGGGCGTTGGGGATCAGGAACGGACGCATCAGGTTCATGGCCTCGGCGCCGCTGACGCCGTCGCGCATCATCTGCGACACGCGCTCCATCATCTCGTTCTGCAGCGGCTCCACGTCGGGCCAGCCCAGGAACTCGCGGGCCTCCTTCGGGGTGCAGTCGACGGTGACGTTGATCTTCATGGGATCGCTCTCCGGTTCCTGGAACTGGCGCGCCTGCGCCGGCGCGCCGCGCAGCATACCGCGCTGAGCGCGGGCGCAAAAAAACCCGCACCGGGGATTGCCCGGTGCGGGCTGCGGCGTCCTTGCCGCGCGCCTCTTCAGGAGGCGTGATCCGTGACCGTCGCGCCGGTTCAGGCAGCCTTCTTGGTGGAGGCGGCCACGGCCTTGGCGAACGGGGTGTCGGAAGCGGCCTTCACGCCAGCCTCGACCCACTCCGTCAGCTCGGCCTTGATCTCGGACATGATGTCGGCGGTCTTCTTGGCATTGTCCACCACCCGCTCGTTGAGCTCGGTGATGTACTTCGCCTGGCTGTCCACGACGCCCTGCAGGTCCTTGCTGGCAGCAAGGGTCTGCAGCTGCTTCACACCCTGGTTCAGGTACTGGGCAGTGGCCTCGATCTGCTGCTCGGTCAGGCGCTCGATGGAGCGGATCTGGATCTCGCCCAGACGCTTCATCGCCTCGACGCTGGCCTTGTTCATCTTCTCGACTGTGTCGACGTATTCCTTCTGCATTGTCGTTACCTCCGATGTGCTGAAGGGTTGCTTGGAACCTGTAGTTGATGCGGTGCACCAATTTGTGCAGTGCAATATAAGGAGGTCGCGAAGTACTGTCAAGGGGTCCGAGGGGTTTTTTTGCAGTGCACCATCGCCGCGGGGCGGCTCCCGGGAGGAGCCTGCAACTTATTGATTTTATTGACACCCTCTGACGAGAGGTGCCCGGACGGTGGTGGCCCGGTGGCCAAGGCGGCGGACGGCCCGACCTGTATGGTCCCGGCCGCCCGCCCTCGCCTCAGTGCATGTGCAGGCCGCCGTTGATGTTGAAGTTGGCGCCGGTCACGAAGGCCGCATCCTCGCTCGCCAGGAAGCCCACCATGGCGGCTATCTCCCGGGGCTCGCCCAGGCGGCCCACCGGAATCTGGCCCACGATGTGGTCCAGCACCTCCACCGGCACCTGGCGGACCATGGCGGTGTTCATGTAGCCGGGGGACACGCTGTTCACGGTGACGCCCTTGCGCGCCACCTCCTGGGCGAGGGCCATTGTGAAGCCGTGCATGCCGGCCTTCGCGCTGGAGTAGTTGGTCTGGCCGAACTGCCCCTTCACGCCGTTCACCGAAGCGATGTTCACGATGCGGCCGAAGCCGCGCTCGATCATCCCCTCCACCACGTGGCGGGTCATGTGGAACACACTGTCCAGATTCACCGTCAGCACCGCGTCCCACTGGTCCTTGGACATCTTGCGCAGCGTCCCGTCCCGGGTGATGCCCGCGCAGTTCACCAGAATGTCCACCGGGCCGAGGGCGTCATGCACACGGCGCACGCTATCGGCGCAGGACTCGAAGTCGCTCACGTCACCCTTCACCAGCATCAGCCGCTCGCCGTTACCGTTGAGCCGCTTCATCCACTCGCTGGCAGTCTTCGACTCTGCCGACAGGTCCACGGCCGCGACCCGGCAGCCGTCCTTCAGCAGTCGCTCGGCGATGGCCCGGCCCAGCTCGCCCACACCGCCCGTGACCACGGCAACCCGTCCATTCATATGTCGCTTCCCCTTCAGATCGGCTTGGGCCGCGCGCCGCGGCCGCGCTGTGCCGGAGTTATCGGCCGGGTAACCCTTATTCATGAGCCTCCGACCGTGTTCCCTGCGTGCTGCGTCGCAGCACCCCGACACAAATATAGGTACGTCGCCGCGGGCCTGTCAACTCGCGCGCACAACCTAACTTATTGATTTAGGGGAAACAGTTCCTGAGATCGAGACCAAAGCCGCGCCGGAGCTCGGCGAGGTGCAGTGCAGCACCCGTTCAGGGCTTCTTGCCTGCCCTGCCGTCCTCCCCGGACTCCCCTTCGGCACCGCCTCCGGCCCGGAAGAAGCTCTCCTGCATGTCCTTCCACAGGGCCATGTTCTTCTCCGTCATCTCGCGCATGAAGGACAGGGGATCGGCGGTCATCATGGAGTGCATCTGCTCGCGGAGCGCGTTCTGCTGCTCCACGAACAGGCCGAAGCTGCGCTCCAGGTAGCGAGTCAGGGTGCCCTGCAGGGCATCCCCGTAGAAGCGGATGATCTGGGACAGCACCTCCTGGGTGAAGATGGGCTCCCCGTCCTCCTCCCGCTCCAGGATGATCTGCAGCAGGATGCTGCGGGTGATGTCCTCCTTGCTGCGGGCGTCAACCACGCAGAACTCCTCCTGGGCCAGGACCAGCTTGCGCACGTCCTCCAGGGTGATGTAGCTGCTGACGGTGGTGTCGTAGAGGCGCCGGTTCGGGTATTTCTTGATGATCCGCGGTTCGCTCACGGGACCCTCACGTGGTGGCAGGGTGGGATCTCAGAGGAATATACCCCGCCTTCCCCCGTCACCGATACCTGCGGCGGCGCAGCGAAGCCGCCGGATTCACCGGCCATGCCGGGCATCGGGCCGGCGAAGCCCCGCGGCGCGAAGGTCCGAGATTTCAGCCGCTTCCGGCGAGGAACGCACGGATGGTGCCGGCGGTCACCCCGATGAGCTCTCCCTTGTCGCTGCGCACCATCGCGCCCAGGCCCACCAGCTCCAGGCGATTGTTGAACAGGGGCGCCCCGACCAGTTCCCGGGCCGCGGTCATCTCGGCACGCACCACGTCCGCACGGTGCAGCACGCGCCGGCTGGAGTACCAGGAGGAGTTGCGACGGATGCGGTCCACGGTGGCCACGGTGTGCCGCCAGCGGCCGTCCTCGCCGGGCCCGATGGCGTGGATGGGCGCGCCGCTGTCCACCTCCACCTGGGCCACCAGTGCCGGCGCCGCGATGCCCGCGGGCGGCTCCTCCACCCGGAGCAGGGCCAGGTCGGCGAACTTGCTGTGTGCCACCACCCGCGCCCGGGCTCCGGTGCCCGCCGCAGGGCCGTTGCCGCCCGCCGCCTTGAACACCACGACGACCGCGTCGTAGCCCTGTACCGAGTGCCAGTTGGTGAGCACGTGGCCCGTGTCATCCACCAGCACCCCGCCGGTGGCACCTTCCGGGCTCACCACCATGACCACCGCGCCGGCGGCACCTCGATTGCTGGCGAGATCCACCTCCGCGAGTGGCTCCGCAGCGGCCACCGGGGCCGCGGGCGGGGCGGCGGTGAGGAGTGCCACCTGATGGCCGGGCGGACTCAGCGCCGCGGCTCCGCCGCGGGCAGCCAGCGTGGTCTGCACCGGGTCCGGTGTCACTACGGCGGCCACCGGCGGTGAGGCGGCGGGTGCTGGGATCACGGCGGTGGCTGCCGCGGCCGCAGCCGCACCCTGGCGCGGCGCGGGCGACGGCGGTGCGGGCGTAGGGGGCTCGGGCTCCGGCTCGTCGAGCAGTGCGCGGATGCGGCTGCCGGCCGCGGACAGCACGCCGCTCTGGCCACGCTCGGGTGTAGGTGTCCCCTCGAGCAACACCACGTTGCGCCCCGACGGATCGACCCGGCGCGACACGGTGGGCTCCGTCACGCTCCTCACCCGTGGCTCCGGTTCCGGCGCATCCGCCATCCTCGCGGGCTGCTCGGCGCCCGGCGCCGGCGCCTCGGACGAGCCGCCGCTGAAGATCGAGCCCAGGCGGGCGAAGAAGCCTCCGGACGCTGTCCCCCGGTCCTCCGCCTTCTCCCTGTCCTGCCCCGACCCGGCCGCTACCTCCGGCGACGCCCTGCCCTCCTGCACCGGAGAGGCGACCACCACGTCACTCGCGGGATCCCGTGGCGTCGGGCCTGGCGGTGGCGACGCGGCCGGCGGCGCCCGCTCCGTCCGCGCCGGTTCGGACACCGCGGCGGGCCCGGTATCCGGCGTCTCCAGCCGTGGGTCCACGGTCGAGTCCTTCGAGCCGCCCCCGAAGATCGAGCCCAGGGCGGCCAGGAAGCCGGAGGGCTCGTCGACGGTGGTGCGCTCGGCCTCTACCCCTCCCGACGTCTCGGCGGCCGCAGGCATCGCCGCAGGCGGCGCGGCATCGGTCCGCTGTGGCCCGGCCTCCGCCGCCGGAGCGGGCGGGGTGACCCGAGCCTGCCGTTCGCTGACGGCGGCATTGCCGGACGGGCTGTCGGTGACCGGGGCCCCGGTGGCGCGGACCTCCTCGGTGGCGGATCGCTCCGCGGCCCGCTCTCTGGGGCGATCGGGGAGGGGCGCTTCGCCAGCACCTGCGACGCCAGCCGCCGCGTCTCCGCCATCGCCGTGTGTGCCGCCGAACAGCGTGCCCAGCGCGGACAGGAGGCCACCACCCTGCTCCGCCGCCGCGTCTCCGCGCCCGGGCGCCGTCCGATCCTCAACCGGGGGCAGGCGGATGCGCTCGGCGGACCGCACCTCCCCACCCGGCGGCTGCCCCACCGTCGCGCCTTCGCGCCCGGGCGCCGTCCGGCCCTCCACCCGGGGCAGGCGGATGCGCTCGGCGGACCGCGCCTCCCCGCCTGGCGGCTGCTCCATCACCGCGCCTTCGCGCCCGGGCGCCGTCCGGCTCTCCACCGGGGGCAGGCGGATGCGCTCGGCGGACCGCACCTCCCCGCCTGGCGGCTGCTCCACCATCGCGCCTTCGCGCCCGGGCACCGTCCGGTCCTCCACCGATGGCAGCCGGCTGCGCTCGGCGGACAGCACCTCCCCGCCCGGCGGCTGCTCCACCATCGCGCCTTCGCGCCCGGGCATCGACCGGCCTTCCACCGCTGGCAGGCGCGTGCCCTCCGCGCTGATTGCCGCGGCGGCATTGTGCAGCCCCGCTGCTCCTCCGCCCGCGGGCACGCTTCGGTCCTCCACCGGCGGCAGGCGCGTGCCTTGCGCGGACAGCACCTCGACGACACCCTGCCCGGCCGCCGCGTCCCCGCTCCCGGGCGCCGTGCGGAGCTCCACGGGGGCCAGGCGAGTGCGCTGGGTGGGCGGCACCTCGCCATCCGGCAGCGCCCTGTAGAGCGTCTCCTCTCGGGGCGCCGGCGCGGGAGCGATGGCGATGGCCGGCGGCGCGCCCGATCCGGGCTCCGACGCCGCCCTCCCTGCGTCGGCCGCCCGCGATTCGGATGGCGGCGGCCGGCTGTCTGCCGCGGCCAGGCCCTCGTCCGCAGCAGGCCCGGTGGCGAGCGGCGGCGGCGGCGGGATCGCGTCGCCCCGCCAGGTGGGTGGCGGCCACGCCGTGGCTCCGGTCCTGGCGCCCGCCGGCGACGGATCACCGCTCCGGGAGAGCGCGGCATCGGCCACGCTTGACGGATTCGGCGTCGTGGCCGGAGTCCTCTCCACAGACACCGGTGCAGCTCGCGGTGGGGTGGCAACGTCCACCGCAGGCGTCGCGGTCCCGGTCTGCGATTCGCCGCTCTGCCGAGGCGAGGGTGGTACGCCGTCGGACCGCTCACCGCCGCCGAACAGGCGTGAGAGCCCCGAGAACAGGCCGCTGCCGGGCGACGCCCGGTCCGGCGCCTCGCCGACCGATCCCCTGGCCACCCCTAGGTCCGGGCCCGTCGAGGCCTCACTGGCCGCCGGCCCGGCCGCGGGCGGCGGCAGCGCCTCGACCCACAGGGGCTCGTCCAGCAGCGTCCGGCGTCGTGACGGCGAAACGGTGACCGCGGCTCCATCCGAGGTGGCGGCGTCGGCGACGGGTGCGGGCGTCGCGGGCGCAGTCGCCGCCGGGCTGCTCGACCGCGGGCCCTCACGCTCTGCCGTCGAGACAGGTGCCGGCACGTCCGATGCAACGACCGGCGACTCGGCCGCGGCCGATCCGGCCCGGACCGGCGCGGCCGCGAACGTCTCCGCGGCCGGCGCCCCGGTGTGGGCCTCCCGCGCCGCCAGATGCGACGGCGCTATCGGCCCCGGCGTGCTGGCCAGCGGGAACGTGGCAGCCGGCGGCTGCGGCATGTCGTCCCTGGCCGCGGCTGCCGGCGCAGCATCGTCCCTGGTACCGAACCCGAACAGGCTCGCGAGCCCCGAGACGATGCCGCCGGAGGACGACTGCCCTCCGGGCACGGCAGGCGGCGTGGCTGGGGGACTCGACGGCGGAACCGCGGCCGGCGCCGCGCCCTCGGGCGACGGCACCGCAGCCGGCGCCGCGGGCGGCGCGGCGTCCGCCGGCGCCGGTGCCTCGGGCGGCGCCTGCGCGCCCTGCTTGCCGGAGAAGCGCGGAATGCGGCTGCCGGCACCGGACAGCACGCCTTCCTCCCGGTAGGTGGCGCCGGGCGCGGGTGCCTCCGCGGCGGCGCCCTTGCCGGCAGCGGCTGGCGCGGCGGGCACCGGCTCGGGCCGGTGGCCGAAGCCCAGGTGCGCCACCTCCAGGCCCTCGGCGACCAGCACCGCCCGCGCAGCGGCCGGGTCGTCGGCGCGGGCCTCCATGAGCACCAGCAGCCGCGACACCGACTCCAGCGGCGACTCCGACACGAAGGCCATGAGCGTCTCGCGTCCGGTGCGCCCGTCCAGGGGCAGGAAGCCCCCGTCGGGGGGCACCGCGACCGGCTCCCCCGCCTTCACGGGTACCGCGGGCCCGGTGAACGGGTGGAGCACCACGGCGGCGCCGGAGCTGCCCAGCGCCACCACGTAGAGGTAGCCATCCGTCCAGGGGGTCACTCGCAGGCGCACCTCGTCGCCGGTGCTGAGCACCGCACCCGGCGCGATGCTGATCTGACGGACGGTGCCATCGGCCTGCCTGATGCGCGCGTCCACCTCCAGGCGCGGCGCCAGGGCGGCCGCCGCCAGCGGCAACAGGGCAGCGAGCGCCGCGGCGAGCGCGAGGACGTTCGCGCTGCAGGCCCTGCCGGCGCGAACGGGGAGTCGGTGCCTGGCGCGATGACCATGGACCGCCGCAGCGCGAAGGACTTCGTCGCGCCGCAGGTGACGGGTTCGGGCTGACAATCTGCGCATCATGGGCATCGAGTCGAGGGCCGCGAACAACGCGGAGTCATCGGGCGTCGAGGGGATCTCCCCGAGCGCCACCGTTGCCTTGTCCGGGCCGCGTCCATGGCAGTCCCGGATCCCGCGTGCCGGACATCCCTGTCGCCTGACGGACACGCGATGCGCGTGACGGACGTGATCGAGCGCGCATTGTCGGCGCAACGCGCCGGCGCAGGCAAGCCGCGGCCGGGCCACCGATGACGCCCCTGCTACACTTTGCGTGCCGCGCCGCTGCCGGCGCCCGTGTCGAGGACGCGCCGTAGATGTTCGGTTTCCTGTCCCGCAAGACCCTCGAGCTGCGCGTGGACGATCGCGTCCTGCACTTCGATTCCAAGGCCGATTTCGAGTTCGCCCTCGCCAGTCGCACCGAGGTGCCTGCGGGCAAGATCGAGGAGCTGGTGCGCTTCGAGCCGCGCCAGCTCCTGGACGAGGCGAGCAGCGTGCGCGAGGTGGAGCGACACTTCGTCGAGGTACTCTCGCGCAGCATCCAGGAGCCGGGAAGCATCGGCTACCTGCTGCGCGAGATGGACATGAAGATGTTCTCGCAAGACCACGAGTGGCGCGGCATCATGCAGGCGCTGGCGCGCCAGGACAGCCGCTTCGACGACTTCAAGCAGCTCGCGCTGGTGAAGTACATGCAGTACCTGGCCTCGCGCCAGGACGTGCTGAAAGGCATCTACACCCACAAGTCCGTACCGGGCTCGGTCGAACACGACACGGAGTACGGGCCGGAGACGCAGTTCCGCGAGACCCTGATCTTCGACATGGACGAGCCACACGCCGGGCCGGAGCACCACGAGGCGCAAGGCGAGGAGCCAGCGCGGCTGGTGCGCCTGCCCCGGGGCGAGAGCCTGCGGGTGAAGCCGCCCGCGGGCGAGACGATGGAGCTGGTGCTCTCGCGGCACCCGTTTCACGTGCGCACGGGCGCCGAGCCGGTGCTGGTCAACGACGACGGCAGCGAGCTCGCGCTGAAGCCCGGCCGCAACGTGGTGGGCCGCCACCCGGACAGCGACGTCATGGTGAGCGCCGCCTACCGCGACGTGTCGCGCACCCACCTCATTCTCGAGCTCGAGGCCGACGGCGCCGTGCGCCTCACCGATCTGTCCTCCCACGGCACCTTCGTGCCGGCGCGGCTGCTGGGCGGCTGACGATGAGCGCACCGCGGAGTCCGTCGGGCGCCGGGGTGCGCTGAAGCGTGCAGGTCCTGGCATTCCTCCTGCTGGCCATGGCCGCTGCCCTGGCACTGGGTTACGCCCGCGCGCCGCTGGCAGCGTGGGTCGCGGTGGGCGCGGCGTGGATCCTCGCCGGTGCCACCGCAGGCGCGTGGCCGGTCACCGCGGGGGTGGTGGCGCTGGTCGTGTGGCTTGCCGCCGGGGGCGTGCTCCTGATCCGCCCGCTGCGCCGCCGGCTGATCACCTCGCGGCTGCTGGCGGCCTACCGCCGGGTGCTGCCGCCCATGTCAGCCACCGAGCGCGAGGCCATCGAGGCGGGCACCGTGTGGTGGGACGCGGAGCTGTTCTCGGGCGACCCCGACTGGGCACGCCTGCGCGCGCTGCCGCGGCCATCGCTCACGCCGGAGGAGCAGGCGTTCCTGGACGGGCCCGTGGAGCGGCTGTGCCGAATGGTGGACGACTGGCAGGTGACGCAGTCGCTGCACGACCTGCCGCCGGAGGCCTGGGACTACATCAGGGCCGAGCGCTTCTTCGGCATGATCATCCCGAAGGAATACGGCGGCCACGGCTTCTCGGCGCTGGCCCACTCGTCGGTGGTGATGAAGCTCGCGAGCCGCAGCGGGACGCTGGGCGTGACGGTCATGGTGCCCAACTCGCTCGGGCCCGCGGAGCTGCTGCTGCACTACGGCACCGAGTCTCAGAAGCGCCACTACCTGCCGCGCCTGGCGCGCGGCGAGGAGATCCCCTGCTTCGCGCTGACCGGCCCGGAGGCGGGCAGCGACGCGGGGGCGATGCAGGACACGGGCGTGGTGTGCCGCGGGCGCTTCGACGGGCGCGACGGCGTGCTGGGCGTGCGCCTGAACTGGGACAAGCGCTACATCACACTCGGCCCCGTGGCCACCCTGCTGGGTCTGGCGTTCAAGCTGAGCGACCCGGACCACCTCATCGGCGACGTGGACGAGCCCGGCATCACCCTGGCGCTGATCCCCACCGATACCCCCGGCATCACCATCGGCAACCGCCACATGCCCATGAGCATGGCGTTCCACAACGGCCCCAACCAGGGCACCGACGTGTTCATCCCGGTGGAGTGGCTCATAGGCGGACCGAAGATGGCCGGTCGCGGCTGGATGATGCTCATGGAGTCGCTGGCGGCCGGGCGGGCAATCTCCCTGCCGGCGCTGGCCACCGGCTCCGGCAAGCTCGCGAGCCTTGCTACCGGCGCCTACGCGGCGGTGCGCCGTCAGTTCAAGACCCCGGTGGGCCAGTTCGAGGGCGTGCAGGAGGCGCTGGCACGCATCGGCGGCAACGCCTACCTGATGGACGCGGCCCGGGTGATGACCTGCGCGGCGGTGGACCGGGGCGAGAAGCCGTCGGTGATCTCCGCCATCGCGAAGTACCACCTCACCGAGCGCATGCGCCAGGTCATCAACGACGCCATGGACGTGCACGGCGGGCGCGGCATCTGCAAGGGACCGCGCAACGCCCTGGCCCACGGCTACGAGGCCGTGCCCATCGCCATCACCGTGGAAGGCGCCAACATCCTCACCCGCAGCCTGATCATCTTCGGCCAGGGCGCCATCCGCTGCCATCCCTACGTGCTGCGCGAGATGGAGGCCGCACGGGACCCGGACCCACTGCAGGCGCTGGAACGTTTCGACGACGCGCTGTTTGCCCACGTGCAACATGTGGTGGGCAACGCCTGCCGGGCACTGGTGCTGGGCCTCACCGGCGCGCGCTTCGCGCCGGTCCCGGCCGACGGCCTGCTCGGCTACTACTACCGCCAGGTCACGCGCATGAGCGCCGCGCTGGCCATCACCGCGGACGTGGCGATGGTGCTGTTCGGCGGGCGCCTCAAGCGCATGGAACGCCTGTCGGCGCGTCTCGGGGACGTGCTGAGCTACCTGTACCTGGCGTCCGCCGCCATCCAGCGCTTCGAAGACGACGCCCGCCCCGAAGCCGACCGGCCGCTGCTGCACTGGGCCTGCCGTGATGCCCTGTACCGGGTGCAGACGGCGCTGGACGAGCTGTTCCGCAACCTGCCAGTGCCGGGTGCCGGCTGGCTGCTGGCCCGGATCGTGTTCCCCCTGGGACCGCCCTACGGCGCGCCCAACGACGCCAACGACCGGCGCGTAGCGCGCCTCCTGCTGCGGCCGTCGCCAGCCCGGGACCGCCTCACCCGTGGCGTGTTCGTGGGCTCGCCGCAGGACCCGGTGGGGCGCGTGGAGGATGCGCTCGCGAAGCAGATGGCCGCCGAGGGGGCCACCCGCAAGCTGCAGCGAGCCCTGCGCGCGGGGCGCATCCGTGCGCCTCACGGCGAGGACCAGATCCGGGAAGCTCGCGAGAAGGGCATCATCGACGCGGAGGATGCCGCCCTCCTCACCACCGCCGAGGCGGCGCGCCGCGACGCCATCGCGGTGGACGACTTTCCACCGGAGGACTTCGGTGCCGGCACCCTGGTCCGCCGGGTCGGGAGCCGGGGCAGCGCCGCCTCCTGATCGGTCCGCCCTGGCACGCGCACACGGTCGGTCGCCGACCGCGGGACCGGCCAGGACGCGATCCACGACGCGGGGCGAGGAACGCACAGTGTTAACCCTGCACGCCGTTGCGCCGGTGTGAATTGCTTCCGTTCCAGCCGCGGTCTCATGCACTAGAATCCGGACGTGTTCCACGGCGTGAGCGCGGACGACCCGCCATGTTCGGACGTTCCTCTGCGAGGGGTCTCAAGCTGCGCCTGGGCGAGGCCACCTACGAGTTCGGCTCCACCGAGGACTTCGCCTTCGCGCTGGCGGGGCGCGCCGGCGTCCCGGGTGCGCGGGTCGGGGCGCTGGTGGAGCTGAACGCCGAGGCGCTGCGTCGCGAGGCGGAGGCCATCCGGCAGGTGGAGCGACTGTTCAACGCGGCCCTTGATGGCTCGCTTCGCGACGTCACGACCATCAGCCCCTTCCTGAAGGAAATCGATCTGAACCTGGTCTCCCAGGACCATGACTGGCGCGCCATCATCTGTTCGCTGAACGCGCTGGAAGAACCCCACGAGCCGTACAAGAAGGTGGCGCTCGTGAAGTACGTGCAGTACCTCGTAGCGCGGCGCCAGGCGGTGACCGCCGTCTACGCCAGCCGGCGCGGCGCCAGGCCGGACAGCGCGGTGGAGGGCGACGGCAAGCTGCGCGACACCGCCATCTTCGACCTCACCGAGCTCGCCGATGGCGAAGGAGGCGAGTTCTCCCGCATCCCCAAGGGCGAGACCGTGGAGATCGATCTCGAGAGCGAGGGGACGGTGCCGGTGCTGCTCGCGCAGCATCGCTGCCGCCTGGAGCTGGACGGCAAGCCCCGCTTCGTCGACGACGCCGAGCGCGGCACGGTCCTTCGCCGCGGCAAGAACATCGTCGGTCGCGATGCCACCTGCGAAGTGCTCATCGACGCCGCCTACCGCGACGTGTCGCGCAAGCACCTGATCATCGAGGTGGCGGACGATCACACGGTGAAGCTCACCGACATCTCCTCCCACGGCACCTCGCTGAACCCGCGGCTGCTGGAGAGCACCAGCATCTGAAACTGCCCATCCGCGTGGCGCCGCGCCAACTGCGCGGCGATACTGCGTGGGGGCGGGTATCCGGGACGACCTGAAGTTGGAGACCTATCTGGTGGGCGGCGCGGTGCGTGACCGTCTCCTCGGGCGCCCGGTGCGCGAGCGCGACTGGGTCGTGACCGGTGCCACGCCGCAGGAGATGCTGGCGGCGGGATTCCGCATGAAGGACCCGGGCTTCCCTGTCTTCCTGCACCCGGACAGCGGGGAGGAGTATGCGCTGGCGCGCCGCGAGAAGAAGCAGGGCCAGGGCCACAAGGGATTCGCGCTGGAGTTCGGACCGGACGTGACGCTGGAAGAGGATCTGGCGCGGCGCGACCTCACGGTCAACGCCATGGCCCAGGACGCGTCCGGGACCATCGCGGACCCGTTTCGGGGCCGCCAGGACCTCGCGGCGCGCCGGCTGCGTCACGTGACCGCCGCATTCGAGGAGGATCCGCTGCGGGTGCTGCGCCTGGCACGCTTCGCCGCCGAGCTCGCGCCCCTCGGCTTCACCGTTGCTGCGGACACCGCGCGCCTTGCGGCGCGCATGAGCACGGGCGAGGACCTGCTCACCCTGTCGGCAGGGCGCATCTGGCGCGAGACCGCGCGCGCCCTCGCCGCACCGCGCCCGGAGATCTACTTCGCGCGCCTGGAGGAGTTCGGCGCCCTGGCGCGCCTGATGCCCTGGCTGGATCGATCCGGCGTCGCCGTGGCTGCGCTGGGGCGTGCCGCGTCTCCCTGGGGCGAGCCGGCGGTCCGGCTCGCCGCCCTGGCGGCGGGGGCAGCCCGTGGCGGCGCTTCCGGGGCGATCCCCGACACCTGGCCGGTGCCGGCACCCATGCGGGAGCTGGCCGCCCTGTGCGTGGCCCATCCGCCCCCTGCACTCGGCGGCGCGGAGGCGGCACTCGCCTGGCTCGAAGCCGTGGATGCCTGGCGGCGCCCGGAGCGCTTCGACCGGGCGCTGGGGGCCTGGACCTCGGCGGAGCCGGACGCCGGGCCGGCGCTGGCCCGACTGCGTGCGGCCCGAGACGCGGCGCGCCGGGTACCACCACCCGGGCCGGGAGCCGACCCTCGGGCGGCGGTGCGCGAGGCACGGCTGGAGCGGGTGCGCGAGGCCCTGCAGCGCTCCCCGGCGCCGTGAAGATCCGGCCGGTCGCCGCGGCGCTCGCCGTGACGCTCGGCCTCATGCTGCGTGGCGCGCCGGCAGACTACGAGGGGGGCCTGGCCGCGTATCGGTCGCAGGACTTCAGCGAGGCCCACACCCGGTGGCGCGAGTGCGCCCTGGGCGGCAGCGCCCGCTGCCAGTACGCCCTGGGAGTGCTCCACGACGACGGGCGCGGCGTGCCTGCGGACACCTTCGAGGCGCTTGTCTGGTACGAGCGCGCCGCGCGCCAGGAGCACCCGGACGCGCTCATGGCGCTCGGGTTCATCTACGCCACGGGCCGCGGCGGCGTGGTCCAGGATGCGGTGCGCGCTTGGGCGTGGTTCGCCCGCGCCGCCGCGGCAGGGGTGCCCGCGGCCGCGGACCACCGCGAGCGTATCGGGCAGCTGCTCACGGAGGACGAGCGCAGGCGGGGCGAGCGGCTGGCGGACGAGCTGTCCATCCGCTATCACCTTCAGAAATGAAGAAGCCCGCGCGCAGCGGCGCTGCGCGCGGGCTCGAGGTGTCGTGGATCAGGTCCCGATCAGTTCAGGACCTTGAACTCCACGCGGCGGTTGACGGCGCGCCCGGCGCGGGTCTTGTTGGAGACCAGCGGCTTGGCTTCGCCGAAGCCCACCACCGAGAGGCGGTTGGCGTCGATTCCCTTGCTCTCCAGGTAGGCCTTCACCGACTCGGCTCGACGGTAAGACAGCCCGAGGTTGTACTTCTCGGGGCCGGTGCTGTCGGTGTGGCCCTCGACGCGCACCCGTACGGACGGGTTCTCGTTGAGGATGCCCACGACCCGGTCCAGCTTGGCCACGGAATCCTTGCGGATCTTGGCGCTGTCGAAGTCGAAGTTGATGTTGGTGACGATGGCCAGGGTGTCACCGGCCGGCGGACAGCCGTCCGCGTCCACCTTGGCGCCCGCCGCGGTGTTCGGGCACTTGTCCAGGTAATCCGGGACGCCGTCACCGTCGGAGTCCAGCGGGCAGCCGTCCGGATCCACCTTCACGCCGGCGGGAGTCCCCGGGCACTTGTCCAGGTAGTCCGGCACGCCGTCACCGTCGGAATACAGCGGGCAGCCCTTGTCGTCCACGGGAGCGCCGGCGGGCGTGCCCGGGCACTGGTCCTTGTCGTCGGGAACGCCGTCACCGTCGGAGTCCTTCACCTCCATGGTGTCCGGAGCGCACAGGAAGGATCCGTAGATGCCGCCTGCGAGGCCACCGATAATGGCGCCGCCGACGCCGCCGTCCATCACGGCACCGCCGGTCGCGCCGGCCACGGCACCGCCCAGCTGGCACCAGCTCATGTCCTTGTAGCCCATCGCGCCGGAGCCGGAACAGCCGGCCAGGAATACCGGAATCAGTACGCCTGCGGCCAAGAGTCTCAGCAATCTCATCACCATCTCCTGTTTTTACGCTTGTGTTTGGCGTTACCCAGTCGCGCGGGTACCCCGTGTGGCCCGGCCGGGCCGACTCTCGGCTGGAGACGTTCCAACCCCCCCGCTTGCGCTGTCGGACGCGTCGACATCCCGGCGAGGAATGCTAATCCGGGATGCCGGCGACCGCCAGCGGCGCGATCCGCCCGTGATTCTAGTACAAGTACCGCCCCTGGTTGAAGTTTCGCCCTCCGACGGCGCGATGGAACCTTTCCTGCCGTTCCCGCCGGGCCGGGGACGCTGCCCCGTCGTCGCCCGCCGGGGCGGCTTTCAGCCGGTGGAGCGGCGTGACGCGGCGGCGGCGGCCTGGGCGCCCACCCGCGAGGCCGCCAGGGCGGTCATGTTCACCAGCCCGCGCACGGTCACCGACTGGGAGAGCACGTGGGCCTGCTTCGCCGTCCCCAGCAGGATCGGGCCGATGCTGACCCCGCCGCCCAGTACCTTGAGCAGGTTGTGGGCGATGTTGGCGGCGTCCACGTTGGGCATCACCAGGAGATTGGCCTGACCGGAGAAGGCGGTGTGCGCCAGGCGCTGGCTGCGGATCTCCTCCGACAGGGCCGCGTCGGCCTGCATCTCGCCGTCTGCCTCGAGATCCGGGGCCAGGGTGTGGAGCAGCTCCACGGCGCGGCGCATCTTTCTCGACGAGGCGCTGGTGTTGCTGCCGAAGTTCGAGCGCGAGACCAGGGCCACCTTCGGGGTGATGCCGAAGGTGCGCACCTCCTCCGCCGCCAGCATGGCCATCTCCGCCAGCTCCTCGGCACTGGGGTCCTGGGTCACGTGGGTGTCGCAGATGAAGAATGTCCCGCTCGGCAGGATGAGGGCGGTCAGCGCCGAGAGGTCGCGCACGCCGTCGCGCTTGCCGATGATGCTCTCCACGTGGGCCAAATGCAGGTCGTAGCGGCCCACGGTGCCGCAGAGCATCGCGTCCGCCTGCCCAAGGTGCACCATGATCGCCGCCACCACGGAGGTGTCGGAGCGCACCACCGTCTTCGCGATCTCGGGGGTGACGCCGTTGCGGCCCATCAGCTCGTGGTAGGTGTGCCAGTACTGCGGGAAGCGGTCATCGCGAAGGATGTTGCAGATCTCCACGTCCTCGTCGGGATTCATGCGCAGCCCGAGCTGGCGGATGCGGTCGCGAATGATGTTGGCACGGCCCACCAGGATGGGTATCGCGATGCCGTCGTCGATCACCTGCTGCGCGGCGCGCAGCACGCGCCGATCCTCGCCCTCCGCATACACCACGCGGCGCGGAGCCTGCCGGGCCGCGTCGATGATGGGCTTCATCACCATTCCAGAGCGGAACACGAACTCGGTGAGCGACTGGCGGTAAGCCTTCCAGTCGGTGATGGGGCGCGTGGCCACACCGCTGTCCATCGCGGCCTTCGCCACCGCCGGCGCGATCTGCATGATCAGGCGCGGATCGAACGGTTTCGGGATCAGGTACTCGGGGCCGAAGTTCATGGGCGTCTCGCCGTAGGCGTTCGCCACCAGCTCCGAGCTCTCCGCCATCGCCAGGTCGGCAATTGCCTTGACGCTCGCGATCTTCATCTCCTCGTTGATGTCGGTCGCGCCCACATCCAGCGCGCCGCGGAAGATGAAGGGAAAGCACAGGACGTTGTTGACCTGGTTCGGGTAGTCGGAGCGTCCCGTGCAGATGATCGCGTCCGGGCGCGCCCGCTTGGCCGTCTTCGGCATGATCTCCGGCACTGGATTGGCGAGGGCCAGGATCAGCGGGCGCTTCGCCATGCGCTTGACCATGTCCGCCTTGAGCACGCCTGCTGCCGACAGCCCCAGGAACACGTCGGCGCCCTCGATGATGTCGCCGAGCGTGCGCGCGTCGGTGTCGCGGGCGTAGCGTTCCTTCCACTTGTCCATCTGCTCGTTGCGCCCCTCGTATACCACACCGAGGATGTCCGAGACGGTGATGTTCTCCTTGCGCGCGCCCAGGTGCACCAGCAGGTCCAGGCACGCCAGCGCGGCGGCGCCCGCTCCGGAGACCACGATCTTCGCGTCCGCGAGCGATTTCTCCACCAGGCGCAGACCGTTCAGGATGGCGGCGTTGACGATGATCGCGGTGCCGTGTTGGTCGTCGTGGAACACCGGGATGTTCATCCGGTCGCGCAGCTTGCTCTCGATGTCGAAGCACTCCGGCGCCTTGATATCCTCGAGGTTGATACCGCCGAAGGTGGGCTCGAGGCTCGCCACGATGTCGACGAAGCGGTCCGGGTCGAGCTCGTTGACCTCGATGTCGAACACGTCGATGCCGGAGAACTTCTTGAACAGCACCGCCTTGCCTTCCATCACCGGCTTGGAGGCCAGCGCGCCGATGTTGCCGAGGCCCAGCACCGCGGTGCCGTTGGTGACCACCGCCACGAGGTTGGCGCGGGCGGTGAGGCGCGAGGCCTCTCCGGCGTCGGCCACGATGGCGTGGCACGCGGCGGCCACGCCGGGCGAGTACGCCAGCGCCAGGTCGCGCTGGGTGGCGAGCGGCTTGGTGGCAGCGATGGCCAGCTTTCCGGCCGGCCGGGCCGCGTGATAGTTGAGGGCCGCTTCAGCGAGCTTGTCGACCATGCCCGTGTCCTTCGCCAGAATGGGAACGCCGGCGCATTGCGCCTGCTATTGGAAGAATATCGGGAAACAGTAGGCAAGCGCACGCGGGACGCGCCGCACCGGGCCGGCCGGCGCAGGTAAGATTCGTCGAGCGAGATCGACGTTTACCGTGGCCAGAAAAGAGAAACCCCTGAAACCCGCGTCCTCCAGCGGCGAGGTCGCGAGCTTCCTTGCCCAGGTCGCGGCAACGCCGCCGCCGGCGCGCAGGCACGGCGAACGCGGCCGGCTGTTGTTCGCGATGGACGCCACCGCCAGCCGCGAGCCGAGCTGGGACCGGGCGTGCTCGATCCAGGGCGAGATGTTCGATACCACCGCCGCCCTCGGCGGGCTCGACGTGCAGCTGTGCTTCTACCGCGGCTTCCACGAGTTCCACGCCTCGCCCTGGGTGGCCGACGCGCGAGCGCTCGCACGCGAGATGACCCGGGTGCGGTGCGCCGGGGGTATCACCCAGATCAACCGCGTGCTGTCCCACGCCCTGGCCGAGCGGGAGCGCGGGCGGCTGGACGCGCTCGTGTTCGTGGGCGACTGCATGGAGGAGGACGTGGACCGCCTGTGTGCGGGCGCCGGCGCGCTGGGCCTGCGCGGCGTGCCCGCATTCCTGTTCCACGAGGGCGGCGATCCGGTGGCGGAGCGGGCATTTCGCGAGATCGCGCGTCTCACGCGGGGCGCCTAC
>JBFHNV010000120.1:0-18492 GCA_041593595.1 Gammaproteobacteria bacterium
GCCCTGGGTCGGTTCGAGACCACCTTGGGCGAGTACCGCCGCTTCGTGGACGCCACGGGTCACCGCACCCTGGCAGAGACCGTGGGCGGCTGCATGTCGGGGCAGGGCCGGCGCGACGGCGCGTCGTGGCGCGATCCGGGGTACTCGCGTCCGCCACGGGACGAACAGGCGGTGGTGTGCGTGGCCTGGCAGGACGCGGCCGCCTACGTGCAGTGGCTGAGCGCGCAGACCGGCGCGCGCTACCGCCTCCCGTCGGAGGCGGAGTGGGAGTACGCGGCACGCGCGGGCACCACCACGTCTCGCTTCTGGGGGGACGACGCGGAGATGGCCTGCCGGTACGCCAACGTGGGCGACGCGGCCCGCGGCGACGGCGGCGGCTGGATCTCCGGCACGCCCCACGCCTGCAACGACGGCGCCCGCGGGCCGGGAGCGGTGGGGCGGCACGAGGCCAACCCCCTCGGCCTGCACGACATGCTGGGTGGCGTGTGGGAGTGGACCGCCGACTGCTGGCGCGAGTCCTACGCCGGCGCCCCGGTGGACGGCTCCGCGGCCGTGGCGGCCGGCTGCACCCACCACGCCCGGCGCGGCGGCAACTTCGCCTCGGGACGCGAGGAGGTGCGCTCGGCGTCCCGCCGGCGGGGCGGGCTTGCCGGGGTCGCCGTCGGATTCCGGGTGGCGCGGGATCTCTGAGCCGGCGCGGCGGGGGGATTCCCCGTGTGGGGTGCCCCGCTGCGCGACGACGGGGCTCCGTGCCCGATCCGGAATCGTGTAAGGATCGCCGGCAGCTCGGGACCGGTCGCGGCTGGATCTGCCTGCTGGCGTGGCGGTACGTGGTCGCATGTCCCGAGCGTCCGACGTTGCGAGGAGAGCGCCGATGGAACCCGAGCAGCGCATTTCCGGACACTATTCCAGCGGCATGCTGCTCGCGCGCCTGCGCGCGGCGCTCGCCGATGACGGTGCCGATCCGGACAGCCCGACCGTGGAGGCCCTCGCGCCCTACGATCAGTTCCACGGCCGCGGCCTCGAGGCCACCGAGGAGCTCGCCGCTGCCATCGACGCTGCCGCGTCGGATCACCTGCTCGACGTGGGCAGCGGTATCGGCGGCCCCGCCCGCCACCTGGCCCGGCGATTCGGCTGCCGAGTGACCGGCATCGATCTCACTGCCGAGTTCGTGGACGTGGCGCGCCACCTCACGGCGCTGGTGGGTCTCGATGGCCGGGTGACCTTCGAGCGCGGCAACGCGCTGGCGATGCCCTTCGACGACGCGTCGTTCGATGGCGCCTGGTCCATGAACGTGTCCATGAACATTGCCGACAAGCTCGCGCTCTATCGGGAGATTCACCGGGTGCTGCGCCCGGGCGGCTGGCTAGTGATGTCCGAGCTCGCCCAGGGCCCGGCGGGGCCGCCCGGCTACCCGACTCCCTGGGCGCGCACCGCGGAGTCGAGCCACCTGGCGACGCCCGAGGCGACGGCGGGAGGTCTCGAGGCCTGCGGCTTCGTCGACGTGACCCTGCGCGATACCACCGCGGCGGCGCTCGAGTTCGGCGCGCGCTCGCGAGCCCTGGTGGAGCGCGGGGAGAAACCCCCGCAGCGGGCGGTGCAGCTCATCCACGGCGATCTGGCGGACGCCTGCATGGCGAACGTGGCGGAGGGGCTGCGTGGCGGGCGGCTGGTGCCCATCGAGGTGGTGTGCAGGAAGACGTGAGAGCGCCACGGGCGACGGCGCGGGGATCCCGGCAACGGCAACGGCAAAGGTACGGATGCCCTGTGCGACCTGCCCGGGCCCGTGGAGGCGGGCTACGAGCGGGTGCGCCAGCGACTGCGGGTGGCCCTCGCGACCGGCGGCCTCCGGCCCTTGGAACGCGCGCGCCGCCCGGGCCGTGGGCGGGCGGCGCGCGGCGCACCGTCAGAGGAGCCCGATGGGCGTCGGCACGTGGCCATCGTCCTGATCCGGCAGCACCTGAGACGCGTCGGCCACACCCAGGTGATTCTCGAGGACGTCGGCGTAGACGTCGCGGTAGTCCACGGTGTGATCCAGGTAGCGTCCCTGCAGGAGGGCATGGGAAGCGAGGCCGGGCCAGGTGCCGACATGGAGGCCCCCGTTCACCCTGGCGCCGAGCAGGAACCAGGCGGCTGCATGACCGTGGTCGGTGCCGAAGCTGCCGTTCTCCTCGGCGGTGCGTCCGAACTCGGTCTGGGTGAGGGTGAGCACGTCGTCGCGCAGCTCGCCGAGATCGGCGTAGAACGCCGCCAGCGAGTCGCCGAAGTCCTGCAGCCGCCGGGCCTGCCTGCCCGACGCCTCGCCGCCGCCCTGCCCCGAGTGCGTGTCCCAGCCGCCGATGTTGATGGTGGCCGCCTCGATGGCGAACGCGGGCTGCTGGCGGCCCAGCTTGAGGAACTGCGCGAGACGCCGCATGCCGCGGCCGAAGCCTGTCGAAGGGTAGTCGGCCCGCGCCGGGATGGCGTCCAGGTCGATGGAGTTCAACAGCGCGATGTCCTCGAGGAAGCGGGTGCCGAACTCGTGCAGCAGCGTGCGCGCGGCACGGGAGTCCGCCAGCGACGGATCGTAGGCGGCCGCGAGGCGCCGGCGCAGGGGCGCATCCTCCGCTGCCGGCACTGCCAGGCGGAAGCTCACGTCGTCGCCCAGAACCGACACACGCTTCGCGCCCTGCAGCGCGTGGGGCAGGCTGCCGACGCCGAGCGCGCCGAATCCCACCTGGACCGACTGCGTCTGCAGGTAGGCGTTCAGCCACCCCTGGAGCTCCTGGGCCGGGGCCCCCGACTCGATCAGGCGCTGGCCGCTGAAATGTGATCGAGAGGCGTCGGGATACTGCACCGCGGGCAGCACGGCCAGCTCGCCCTGGTGCCACACGGGCAGCAGGCCATCCAGGCTCGGGTGCAGACCGAAGAAGCCGTCCAGGTTCAGGGCACATTCCGGCGCCGGGCCGGGGGCGGGGACCCCGATGGTCGGGCGCAGCCCGTAGTAGTCACCGTCGCCGAACGGCACCACCGTGTTCAGCCCGTCGCAGCCGCCGCGCTGGAACACCACCACCAGGACCCTGCCGGGCAGCGTGCCGGCCCGGGCGAACCGCAGGCTGAATCCGAATGGATGCTCCAGCGTCAGGGCAGCCGCGCCGAAGGCCGTGGCCGAGAAACCACGCAGGAAATGTCTTCTGTTCATGGTCATTGTCTCCAAGCGTTCACTGGAGCTGGTAGCTCGGATAGCTGAGGATGGTGGCCAGCAGGGTGCGCAGCCGGTAATCGGCCTCGCGACTGTCCACGTCGAACTCTGCGCCGAGCACCTCGAGCGCCATCTCCCGTTCGACGGGGGTGAAGTCGGTGCCCACCGCGAGCTCGAGGAAGTAGTCCACGATCTCGGGCGCGGTGCGCAGCCCGTTGGCGTGAACGTGTACCCAGGGGTCGACGCTCGTTCGCCCGGCGCCGGGCGAGTTGAACGATGCCCAGTCGGCGAAGTTCACACGCTCCAGGAGGAAGGACGGATTGACCCAGTCCACGGCCGTCTCGCCGTAGCCCGTCGGCACCGGGTTTCGAAACAGCGGCATGCCCATGACCACCATCCGCGGCGGCAGGTCCTCGGCCCGCGTGGACACGCCGAAGTTGCGGGCGATGGACGCCGCGTGCTCGAGAGGCGTCTTGACCTTGACCCGGCGGTACGCCGGGTCGACGAAGTCGCGATGCCGGACGATGGACGTGATCGCGCGCGCGATCTGATCCTCCTCCTGCGCCGAAGCCGCAAATATCCCCGCACAGCTCTGCACCATCGACGCCGGCGGGTCGTCGCTGACCAGTAGCACGACCAGCTTGCTGCAGATGAAGTGCGCGGTGGATGGATGCGTGGCCAGGACATCCAGCACCGTCTCGCCATCGGAGATGCCGCCGCCGCTCGGGATCACGACTCCGAGAACGACCTTCTGACCGGTGTCGTGCACCGTCGGATCGAAGTGGAACGCGCCGTCGCGCACGGTCCAGCCGGTGAATGCACGCGCGGATTCCTCCACGTCGAGCTGGGTGTATCCGCCGTCGACGCCCATGGTATGCAGCTCCTTGAGCTCGCGCGGATAGTTCTGGTTGGGGCCCCGGCTGTTCGGATCGGCCGGGTCCCTCGCCACGCTGTCAACTCCGTCGAGATAGTGGAGCATGGCCGGGCTCTTGGCGCTCGCGTCGAGCAGGTTGCGGAAATTGCCCAGGGCGTGCGTACGCAGCGCACGGTTCTCCGCCAGCTCCCACGCCACCACGTCGTGCGATGCAAGATCCGTGTTGAAGTGGTTGTCCCAGAACGCGGTCATCACTTCGAGCAGCTGCCGCTTGCTGTGAATGGCGCGCGCGAGCTGCCAGCGGGCCAGGTCCGTCTCGCTCGCCGGATCGGCGCTGCCGAGCATTCCCTCCAGCGCCGAGTCGTCGATGTCCTGCGGCGACAGCTGCTGCTGGAAGTATTCGTAGGCCGCCGCCGTGTCGCGGATGCGCGCGAGCAGCTCCGGTGTGGTGCCGAAGGTGATTCGCTCCAGCACGTGGCGCGCGGCCGGCGATGCCGTGCCCGGTGGTCGCTGCGCAACGCCCTCGACGGCGAAATGGATGAAGCTGCTGTTCAGCCGGTAGCGGCTGTCGTGACGCAGCTTGAAAGTGTCCGTGCTGGTGACGGTCTGCCCGGGCGCGACGGCGCCGAACTCCAGCCGATCGTCAACGGTACCGTCATTGACGATTACCGTGGGTGCGAAGCTGCTCGTGACTATTGCCGCCGCCGCGGCCAACGCCGTGCTGTCCGGATTCGTCAGCTGCGCCCGGAATTCGTACTCGTACTCCGTGCGGGACACGCGCTGGGCGGAGACGAACAGCCAGCCGCTCACTACAGGCTCCGCGATGCTGACGCGTGGCGCGGACGCGAGGAGGAGCGGTGCGGTGACAAGTGCCGCAGAGAAGAACTTTTTCATCGTGAGTACCCCTTTCCCGGGACAGCAATGACGTGGGCGCGACGTCAATGTCGTGCGCTGCGGTCTGCAGCGGTAACAGGACGCCCGTTCCCGGGTGGAGCGTAGAGTATTCCTGTGACAGGGTCACGGGCGGAGTGGCGCACGTCGCGCCAGGTACCCGCACGGTTCCTGATTGCGCGTGGTGTCAGGAGTGGAGTGTGTACGACGCGCGCGAAATGGCTGTTCCGGATCGTGCTACATGACGGTCGCGATGCGGATGTGGGCACGGGTCGCTGCGCCCCGCCGTGAATCCGTCCCTGGGGCTCGAAGGCGGCGTTCCTGCCGCCTACGGGCGCAGCGACCCGTGCCCACATCCTCCCTGGACGGTGGCCTACGCTTCGGAGCAGCGATCAAGCGCATCCGTGATCGGATCACGCCGGCCCGTATCGGGCCGGCTGCCTCCGGGGATGCCGTCAACCGATCACGGATGCGCGCCAGCGGACGATCGCGGTGATCGGTTCTCGACAGCCTTTGTCCGGAACATGGATCCACCGGCCTGCCTCGGGCACTCGCGGTGCGCGCTGCATGAAGCGATCGAGGACCGCGTGTTCGGTGCAGGGAAGCGGCTTTCGCCAGGACCGTGAGAAGGACAACCCTTCTCGGGAGCGCGCGCGACGCAATCAGCGGCGAGCGCGCGTCTGCATTGCCAGCAGGCCCATTGCGAGACCGAGCAGACCGAGCAGCCCGGGCTCCGGCACCTGGAGGGTCGTGCCCTCGGTGATGAGCGGCCCGCCGATGACACCCGGCGCACCGAAGGCGCGGAACACCTGGTTGCCGGGGCCGCCGCTGCCGCCCGTCCACACGAATGCCACCTGGAATCCGGTCAAGCTCCCGCCCACGGGGATCTCGTCGGCTGGCGTCAGCGCGAACACGTTCAACAGCCCGGGGATGGGGATCGGGCTGGTGCTCACGGCGGACGTGATCGCCCCCCAGCCGGGCGGTGCCACCGGCGCCACGCCACCGAGCAGCGATCCGAAGGTGCCTGCGACCTCACCCACGACGGCCGGATCGAATTCGATCTCCACCTCGGCCACGGGGAAGCTGTCCCCCGGCTCGCTGATCACCGTGTAGTTGTAGACGTAGACGGACGGCCCCAGCCCCAGCGCATTGGGGCCCGACACGGCGTACTCGACGATGACGGCCCGCGCGCCCGCGGACAGTGCCAGGGTCAGGACGAGGAGGCCGATCTGGGTCAGTCGCGTGGGCCGTGACATTCGGGGTGCCTGTGATTCTCCGGACCGAAGCGGACGATTCCGATCTTGACAAGCAAGTGACGTGCCAACGCGTCATCCCACCTGCCGACGCCCCCTTTTCACGGGCCGGCGAAGCTTCGCTTCACGGAGGTCCGCCCGCCGCCGGCTCCCGGCTGTAAAGAAATCCGACAGCCCGTCCCGGCAGTCTGCCTCTCACAATCCTTTGCGGTCAGGCACTTGGGGACGGTCTCGCGGACTCCTGTCGGACAGACACGTCAGATTCCGTAAAGTTTTTCGACACCGGGCAGGCGTGCCGGGCCATCACGGCGCCTTCGCCTCCCGCAACGCCGGACCCATCACGTAGCGACGCAGCGGGCGGAACGGCGTGCGGGACTCCAGCCGGTGCAGGTCCGGCACCTCGAGCTCGGTGGGTGACCTGAAAACCGCGAGTCCTGCGCGCTTGACCCGCCCCAGGATGCGGCTGACGGTCTCCGCGTTGAGCCCCAGGTAGTCGGCCATGTCCTCCCGCGAGAGTGGCAGGTGCACCCGCCACAGGCCGTGATCCTTCCGCCCGAGCCGGTGGGTCATCTCGGCGAGGAATGCCACGATGCGCTCGCCACCGTCGAGCCGGCCCAGGGCGAGCACGTGGGCCATGGCGGCTTCCAGGCGCTGTCGGCTCGCGGCCAGCAGCGCCCGCTGCAGCTCGCCGTCCCGGTCCACGGCCGCGACGCAGGTGGACAGATCCAGCTCACACACCACCGATGGCGCAAGAGCCTGGACCCGGCACTCGAGACCCGCCAGGCGGCAGTCCGTCAGCATGTCTCCGGCCGTGGCGAGCGCCAGGATCTGCCGGCGTCCATCGGCAAGCGTGACGCACAGCGCCACCAGCCCCGAGTGCACGGTGCGGATGACAGGGCCGCCGACCGCTCCCTCGTCGAGGACCTGGCCGCGGGCAAAGGTGCGCGCGACACCGCTGACCGGATAACGGATGGTGGCGAGGGCACAGGCCCGGTGGGCGCGGGCACAGGCCGCCAGGTTCACGCATGCCCCGTCGACCGCCTTTCGCGCCTCGCCGTGTTCGAGCACTCGTACCTCCTCGCCCATGCCGCCTGCTGCCACGATAGCGGGCTCCCCCGAGGCGCTGATTGCCCTGGGTCAATTCTGCCAAAGATCAGGTTTCATGTGATCCCGTGCCGCGTCGACAGGCGGCGGGTGGTGGTTTCTGACAATTGTCAGAGCCGTGCGCGACCGTGGCCCGCTAGGGTCGGGCCATCGGCGACACCGTGGGTGAGCGCAAGGGCTGATGGGTGCCCGGCGCGAGGACGTCGAGACCACCGCAAGCGGGGGAGTGGACATGGCAGTGAAGCGCTTGGCAGGAATCGCGGTCATGGCAGCGGCCATCTGGAGCGGCGCCGCCACGGCGCAGGACAGCGGCTGCCTCGGCTGCCACCAGGGCATCGAGCAGTTCGCCGACGGCGCCATGCACGCCACCATCGTGGCCCTGGGCAGTGCCAACGGCGATCCCGCCGGCTGCGTCACCTGCCACGGCGGCAACCCGGCGGCGAAGGACAAGGCCGCGGCCCACAGCGGCAGCCCCGAGGGCCTCGCGAAGAACGGCGGCCCGCACATGTTCTACCCGGACCCCGGCGCGGTGTGGATCGCGGATCGCTCCTGCGGCCAGTGTCACGCGGGCTACGCGGATCGCCTCATCAAGTCGCTGATGAACACCGAGGCTGGCAAGATCCAGGGCAACCTGTGGTCCTGGGGCGTGCAGGAAGGCATGAAGGTGGTGTGGGGCAACTACGATCTGAAGGACGAGGACGGCCCCACGCCCTCGGTCGGCACGCAGGCCTACAAGGACTACATGACCGCCTTCGTGGCGGCGCACCCGGACCAGATGCCCTCGGAGATGAAGCAGATCCCCGAGGTGGACGTGGACCAGATCCCGCAGCACCCGAACCTGGCCGGCATCACCTACTCCCGCCAGCAATGCCAGCGCTGCCACGTGGGCGTGACCGGTCGCGAGAAGCGCGGCGACTTCCGCGGCTCCGGGTGCTCGTCGTGCCACGTGCCGTACTCCAACGAGGGCCTGTACGAGGGCAACGACCCCACCATCGACAAGAAGCAGCCGGGCAAGCTCCTGGTGCACCGCATGCAGGGCTCGCGCAAGTCCAAGGTCAAGGTGGGCGACGTGGAGTACTCCGGCATCCCGTCGGAGACCTGCAACTCCTGCCACAACCGCGGCAAGCGCATCGGCGTGAGCTACCAGGGCATCATGGAGTTCCCCTACGGCTCGCCCTACAACGAGGTCGGCGGCAAGCAGCCGGCGCTGCACACCAAGAGCTACCAGTTCATCAAGGACGACCTGCACCACCAGGTGCAGTCCCGGGAGGGCAACCCCCAGGGCGGCATGCTGTGCCAGGACTGTCACACCACCGTGGACATGCACGGCGACGGCAACCTGCCCGGCACCACGCTGGCGCAGGTGGAGATCGAGTGCGAGGACTGCCACGGCACCGTGACCAAGGCGCCGTGGGAGCTGCCGCTGGGCTACGGCGAGGAGCACGGCCAGCGGATTGCCGACACGCCGCGGGGGCTCGCTACCAGCCTCACGCCGGAGCAGGCCTTCGCCCAGATCTACGACGCGGAGGACGGCTACCTGCTCACCGCCCGCGGCAACCCGTACGGCAACGTGGTGAAGCGCGGCGACAAGGTCATCGTGCACTCCGCCTCCGGCACCGATTTCGAGGTGCCGGTACTCAAGCACATCGCCGACAACGATCTCTGGAAGAACCAGAACGCGCGGGTCGCCATGGGCTCGGTGGGTCGCCACATGGAGTCCATGGAGTGCTACGCCTGCCACGCGGACTGGGCGCCCCAGTGCTACGGCTGCCACATCACCGTGGACTACTCCCAGGGCAAGACCGACGTGGACTGGATCACCACCGCCAACGCCCGCGATCCGAACGGACTGACCGCCGACAACGCGCTCGGCACCAACGGCCTCACCGGGCCTGGCAAGGTCTCGGAGACCCGCTCGTACCTGCGCTGGGAGCAGCCCACGCTGGGCATCAACGGCGAGGGCCGGGTGAGCCCGCTCATGCCCGGCTGCCAGGTGATCACCACGGTCATCGACAAGGACGGCAACACGGTGGTGAAGAACGAGATCTGGACCACGCCGGACGGCAAGAAGGGCCTGGATCACGCCGCCGTCCAGCCGCACACGGCGGGCCGCCAGGCGCGCTCCTGCGAGAGCTGCCACAACAACCCGAAGGCGCTCGGCTACGGCATCGAGGGCGGGCGCTTCCTCAGGGGATACGACAAGGGCTTCGTGGTGGACCTGGAGACGGCCTTCGGCCAGATCATCCCGGGGCAGACCCAGCCGCAGATCCAGGCCGTGCCGAAGCTCGACCACGACCTGAGCCAGATCGTCACGCCCGAGGGCGAGGAGCTGGTGACCATCGGCTCCCACTGGCCGCTCACCGGTGCGCTGACCCAGGCACAGCGCGAGCGCATGGAGCGTACCGGCCTGTGCATGGGCTGCCACCAGAACATGACCGATCCGGAGCTGTGGAAGAAGGTCAACTCGCCCGCCTTCGTGAACAACAAGCAGCATCAGGACGTCATGAACGAAGCGATCCATGCGCTCGGTGAGAAGAAGAGCAAGTGATCGGCCCGATCAGCAGGGGAGACCAGTGATGAAGATCGTGAGCACCGTCACCCTGGGAGCGGTCCTGCTGGCGTGCAGCGTCGCCGGGAGCGCGCAGTCGACGGGCCCCGCCTACAAGGCCGCCGACCTGCTCTCGCCCTGCCAGACGGCGGACAATGACTCGCGCTGGGGCGCGGCCGCCGAGACCGAGTGCGAGCAGTACATCCTCGGCTACGTGCACGCCCTGGCCAAGGTCGGTGCCAGCGGCCCGGGCAAGGAGGTCTGCCCGCCGGCCGTGAACACCGCCGACGAGGTGCGCTGGGCCTTCATGCGCTGGGTCCACGGCGCCTACACCGCCCGGGGCGCCATGACCGCGCCCGACGCGCTGATGGAGACCCTGAAAGCGTCCTTCCCCTGCAAGTAGGCGGGGAGGTCAGCTGCCGACACCGCACGGCGGCGGCGGGTTCCCGCCCGCCGTCGCCGGCCGTCAGCGCAGATTGGCCTTCAGGAACTCGCCGAACCGGGCCCAGGACCTGCGGTCTGCGTCCTCGCGGTAGCGATCGCTGCCGAACACCGTGAAGGCGTGGGGCGCGCCGCTGTAGGTGATCATCTCGTGCTTCACCCCGGCCTGCTCGAGCTCCACCGCCAGGGCGGCGAACTGGTCCATGGTGATGGCGCTGTCGGCGGTGCCGTGCATGACGAGGATCTCGCCCTTCGCCTGGCTGTAGTTCTGGCCCTCCGGGGTCTTCAGGCCACCGTGGAAGGTGGCGAAGCCCTTCAGCGCCGCGCCGGAGCGCGCGAGCTCCAGCACCGCGGCGCCGCCGAAGCAGTAGCCCATGGCCACGGCGTTGCCCACCTCGCCGCCCAGACGGGCCGCGGCATCCAGGGCCGCGGTCATCAGCCGGCGCATCTTCTCCCGGTCCTTGTACAGCTCGCCGGTGTGCTGGCGCTTGTCGGCCACCTCGGTGGGGCGCACGCCCTTGCCGAAGAGATCCGCGGCGAACACCGCGTAGCCCATCTCCGCGAGCATGTCCGCCCGCTTCACCTCGTAGTCCGTGAGCCCGTCCCAGTCGTGGATCAGCAGCACCATCGGCGCGGTGGGCGCGGCGGCCACGTAGTAGCCCTCGTAGGTGGTGCCGTCCACCTGGTAGTCGACGCTGGCCCCGACTGCCGCCAGGGCGCTCGCCGGGAGTCCGGCGAAGATCAGGGCCAGGAGTGCAACCATTCGTCTCATCCGCCGTTCCTCCCTCGTGTGCGATGCTCGGATGGAGTCCCGCGTGCCGTGCGTCTCGCCGGCCCGCCGGCGGAGTCTACGCGGCACGGGGGGATCGGGCACGGCAGCAGACGCCTGGGGAGCACGCCCGTTCGTGATCGGTGAACGGTATCCCCAGGGGCGGCCGGGTCGGTTATCCGGATGTCCGCGGCACGGCAGCGGCCCCGCCGGCAGCCGGCGGTGCGTCCCACGAGGCCCGCTCCCCCTCGATGCGCGCCACCAGGCGGATGGTGCCGATGACCCGGTCCGGGGTCACGCTGATGGAATCGATGCCCTCGCGCACCAGGAACTCGGCCACCTCCGGGTAGTCCGACGGGGCCTGGCCACAGATCCCCACGTGGCGGGCGTTGCGCCGCGCGCCGGCGATGGCCTGGGCGATGAAGGCGAGGACGCCCGGGTCGCGCTCGTCGAAGTCGAAGGCCACGGCCTGCGAGTCCCGGTCCACGCCGAGGGTGAGCTGGGTGAGATCGTTGGAGCCGATGGAGAACCCGTCGAAGCGCTGCGCGAACTCGTCCACCAGGATCACGTTGTTGGGGATCTCGCACATGACGTAGACCTGGAGACCGTCCGCACCGCGAGCCAGCCCCGCGCCGGCCATGGCCGCCAGCACCCGGTCCGCCTCCTCCAGACGCCGGCAGAAGGGCACCATCACCCGCAGGTTGTCGAGCCCCATCTCGCCACGCACGCGGGCCAGCGCGCGGCACTCCAGCTCGAAGCCCCCCGCGTAGGCCTCGTGTGCGTAGCGCGACGCGCCGCGGAAGCCGAGCATGGGGTTCTCCTCGTGTGGCTCGAAGGCGGTGCCGCCCAGCAGTGTGGCGTACTCGTTGGTCTTGAAGTCCGACAGCCGCACGATGACGGGCCGCGGCCAGAAGGCCGCCGCGATGGTGCCCACGCCCTCCGACAGGGTGCGCACGAAGAACGCCGCAGGGCTCGCGTCGTGGCGCGCGAGATGCAGGAGCTCGGCACGGACCTGCGGGTCGTCCACCCGCTCCGGGTGCAGCAGCGCCATGGGATGGGCCTTGACCTGCTCGGTGATGATGAACTCCATGCGCGCCAGTCCCACCCCGGCGCAGGGCAGGCGCGCGGTCTGGAACGCCTGCTCAGGGTCGCCCAGGTTCACCATCACCTCGGTACGGGTCGCGGGAACGTCGCGCAGATCGATCGCCACCGTCTCGAAGGGGACCTCGCCGCGGTAGACCTGGCCGGTGGCCCCGCCGGCACAGGACACGGTCACCGTCTCTCCGTCGTGCACCCGCTCGGTCACATCTCCGGTGCCCACCACGGCGGGGATCCCCAGCTCCCGGGCGACGATGGCCGCGTGGCAGGTGCGCCCGCCCCGGTTGGTGACGATGGCTGCGGCGCGGCGCATCACCGTGCCCCAGTCCGGGGTGGTGCTGTCGGCCACCAGCACCTCCCCGTCGCGGAACGCGCCCAGATCCCGGGGCTCGTGCACCACCCGCACCGGGCCACAGGCGACGCGGTTGCCCACCGCACGCCCGACCACGGCCACCTGGCCGCTGCCCGTGAGGCGGTGCTCGGTGAGCTGCGTCGGCGACTGCCGCGAGGCCACGGTCTCCGGGCGTGCCTGCAGGATGTACAGCTCGCCGTCCTCGCCGTCCTTGCCCCACTCGATGTCCATGGGGGTCGGGGATCCGGCGTGCTCCGAGTAGTGGGCCTCGATGCGCAGGGCGCACTCGGCGAGCTGCAGCACCTCCTCGTCGCCGATGCAGTAGCGGTCGCGCCAGGTGCGGGGCGTGGCCACGTTGCGGGTGGCGGCGCCGCCGCGCCCGTGGCCGCACACCATGCGCACCTTCTTCTCGCCCAGGGCGCGCCGCAGCACCGCCCGGAAGCCACGCGCCAGGGCGGGCTTGTGCACGTGGAACTCGTCCGGGTCCACCGCGCCCTGCACCACGTTCTCGCCCAGCCCGTAGGCGGCGGTCACGAACACCACGTCGCGGTGCCCGGATTCCGTGTCCAGGGTGAAGATCACGCCGCTGGCGGCCAGGTCGGCGCGCACCATCTTCATCACGCCCACGGACTGCATGACCTTCAGGTGATCGAAGCCGCGGTCGGCCCGGTAGCGGATGGCACGGTCGGTGAACAGGCTCGCGAAGCAGCGCCGGCACGCTTCCAGCACGGCGCCGGCGCCACTCACGTTCAGGTAGCTGTCGTGCTGCCCCGCGAAGCTCGCGCCGGGCAGATCCTCGGCGGTGGCGGAGCTGCGCACCGCCACGCTCACGTGCTCGCCGTACCGGGACTCCAGGCGGCGATAGCCTTCGGTGACGGCTTCCTCGAGCGCGGGTCCGAGGCCTGCCCGGTACACGACCTCCCGGCACCGCCGGCCGCACGCGGCGAGGGCGCGCGTGTCGCCCACGTCGAGGCCCGACAGGGCCTCGGACAGGGCCGCGCCGGCACCGGCCGCGTCCATCGCCTCACGGAACGCCGCCGCGGTGGTGGCGAACCCCCCCGGCACCCGCACGCCCGCGTTCTCCAGGTGGCACACCATCTCACCCAGCGACGCGTTCTTGCCGCCCACCCGCGCCACGTCGGCGAGCCCCAGCTCGTCGAACCAGCATATGCGCCGCGTGGACCCGCTCATGACGGCATCGATACTGGCGAAGCGCCCGGTGGCGGTGCTGATCCCGATCAATCCCGTTGACCTGAATCAAGGCGCGGCAGCGACGACGGCGCTACGCTGACATTTGTGGCGAGGGCTCCGGAGGATGCCCCATGGACGACGCGGAGGTGCTGCAGCAGCTGTGGGACGAGCACCGGGTGACGATACGCCTGCTGGAGGTGCTGGAGCGGTTGATCCCGGACGCGGTCGCCGGTGACGCGAAGTCGCTCACCATCGCCCGTGACATCGTCGCACGCGAACGGGAGTACAGCGACCTGGTCCACCATGCCCGCGAGGAGCTCCTGTTCGGTCGGATGGCCGCGCGTAGCGAGACCGGCGCCGCGGCCGTGGCTGGCCTCACCCACGATCACGACGAGCTGGCGCGCATGGGGGCCACCCTGCTCGAGTCCATCGCGGCCTGCCTGGCCGGGGGGGCCGAGGACCGGGATCTGCTGCGCCAGCGCGTCCAGACGTACGTGGACGCCGAGCGCAACCACATGCGCAAGGAAGAGCAGCGGGTGTTTCCCCTCGCCCGGGAGGTGTTGACGGCGGAGGACTGGCGGCTGGTGGCGGGCGCGTTCGGCGGCACCGCCGATCCGCTGGCAGCCCCTGGCGCACCGGCATTCCAGGACCTGGCCGAGTGGCTCCTGCGCCACGATCCGGCAGCGTTCCCGAGCCGCGGCCCGGGGTGCTGATCCGCAGCGGGCACCACCTTGATCTGAATCAACGTGCCGGCGGGCGTGCAGGGGAGGATTCATCAGGAGAGTTGTTGCATGGCAGTTCGCCGGGTCACGGGAGAGGGTTCATGTTCCAGGTCATCCTCGTAGCAGTCGACGGCTCGCGACACGCCGAACGGGCACTGGAGCTGGCCGCGCGGCTGGCGGCCAGGGATGAGGCCCGGCTGGTGGTGGTGCACGTGCAGGGACACGGAGCGGTTCCGGAGTCCCTGCGCCACATGGCCGAGGTGGAGCACCTGGTGGAGCCGGACGTCCTCACCGGCGCGGGGATCGCGAGCATGTCCCGGGGGGTGCCCCTGACTCGTGAGGGCAAGAGCGCCGCGCACCGCGAGCAGGTGCACCGGGCGCTGGCCGCGCACATCACCGAGGGCGCGGTGACCGCCGCACGCCGTCACGGGGTTGCCCAGGTGGAGGGCGTCACCGAGGACGGTCCGCCGGCCCAGTGCATCGTCGAGCGGGCGCGGGCGGAATCCGCCGATCTGGTGGTCATGGGCACACGTGGGCTGTCGGACCTGACGGGCCTGCTCATGGGGAGCGTCAGCCACCAGGTGTGCCAGCTCGCCGAGTGCCCCTGCCTGACCGTGAAGTAGCCACGACGGTGGGTGAGCCCGCCCGGCGGCGACGCCTATCCGCCGGACGGCGTGCCGGGTGAGCAGGACGCCCGCTATACCCTGACCCGCTTCTACGACCTGTGCGGCGACGGCGACGGCTACCTGAGCCGCACCGGGACCGTCCGCGCTGAGCCTACTGCCGGCGGGACTCCAGAGGAGTCGCGCCGGCGTACCTCACGGCCGCGCCCACCCGCGCCGTGTCGCGACCCGTCAGGGCTTGATGTACGTGTAGCCCTGCTGCTGCAGGTGTGAGATCTCTGCCACGCCGGACGGCACGATGTCGTCCTGCCACACCTCGAACAGGTCCTTCTCGTAGGCGAGCTTGCGCCCCTTCAGCGTGTTGTTGCAGACGTTGAACGTCACGTCCTGGGACTTCAGGCTGGTCACGGCCATCTGGATCTTGTCGTCGGACACGGCGTCGCGCAGCAGGTAGACGCCGTTGCCGTGCAGCACCACCTTGACGTCGATGTTCTCCGCGCCCACCGCGTTGATGTGGTTCTGGATGTTGCGCATGGCCGCCCGGTACGCCTTGCCGTCCTCGCCCCCGTTGTAGTTGATGTGGTAGACCACCTTCTGCTTGCCGTAGCGATCATTCGCCGCGGCCCCGCCCGCGGCCGCCATCACCAGCAGGCCCAGCGCCACCGCGGCCACCGTCTTGAATGCATGCATTGCGATACCTCCGGATCCTCCTCGCGCCACGAGGACGCTTTCATATATTCGCATGTATGAATATGGACGGTCATCCCGCAGATCGACGGATGGTCGCATGCGGCAGTGCGTCAATAGCGTCCGGCACCGCTGACCCGCCGCGGGCCGCAGCGGGGGCGCGGGATCGGAGGGTCATCCCGGGCGGTGCCGCCAGGGTGGGGATCAGGCCTGAGCGGCCGGTCCCAGGCGGGCGCGGGCGCCTTCTCCCCGCGGCAGGCGGGCGAAGCGCAGCGCCAGCACTGCGCCGGCGACGATGCAGCCGGTGGCGAGGAGGCTGCCCGCGGACAGCGTGCTGACCCCTGAGAGGCCGGCACCGATGGTGCAGCCCAGGGCGAGCACGCCGCCGAAGCCCATCATGGAGCCACCCAGGAGGTAGCGTGCCAGGGGCGGCGCGCCGTCGAAGCCCTCCGCGCGCAGGTCGCGGGTGGCGAGCGCGGTGACAAGGGCGCCCGCCAGCACGCCGCCCACGGCGGCGATGCCGAAGTCCGCCTGGGCGCCGGTGTAGGTGAGCAGGTACTGGATGGCGTTGCCCACCGGCGCGGTGAAGGTCAGCGATTCGAGCCGCACCGGCTCGAAGTCGTCGTAGCCGAGCACGCCGGTGACGTACCAGCCCGCCGGGACCAGCAGCCCGATGAGCGCGCCGGCGGCCACCGACGACCCCACCGGCGAGCGCCAGCGCGTGCGCGCCAGCGCGAGCCCGGCCGCCGCGACCAGCACCACCGGCACCAGCCACGGCACCCCGTCCGCCGCGACCCCCAGGCCGTGGGCGAGCAGGGCGATCACACCCTGGTCCGGCGCCGCGACGTCGGCGCTGGCCACGCCGGTGATCCAGGTGCGGGGCAGCGCGAGGATCCCCCGCAGGGTGGCATAGGCCGTGAGGCCTAGCGCGAGCAGCACCACCAGGGAGCGCAGGTTGCCGCCGGCGGCCAGCACCAGGTGGCGGGCGCCGCAGCCGCGGGTGAGCATCATGCCCGCGCCGAACAGCAGGCCGCCCAGGGCCAGCCCGCCCCAGGCCACGCTGCGGGTCAGGTAGATGCTCCCGGAGAGGTCCACCACTCCTGCCGCGGCCAGCCCCTGGGTGCCCGCGACGGCAGCCGTCAGGGCACCGATCCAGGCCGCCAGCTGACGGCCCGGGCGCCGCTCCACGGCCTCCACCAGGGCCGAGCGGAAGCAGAACCCGGACAGCCGGGCGATGACGCCGAACGCGAGACCGATGAGCAGGGCGCCGGCCAGCAGCCCGTCGCGGGGTTCCAGTGATTCCATGCAGACGCTCTTCCGGGAGTGACGTGCCGGGCCAGGTCGCGCCGGGCGGGCGATCCCGCGGCGGGCGCAGACTAGCAACCCGATCCCCGGTCCCACAGACCGATTCGGCATATGACGAGAAGCGCCTCGGGCGCGGGGGACCGGCGTAAGATCCGCGCCCCGCCCGCGTCCGGACCCCGCATGCTGTTCCGCAAGCGTCCCGTTGCCATCCCGGATCCGGACTGGTCCGCGGTGTGCCGGGCCTTTCCTCTGGTGACGGCCCTGGACCCGGCCGGCGCGCCACGCCTGCGGGACCTGGCGGCCCGCTTCCTGCGCGCCAAGTCCATCGAGCCGGCCCGTGGGCTCGAGATGGACGATGCCGCCCGTGCCGGGCTCGCGGCCCTGGCCTGCGTGCCGGTGCTGGGGCTGGGTCTCGACGCCTACCGCGGCTGGACCTCGCTGGTGGTGCATCCCGGCGGGTTCCTGGCGCGTGGACACGACGTGGACGAGGCCGGCGTGGTGCACGAGTTCGAGGAGCCGCGCTCCGGCGAGGCGTGGCTGCAGGGGCCGGTGGTGCTGTCGTGGGAGGACGTGGCCGCATCGGGCCAGCTCGACGGCTACAACGTGGTGATCCACGAGATGGCCCACAAGCTGGACATGCTGAACGGCGACGCCAACGGCTTCCCGCCGCTCGGGCGAGACATGGACCGGAAGGCGTGGCACGGGGCCTTCACCGCCGCCTTCGACCACATGAACGCGTGCCTGGACCAGGACCTGGATCCGCCCCTGGACGAGTACGCAGCGGAGTCCCCCGGGGAGTTCTTCGCCGTGGCCAGCGAGTACTTCTTCGAGCTGCCGGAGGTGCTGCGGGACGCCTACCCGGACGTCTACCGTCAGCTCGCGGCGTTCTACCGCGTGGACCCGGTGGCCGGGCAGCGCGGCGGGGCCTGATGCCGGGGCCCGGAAGGCCCGGTCAGTCGCATCCGTCATCGGCTACGCCTTCGCGAGGCGCATCCGGTCCCGTACGGGCCGTCGGGACACGCTGTAGATACATCCTTGTACGCTCGACGGCCGCGGCCATGCGGCCGACGGTCCCGACGACCCGCACCGGACCGGCCCGAACCGAACACGGGTGCGGTCAGTTGAGCCGCGTGGCGCGGGTGCGGATCGCGGCGATACGCTGGCGCACCGCCGCTCCGTCGGCGGCCTGGGGCGCGCGTTCCAGATAGGCCCGGTAATCCTCGAAGGCCGCCCGCCAGGCCTCCAGACGCTCGTAGATGGCACCCCGGTCGCGCTGCTCCGCGGGCGCCTCCGGGGACAGTGCCACCAGGCCGTCGGCCGCACGCAGGGCACGTGCCCAGTCACCGGCCTGCACGTGAATGGCTTTCAGGTTGCGCAGCATGCGCGCGGCCACCTCCCGGCGCGGCACCGGCGCCAGGGCAGCGGGCAGGGCAGCCCGCGCCGCCCCGGGGCC
>JBFHNV010000121.1:0-18395 GCA_041593595.1 Gammaproteobacteria bacterium
GTCTCCGGCGCCATCGACGCCACCGAGTGGGTGGGCCCCTGGAACGACGGCTTCATGAAGTTCTACGAGGCCGCCAAGTTCTACTACTACCCGGGCATGCACGAGCCCGCGTCGATGCTGTCGCTCGGCATCAACAAGAAGTTCTGGGACGGGCTGTCGAAGTCCGACCAGCAGATCATCGAGGCCGCGGCGACGATGGAGAACGACGTCATGTACGCGGAGTTCAACGCCCGCAACGGCGAGGCGCTGCAGAAGCTCATCACCGAGCAGGGCGTGCAGCTTCGCCAGTTCAACGACGACGTGTACGACGCCTTCGGCGAGGCGGCGGAGGCGGTGTTCGCCGAGGTGGAGTCGCACAGCGACCTGGCCAAGCGCACGCTCACGAGCTTCCGCAAGGCGCGTGGCGAGCTGGGCGGCTGGACCAAGATCGCCGACCAGGCGTACCTGGGTCAGCGCAACCGCGTGCTGAAGCTGTAAACGCCGCCGCAGGGGGGGATCGGTGCTCGCAGGCGGAGCCCGCGGGCGGCGCTTCCCCCACACGGTCTCCGGGCGCCGCGGCGCCCGGAGACCCGGCACCGCCGCCCCGAGCTCGTGACACCGCTGTCAGCATGACCGCCATCGATTCGCCACACCTGGGCATGCCCAAACCGCCGGGGTCCGGCAGCGACTTCGTGCCGGCGCCGCCCACCACCGCCGACCTGGGACTGCGCATGCTGGCCTGGTCGTCGGTGGCCATCACGCTGCTGTACCTGGTCAACGTCTACCTCATCTTCTGGCGCGAGTGGCCCGGGGCCGTCGCCGTCTTCACCGGCGTGCCGGAGGGTGCGTCGGCCGGCCTCGCCTGGGCGCAGATGGGGACCTACGTCGCCGGCGTCGTCGCGTCGGTGGTGTTCGTGCTCGCGACGCGCGCGCGCAACATGATTGCGGACGCCGAATGGATGACCGACTTCGCCGCCTACCTGGTGCGCGTGGCCTTCTGGTCCACCCTGCTGGTGGGGCTCGCCGACATGGTGATCTCGTTCCTGCGGGTGGAGGAGCTGCTGGCAGGCATCGTGGGCGAGGCCCTCACCACCGAGCTCGGGCGGCCCAACTACCGGGGCACCTACGTGCACATCCCGCTGATCCTGCTGTCGGCGGTGATCGCCTGGTTCTCCAGGTCGTTGGACTTCGTGTGGCTCGCCCTGCTGGTGGTGTTCGCGGAGTTCCAGATCGTCATCTGGCGCTTCGTGTTCTCCTACGAGCAGGCCTTCATGGGCGACCTGGTGCGTTTCTGGTACGCCGCGCTGTTCCTGTTCGCGAGCGCCTACACCCTCATCGAGGACGGCCACGTGCGCGTCGACGTGTTCTACGCCCGCTTCAGCCCGCGGGGCAAGGCGTGGGCCAACGCCATCGGCTCGGTGGTGCTGGGTGTCCCCATCTGCTGGGTGATCCTCACCCAGGGCATGTGGGGCAGGGGCTCGAGCCTGGTGAGCCCACTGCTCAGCTTCGAGATCTCCCAGAGCGGCTTCGGCATGTACACCAAGTACCTGATGGCGGTGTTCCTGCTGGTGTTCGCCGTCACCATGCTGATCCAGTTCGCGAGCTACTTCCTCGCCAACGTCGCAGTGCTGCGGGGCCAGGCCGAGCCGCCGCCTGAGCACGAGCTGGTCCACCCCGGATAGCGCTCTTCATGGAACTCGTCTTTCTCGGCCTGCTGATCCTGTTCATGGTGCTGGCGCTCACCGCCGGCTTCCCGGTGTCCTTCGCCCTGCCGGGATCCGCGGTGCTGGCCATCTCGCTGGCGGCGCTCACCGGCTGGATGTTCGAGAGCGACACGTCGGCCTACTTCCACCAGGGCGGGCCCATCGAATGGCTGAGCGCCGGGGTCACGAACTTCCGAAGTCTGTACTGGGACGTGGAGCGCGACACCCTGATCGCGATCCCCCTGTTCGTGTTCATGGGCATCATGCTGCAGCGCTCGAAGATCGCCGAGGACCTGCTGGTGAAGATGGCCCAGCTCTTCGGGCCCATCCCCGGCGGCCTCGGCATCTCGGTGGTGTTCGTGGGCGCCCTGCTGGCCGCCACCACCGGCATCGTGGGCGCCACGGTCATCGCCATGGGGCTCATCTCGCTGCCGGCGATGCTGCGCAACAACTACTCGAAGCCGCTGGCCTGCGGGACCATCTGCGCATCGGGCACCCTCGGGCAGATCATCCCGCCGTCCATCGTCCTCATCATCCTCGCCGATCAGCTTTCCAGCGCTTCGGACCAGGCCAGCACCGAGCGCAAGGCGGACTACAAGGAGGCCACTGGCGAGTTCAACATGCCCTCGGAGTTCGACATCACGTCGGCCAGCGCGGGCGACATGTTCATGGGCGCCTTCGTCCCCGGGATAATCCTGGTGGGCATCTACATGCTCTACGTCCTGGTCTCGGCGCTGATCCGGCCGCACTCCGCACCGCCGGTGCACTACGAGGGCAAGTTCGACCGCGGGTTCTGGCTGTCGGTGTTCCTGGCACTGGTGCCGCCGTTGGCGCTCATCTTCGTGGTGCTGGGCTCCATCATCCTGGGCATCGCGACGGTCAACCAGGCCGGATCCATCGGCGCCATCGGGGCCATGATCATGGCGGGCTACCGCCTCACCGCGGGCCGGCGTACGACCTACTACCCCGCGATCCTGGCGGTGGCTTCCATCGCGGGCCTGGTCTGGGTGCTCAGCACATGGTCCCTCAACATCAAGAACATCGGGGAGGGGGACGCGCTGGGTCTCATGCTGGCCGGGGTGTTCGTCATCGGCCTGCTGATCGCCATCCTGTGGAGCACCTGGCGGACCTACGTCATCGACGACACCCTGCGGGGCGTGATGATCGAGACCGCAAAGACCACGTCGATGGTGTTCATCATCCTCATCGGCGCCTCGATGCTCACCTCGGCGTTCCGTGCCTTCGGTGGCGAGGACCTGGTCAAGGAGCAGCTCACCGGCATTCCCGGAGGGTTCTGGGCCCAGTTCATCGTGGTCATGCTCGTGATCTTCCTGCTGGGGTTCTTCCTGGACTTCATCGAGATCGCGGTGGTGGTGGTGCCCATCGTGGCGCCCATCCTGCTGGCGGACCCGTCGGCCAACATCACCGCCGTGTGGCTGGGCGTGATGGTGGGGCTCAACATCCAGACCTCGTTCCTGACGCCGCCATTCGGATTCGCCCTGTTCTACCTGCGCGGCGTGGCACCACCCACGGTGAAGACCCTGGACATCTACCGGGGTGCGGTGGCCTTCATCATGCTCCAGCTCGTGGGTCTCGCCATCGCCGGCTGGTTCCCGTCCCTGGTCAACTACCTGCCGTATCGCACCTACCTCACCTCGGACACGGCGCCGCCGCCCATGAACCCGCGGCTGCAGATGTGTCTCGAGGAGATGGTGTTCCCGGTCTACGCGGCGGAGGAGGGGCGCATCCGCGGTGCGGTCGACCAGCTCGGCGCCGCCGAGACCGGCTACCTTCCAGAGGACTGGCAGAAGGCCCTGGCGAAGAGCCGCGAGGAGGTGCTCGCCACCTTCGACCGGGTGAAGGCGGTGCGCGAGGCCCAGGCCGCCATCCGCGATGCCGCGCCGAAGTACCGGCCGCTGCAGGAGAAGGTGCGCGCCATCCAGGCCGAGCTGCGGGACCTGGATGACGAGACGGCGCTGCTGGAGCAGACGAAGCGACGCATCTCACGGCTGGAGAGCACGGAACCCGAGGACATCGAAAAGCTGGACCGGCGCATCGCGGCGCTGGCCGAGGAGAAGAAGGCGCTGGAGGCGAGCGTCCCGGCTGATTGGGACGACGTGCACACGAACTTCAAGAAGTTCATCCAGGCGGAGAGCGCCGCGCTCAATGCCTATCGCCGAGGCGTGGACAGCGCCTACGAGCCGGTGGGGAAGCTGCGCGCCGAGATCGCCCAGGCCGACGCGCTGCAGAAGCTGGACGCCGATCTGGCGGCGCTGGAGCCGGTGATCGCCAGCGAGCCGCCGGAGGCGGCCATGGAGCGCATCCAGGAGGTCGAGCGTGCAGTGGGCGCGCTGGACGGCACCAACCCGATCCGCTCGCCGCTGTCGAAGGCCCGCCGGGCGCTCAAGGGCGACACCGTGAACCGCGAGGAGGCCGCGGCGATGCTCGCGCAGGCACGTCAGGCGCTTGCCGACGAAGTGGCATGGCGCAGCCGCGCCGCGAGCGACCTGGCGCCGCGGCTCGCTGCCTACGACGAGGCCATCCGCGACACCATCGGGCTGCGCATGCAGCCGCGCCTGAGCACCGAGCAGGCCAAGCAGGTGGCGGCCTGCCAGTCGCACCACTACGACATCTCGCTGAACTTCTGATCCCGCATCGCGAAATACGGGGACGGTATACCGATTTCGAGGCTTGAGTTCCTGACACGTCCTCGACGAGAGAAATCGGTATACCGTCCCCGTATTTCCCCCACTCGTACGTACGCGCATGTCGGACCGCTCAACCAGCTCCTCGGTGTCGATGAAGGGGGGCGGCTACTACTCCCTGCACACGGAGGGCGCCAAGCACGTCATCGACAATACCGCGGAGCTGGCCCTGTCGGCGCTGGAGGACATCGATCTGTCCCGGGCCGGGAGACCGTTCCAGGTGGCGGACTTCGGCGCCGCGGACGGCGGCACGTCGGTGGACCTGGTGCGCAAGCTGGTGGCCCGGGTCAAGGCACGCGACCCGGACCGCGAGGTGTGCATTACCTACACGGACCTGCCCCGCAACGACTACTCGGCGCTGTTCACCATGCTGGCGGGGGAGCGCCCGGACGTGACGAGCTACCTGGCGGAGCACGCGGGGGTGTACGCCTTCGCCGCAGGCACCAGCTTCTACCGGCCCATCTTCCCGAGTGGGTCGCTGGACTTCGGCTTCTCGGCCACCGCGATGCACTGGCTGAGCGGGCTGCCGGGCCGCATCACCGACCACGTGCACGCGGTGGGTGCCGACGGCGCCGAGCTCGAGGCCTTCCGCGCCCATGCGCTCAAGGACTGGGACACCATCCTGCTGGAGCGGGCGCGGGAGATGCGACCGGGCGCGCGTCTGGTGATGAGCAACTTCTGCATCGACGAGCAGGGGCGCTACCTGGGCAACACCGGCGGCGTGAACATGTTCGACACCTTCAACGCCCTGTGGCGGGAGATGGCGGAGGAGGGCAGCATCACCGAGGCCGAGTACCGTGCCACCGCGTTCCCGCAGTTCTACAAGACGGTGGAGGAGTACTGTGCGCCGCTCACCGATCCGGCGAGCCCCGTGCACGGTGCGGGGCTCCGGCTGGTGTCCGCCGAGACTCGCGTGGTGCCGTGCCCGTACGCGGCCCGCTTCGCCGCGGCAGGCGACCCGGATGCGTTCGCGGTCTCGTACGTGCCGACGCTTCGCTCCTGGAGCGAGACGGTGTTCATGAGCGGCCTCGACCCGGATCGTCCGCCGGACGAGCGCCAGGCCCTGGTGGACCGCTTCTACCAGGCCTACGTGGAGCGGGTGCGCCGCAGCCCGCAAGGCCACGCCATGGACTACGTGCACATCTACATGGTGGTGGCGAAGGAATGAGTCGGGAGGGGTTCGATCGTCAAGCTAGCCGTTCGGGAGGTGTGCCGATGAGCGACCGGGAACAGGCGACGGGTATCGGCTGGATCGACGGCGTGTTCAAGCCGCGGCGCGAGGTGGCGCTGCCCACCACCGACATGGGTTTCAAGCTGTGCGACATGTGCTACGACGCGGTGCACGTGTGGCGCGGACGGTTCTTCCGTCTGGAGGATCATCTGGATCGCTTCGAGCGCTCCGTGGCCCGCCGGCGCTTCAACTTCCGGCTCGACCGCGACCGGGTGCGCGAGATCCTCACGGAGTGCGTGCGCCGTGCAGGACTACGCGACTCCATGACCATGATCATCGCCACCCGCGGCGACATGGGTGGGCCGGGCTTCGACTTGCGCAACTGCGAGAGCCGCTTCATCGCCTGGGCGGACCCCTACTACGGCGTGGTGAGCGAGGCCCAGGCCCTGGAAGGCGTGCCGGTGGTGATCAGCCGCGTGCCGCGGGTGCCGAAGGACTCCATCGACCCCACGGTGAAGAACTTCGCCCGCATCGACTTCGCCGATGCCCTGTTCGATGCCTACGACCGGGGCGTCGAGCACGCGCTGCTGCTGGACCACCAGGGCAACGTCACCGAGGGCCGTGGCTGGAACGTGTTCGCGGTGTTCGGCGGCACCCTGGTGACCCCGGACAGCGGCGTGCTGGAGGGCATAACGCGGCGTACCGTGCTGGAGCTTTGCGACCGCACCAACCTGGAGGCCAGGGTGGCGGTGCTGCCCGGGCGCGAGATCGCCGGCGCCGACGAGGTGTTCATGGCGTCCACCGCGGGCGGGCTCATGCCGGTCACCCGCATCGACGACACGGTCATCGGCCGCGGCACGCCCGGTCCGGCCACCCGCCGCCTCACCGAGCTGTACTGGGGGCTGCACGAGGATCCGGCGTACACCACGGCGGTCGCGTACTGAGCGCTGTCGCGGCGCCGGGAGGCGGTATCCTTGGTCGCCCGCGCACCCTCGCCAGCGCCCCCGCAGAGGCCCCCCCATGGACGACGCCATCCGCTTCGAAGGCCGCATCCTGTACCTGTCCCAGGACCCGGCTCTCATCACCGCCCAGCTCGCGGGCCGGGACCTGAGCCTGGCCGAGGCGGCACCCCTTCGCGACAACGTGTCCACCGACGAGATCACCCCCACCACGGTGATGCTCACCTACGACGAGACCCTGGGACGCCATCCCTACGTGGGCTTCAAGACCGGCGGCGAGATGCCCATCGGCGAGAACGCCGTGCGCGAGGGCGGCTTCGGGGTGACGGTGGCGGGCAAGCGCTACGGCAAGGGATCCTCCCGTGAGCACAGCCCCGTGGCGGAGCGGGCCGCGGGCATCCGCCTCATCGTGGCGGAGAGCTTCGAGCGCATCTACCAGCAGAACTGCGCGAACATCGGCGTGTTCACCACCACGGACTTCTCGGTGCTGGACCGCATCCTTGCCGGCGAGGCGATCCCCATCGAGGAGTTCCTGCAAGGCCACGACGATCTGACGCGCAAGGTCATCCGCGCCGGCGGCCTGCTGCGCTACAGCCGCTCGGTGCAGTGGCCATCGCCGGCGACCCGCGGCGGCGGGAACGGGCGCGGTCCACGCACGCTCACCGAGAAGATCATCGAGCGCCACCTGCACCCGGATTTCGCGGGCGCGGCGCCCGGCGAAGGCGTCCTGGTGGCCTGCGACTGGCGTTTCAGCCACGACTACTTCACCGGCATGGCCGCGCACCTGATGCACGGGGCCTTCGGCCGCCCGGCGCCGCTGGTGGATCCGGACACCATCATCGCCTTCCAGGATCACCTGGCGCTCGCGGCCCAGAGCAAGGTGCACGTGGAGCGGGGGCTGCTGCCGGGGGTCGCGAACCTGGGCCGCGGACACGACGACTTCGCCGGCAGCTACCCGGTGCGCTCCCACGGCGCGCTCGAGCACGGCACGCCCGGCTCCGAGGGGATCTGCCACTCCCTGATGGCGGAGCGCTACGCCCTGCCGGGCCAGCTCGTGGCCGGCACCGACTCCCACACGCCGCACTCCGGCGCCCTCGGCTGTCTCGCCTTCGGCGTCGGCTCCACGGACATGGCCAACAGCTGGGTCACGGGCTACGTGCGCTGCAAGGTGCCGGAGACGCTGCGCATCCAGGTGGACGGCGCGCTCGCGCCGGGCGTCACCGCCAAGGACGTGGTGCTGCACCTGCTGGCCCTGGACGAGATCAAGGCGGGCGGCGCCATCGGGCTGGTGTTCGAGTACGGAGGCAGCGCGGTGCGTGCCATGTCCGTGGACGAGCGTGCCACGCTCACCAACATGGTGGCGGAGCTGGGCGGCTTCACCGGCATCGTCGAGCCCGACGACGAGACCGTGGCCTTCATCAAGGCGCGTCGCGGCGTGGACTTCGCGCTCGAGGACTGGATGTGCAGCGACGAGGGCGCCCGCTACAAGGGCACGATCCACGTGGACGCGGATGCCCTCTCGCCCATGCTCGCGCGCCCGGGCGATCCCGGCAACGGCGTGTCGGTGCGAGAGCTGGACGGGCCGGTGCGGGTGGACATCGCCTATGGCGGATCGTGCACCGGCGGCAAGAACGCGGACTTCGACGCCTACCACCAGGTCATCCAGTGGGCCCTGGACCACGGCAAGACCCTGGCGCCCGACACCCGCATGTACCTGCAGTTCGGCACCATGGACACCCGCGAGTACTGCCGGGAGAAGGGCTATCTGGAGACCTTCGAGAAGGCCGGCGTCACCCTCATCATGCCCGGCTGCGGCGCCTGCGCGAACTGCGGCCCGGGGTCCTCGACGAGCCCGGACCAGGTCACCGTGAGCGCCATCAACCGCAACTTCCCCGGCCGCTCGGGGCCGGGCAGCGTGTACCTCGCCAGCCCCTACACGGTCGCCGCCAGCGCCGTGGCCGGGCGCATCGCCTCGTTCGACGACCTGAAATCTAGCGCGTGAAGCTGCCGCCCCGCTGGCCGTGGCCGCCGTCCACGTTGATGACGATGCCGCTCAGGTAGGAAGCGCGGTCGGAGGCGGCGAAGGCCACCACGTTCGCCACCTCCTCCACGCTGGCGGGGCGGCCCATGGGCAGGCCCGCGGTGTACTCGCGCCAGCGCGTGTCGTCGCCGTGCTCGGAGCGCGCGCGGGTCTTCATGAGGGTCACCAGGCGCTCGGTCTCGGTGGGGCCCGGGCTCACCGCCAGCACCCGGATGCCGTGCTCCAGGCTGTAGCTGCCGAGGCCGCGGGTGAAGGCGTTCAGCCCCGCGTTGCCCGCGGTGCCCGCGATGTAGTTGAAGTCGGTGCGATCGGCGGCGAGCCCGGTGACGTTGACGATGACGCCGCTGCCGCGCTCGCGCATGCGCGCGTAGCAGGCCCGCGCCAGGTTGATGTAGCCGAACACCTTGAGATCCCAGGCGGTGCGCCAGGTCGGCTCGTCCACCGCCTCCAGGTCCCCGCCGGGGATGGCGCCGGCGTTGTTCACCAGGATGTCCGGAGTACCCACCGTGTCCAGCAGCGCGCCGATGCCGGCGCTGGCAGAGAGATCCAGCGCGTGACCGTGGGCCTGCACCTGGTGGCGCGAGGCGATGGCACGGGCGGCCTTCTCCAGCGCCCCGGCGCTGCGGGCCACCAGGTGCACGTGACAGCCCTCGGCGGCGAGGGCCTGCGCCACGCCGAGCCCGATGCCCTTGGATGCGCCCGTGACGAGCGCGGTGCGTCCACGAAGTCCCAGATCCACGGTGCCTCCTCGTTCAATTGCCGCGGGTCGCCGCGTCCGCCCCTTCGGGCAGCACCGGCAGCCGGGCAATGTATATGGCCACGCCGGCGATGCACACTCCCGCCAGCACCGCGGCGGGCGCCAGCGGTCCCAGCACGCTGGCGGTGACGCCGTAGGACACCGCCAGCATCGCCAGCGCCACGCGCTTGGCGCGCCGTGGCATGGCCCGGTGCTGCTCCCAGGCCCGCAGCGAGGCGCCGACGCGCGGGTGCTGCCTCAACCAGCGATGCAGGCGCGGCGAGGAGCGCGCGAAGGCCCACGCCGCGACGAGCACGAACACCGTGGTGGGCATCACCGGGACGAACACGCCGACCACCCCCAGGGCGAGGCAGATCCAGCCCAGTGCCATGTAGCCGTGCCGCCGCATCACAGAGACAGTATCCACCGCATTCGCCGGCGGGTGCACAGACGGGGATCACGTCTGGCGCGGTTCATCCGGGCGCGGGATGCGGGCGAGGTTCCAGGTGGCCACCAGGGTGAGCAGCGCGAGGCCGGCGAACGCCGGCGGCCAGCTGCCCGCGAAGGCCACCGCCGCGGTGAACATGAGCGGCCCGGCGACGATGGACGAGTACACGAAGAACAGCGCGCCCCCGGTGGCGAGACCCACGCGCCCGGCCGGCGCCTGGCGCGCCACCTCGGCGAGGAACACGCCATACCAGCCGGCGCTGGCGGCGCCGGCGGCGGCGCATGCCGTGGCCATGGCCGCCATGCTCCAGCCCCCCGAGAAGGTGGCGAACACCGCCGCCGCAGCGGCCCCGGCGAGGGAGGTGATCACCAGCACGCGGCCTGCCCGGGCGGCCCGGTCGGCGATCCAGCCGAGCGCCACCCGGGCCACGGATCCGCACACCGCCAGCAGCGCGAACAGCCCGCCCGCCACGGTGAGCTCGAGGCCCGCATGCTCCACCAGGAAGGCCACGGTGAAGGTCTGGAAGCAGGTGTGCAGGATCATCAGCACGAAGGCCGCGGCGGTGAGCCTGCGCAGCGCCACGGTGGCGAGCACCGCGCGCATGGCCGCCAGCGGCGACGGGCGCGCGCCGGCGGGCAGCTCCGCGGGCAGGCGGTCCAGACGCCGGCGCAGGGGCTCCACCGCGGCGGCGGCGGCGAGCACCAGCGCCGAGGCGGTGACGATGGCCGCCTGCCAGCCGTAGCGCACGGCCACCGCGGGCAGCACGAGCCCCGCGAGCATGGCGCCCAGCGGCGCGCCGCTCTGCTTGACGGAGAACACGATCCCGCGCATGTGCGGGGGCGTGACCCGCGCCAGCACCTGGCTGCCGGTGGGTGTGTTCGGCCCGTAGCCCGCGCCCACCAGCACCGCGCTCAGTGCGAGCGCGTGCAGCTTGGCGTGCAGCGTGACCAGCAGCGCGAGCGCCGAGGCCAGCAGCACCGCCTGGTTGGCGCGCACCGCCCCGAGGCGCTCGATGAGCGTGCCGCTCAGCGCCGAGGTGAGCATGGCGGCGCCGAACACCAGCGCCGTGAATGCGCCCACGGCGCTCGCGTCGACGCCCGTGTCGCGGGCAATCTCGGGGGCGAGCACGGGGACGGCGGCCAGGGTCATGGCCGCCGCGGTCTGGGTCAGCATCATGCCGGCGAGCGGCCACGTCACGCGCCGGGCGGAGCCCGCGTCGGTGGCGGGACGGTTGATCACCGGTTCACGCCCGCGTCGCGGCGGGTGCGGCGATCAGGCGCCGGCTGCCGCCAGGGCGTCCACCTCGCTGTCCTCCGGGAACCGGCCGCTGGCCTTCTTGGAGAACGCGAGCGTGCCGTTCACCGTGATCTCGAAGACCCCGCCGCCGCTCTTCACGAGCTCCACACTGGCCTTGCCGAGGCGCTCGAAGCGATCCCTCGCACGGAGGGCTTCCTTCTCGTAGCCTCAGGCGCCGCAGTACTCGATGCGTACGTCCATGGTCGCCGATCTCCGGGCCCGCGCCGGCAAAAGAGCAAGACTACAGCGCCCGCGCAGAGGGCGCAGCCCCGGCGATGCCGTCGCAGGCTCTCAGCGCAGCAGCCGTGACGCGCCCGTGGAGATCATGCTGGCGAACAGGGTGGACTCGCGCATCAGGGACACGGTCACCAGGTAACGGGCCTTGAGATCGGCCGCCTCGTCGGCGTCCCTGGCGGGCCAGGGCCGGGTGAGCACGTAGGCGAGACGCACGCGCTGCTGGGGCGTCATGGCGTCCACGTCGTGCTGCACGTCGGCGACCGTGAGGCCCCACGCCTCGATGCGCCGGGCGACTTCCGGGTCGTGCACGATGGCGTGGATGTGGGCGGCCACGCCCGCGGCCTGCAGCTGCGCGGCGCGGCCGGGCCCGGCCGCGGGCGCGGCCACGGCGGCCGCCAGCGCCAGGGCTGCCAGGGTGGCGCGGACGAACGGGCCCGCGGCTGGTCTCGGTGCCTTCATGGCATCCTCCTTCTGGTGCCGCCCCTCGACCCTCTCACCGGCAGGCCGGGCAGCCGGACGTTGCGCTCGCACGCAGGACCCGCCTCGCCTGCACCCATGTCATGCGGCATCTGTCATATGCTTTACAACTTCTTCTGGCATACGGTGGTGCCCTTTGCAACCTGTGACGGCACCTTCGCCCCGAAACCGTGATGGAGTTGCGGGCAGCGTGACGGCCTTGCGCACTGCAGCACTGCCACACGGGGACGGCGCCGCATCCGCCGCGCTGTTCCGGGGACGCAACGGGACGAACGCATGAGCGGGCGAATCCAGGTCCTCATTCACGGCGCGTCGGATCCCGCCGACGTGCCCGGCCTGGCCGCGGTGTCGGACATCGCCCGCTTCCGCTGCGCGCGCACGCTGGACGAGCTGCGCGTCGGGCTGCCGGCTGCGCAGGTGCTGCTGGGTTGGGATTTCCGCGCCCAGGACCTGGAGCGTGCCTGGGTGTATGCGGGCAGCCTGCGCTGGGTGCACTGGGGGGGCGCCGGTGTGGACGCGTTGCTGTTCCCGGCCCTGGTGGCGAGCGGCGTGTCGGTGACCAACGCGCGCGGCGTGTTCGACGAGCCCATGGCGGAGTACGTGCTGGGGCTGATCATCGCCATGGCCAAGGACTTCCCGGGCACGCTCGCCGCGCAGCGCGAACGGCGCTGGCACTACCGTGTGAGCGAGCGGGTGGCGGGCCGGCGGGCGCTGGTGGTGGGTGCCGGCAGCATTGGGCGCACCATCGCGCGGGTGCTGCGTGCGGCGGGCCTGGAGGTAGCCGGCGTGGGGCGGCGCGAGCGCAGCGGCGACGCCGACTTCGGCCATGTGCACGCCATCGCCGATCTCGACGGGTTGCTGCCGGACGCCGACTACGTGGTGCTGATCACGCCCCTGACCGAGAGCACCCGCGGCCTGTTCGACGCGGTCCGCTTCGCCGCCATGAAGCCCTCGGCGCGCTTCGTCAACGTGGGGCGCGGCGCACTGGTGGACGAGGAGGCGCTGCTCGCCGCGCTCGAGGCCGGCTCCATCGCCGGCGCGGCGCTGGACGTGTTCCAGCGCGAGCCGCTGCCCGCGGACAGCCCGCTGTGGTCGGCGCCGAACCTGATCGTCTCGCCGCACATGTCCGGCGACGCGGAGGACTACCGAACCCGCGTGGCGGAGCAGTTCATCGACAACCTGCGTCGTTTCGCCGCCGGCCGCCCGCTGAACAACCTGGTGGACAAGGCGCTCGGTTTCGCCGCGCCGGTCGCCACACGGGATCAGGAATCGCGCTGACCCCGTCCGCTCTGCCCGCCGCGCGCCTTGAGCTGCTCCGCCGTCCCCGGCTGGCCCTTGCGGGTGGCGGTGTCCAGCGGCGTGGCGCCGGTGCGGGTGCGCGCGTTCACGTCGGCGCCGCGGTCCAGCAGCAGGCGCACCACCTCGCCGCGGCCCTCACCGGCGGCCCAGTGCAGCGACGTGAAGCCGAGGGCGTTGCCCACGTCCACCGGCGCGCCCGCGTCCAGCAGTCTGGCCACCAGGTCCCCCAGCCCCTTGTCCGAGGCGTAGTGCAGCGGCGTGCTGCCGTACGGGCCCGGTGCTGCCGGATCGGCGCCGCCGTCCAGGAGCACCGTGGCCACCTCGTCCACGCCGCGCAGGATGGCCAGGTGCAGCGGGGTCCCCATGATGCGGGTGTTGATTTCGTGATCCGCGCCGCTGGCCAGCAGCAGGCGCGCCGTCGGGGCATCCACGGCCTGGTGCAGCGGCGTGAGCCCCGCGGCGCTGATGGCGTTCACGTTGGCGCCCTTGCCGATCAGGATCTTCACCACGGCGGCGTGCCCGCGGTGCACCGCGTGGTGCAGGGCGGTGAATCCCTGGTCGTCGCGGTCGTCTACCGGGGCGCCCGCCGCCAGCAGCCGCTGCACCTCGCTGCCGTCGCCCAGCAGCGCGGCGCGGCCCAGGTCCTGTGCCGCCGCGGGGCCGCACGCCACCGCGGCCAGGAGCAGTACACGCAGGCAGCGGAGCAGGCGCATGGCGGGAGGGACCGGGCGAGAACGCGGTTCAGGCTACCACGGGAGACCGCCGGCTCCGCGCGCCGATCACGGCAGCACCCGCAGCGGATGGTCGAAGGGCCCGGCGTCGGCGGCCAGGATGTCCGTCACGCCCCGGCGGAATGCCGGATCGTCGAGCAGGAGGTGCACGAAGGCGTCCGCGTCCACCTCCGGCGCCACCCGCTGGCGCACCCGATCCAGCACCTGGGCGGTGTCCAGGGCCGGGTAGCGGCGTCCCTCGCAGGCGATGGCCGCGAGGGCCACGGGCTGCCCGTCCAGGTTCAGGTGACCGCGGCTGCTCACGTAGGCCAGGGCCCGCGCCTGCTCGTGCCCTCCCTTCACCTCCACGCTCACGCCTTCGAGCTCCGCGAAGGCATAGTTGGCAGCGGCGATCTCCGTCTCGTGCATGATCTCGAGCTGCTGCACGTCCAGCCAGGTGACCGCCACCGCCACCGTGGAGCCCGGCGACACCTGCAGCATGGCCGGCACCGAGCCATAGCTCGCGATGTGGGCGGAGTAGACCACGTCGAATCCCGTCAGCCGCGCGCGCTCCACCGGGATCACGTGGCTCGCGTCGTGGCCGAACTTCTGCGCGAGACGCTCCGGCGACTGGTTGGAGCCGATGGCGAGCACCGGGGTGCGACCGGCGGTGAGCGCGGGGTCGAAAGGGGCGTGGCCGGAGTCCCGGTAGACGAAGGACTCGGCCGGGATGTGATAGGGATAGCCGCGGGCGCGCAGCAGCCGCGTCGCGCGTTCGTCAGGATCGCTCATGAGTGCGGACAGGGAACCTCCACGACGTGAAGCCTACACCGGCGCGCGACGCGCGGCCCCGCGTCCACGGCGTGCTCAGGGGCATTGGCTACATGTGCGCCTCGGTGCTGGTGCTGCCGTTCCTCAACGCGGCCGCCAAGCTGCTGCTGGCCGACGGCCACTCGGTGGTGCAGGTGGTGTGGGCGCGCTACGCGGTGCACCTGGTGTTCGTGGTGCTGCTGTTCGCGCCGCGGCGCGGCACGCGGCTGCTGTACACCCGCCGCCCCGGCGTGCAGCTCACGCGCTCCGCGCTGCTGCTCGGCTGCACGGCATGCTACTTCCTGGCGCTGCGCTACATCGAGCTGCCCACCGCCGCGGCCATCAACTTCACCGCGCCCATCATCGTGACCGTGCTGGCGGTCCCCATGCTGGGCGAGACCGTGGGCTGGCGGCGCATGAGCGCGGCGTGCTTCGGCTTCGCCGGCGCGCTGGTGATCATCCGCCCGGGCCTGGGCGGCGTGCACCCGGCGGGCGCGCTGGTGCTGGCCACGGCGCTCATGTACGCCCTGTACCAGATTCTCACCCGGCGCATCTCCGCGCTGGACTCGCCGGAGACGTCCGTGACCTGGATGGCGGTGGTGGGCACCGCGGTGACCACCGTGCTGCTGCCCTGGTTCTGGAGCGATCCGCGAGGGCTCCGCGGCTGGCTGCTGCTCCTGTCCACCGGCTGCTTCGCGGGCCTGGGCCACTTCTTCGTGGTCAAGGCCCTGCAGCACGCCCCCGCGTCGGTGGTGTCCCCGTTCTCCTACGGCCAGCTCCTGGGCGCGGCGGTGCTCGGCTACCTGCTGTTCGGCCACCTCCCGGATCGCTGGACCTGGGTGGGCGCCGCCATGATCGTGGCCAGCGGCCTGTACATCGCCTGGCGCGAGTCCGCCCTGCGCAAGGGAATCAAGCGGGACGCAGTCACTTGAATCAAGAATCAAGGGGGACGCAGTCACTTCAAGAATCAAGGGGGACGCAGTCACTTGATTCCGCTCGTGTTTGAGTGGACTTGGGGCCGCCCAGAAATCAAGTGACTGCGTCCCCCTTGATTCGTGCGGGGGCTACAGCTCGATGCGGGCGCGGATGGCCTCGGCGCCGGCCTCGGCGCAGGCCTGATCGTCCTCGCCGGTGGGGGCGCCGGATACGCCGATCCCCCCGACGATGGAGCCGGCGGCCTCCACGGTGATACCCCCGCCCAGCATCAGCGCCCCCGTGATGTCGCGGGCAGCGGACTGGGGCTGGCCCGCCTGGGTCAGCTCGGCGAGCTCGAGGGTCGCCGCGCGGAAGCTCACAGCGGTCCAGGCCTTGCGCCGCGAGGTGTCCGGGGTGTGGGCGCCGGCGAAGCGGTCCCGCAGCAGCACCTGGAGGTTGCCGAAGCGGTCCACCACGGACACCGAGACCTGGAAGCCCATCTTGCGGCATGCCGCGAGGGTCTCGCCGGCGGCGAGCTGCGCGGTTTCCAGGCTCATGACCTTGAACTCCACGAGCGCGCTCTCGTCGGCCGCGGCAGGCGCAGCGCAGGCAAGTGCGGCCGCGAGGGCCGCGAACCGGGCGGTTGTCATGGTCGTCTCCCCTGGTGGCTGGCAACGGACCCCCCCTGCGGGCGGCACCAGGGTCATATTCATGAAATCGAAAGTGAGATTCAAGCCGTCGCGCACGGCGGCCCGCAATGACGCTGATCCAGATCAACGCCCGCTGCGGGGGTCACCGCGCAGCGCCGGGGGGTCCGTCGCCCCCGACGGGCGCACGCAAGCGAGCATGCGAGTCTGACCCTCCAGGATCGTCGATGTCGGGTGGCTCACGCGGCGGCGGGACCGCGGCCGTTGCGCCAGGCCAGCAGCAGCCCCGGCGCCGCGAGGGAGAGGCCGATCCCCGTGAGGGCCACGTGAGAGATCCCCGTCTCGCCGCCGCCGGGGGCGGCGCAGGTGACGCCGCCGGCCAGCAGCAGGGCGCGGGCGAGCCAGCCGGCGAGGCCGGGTCCGGTCTCGCCCAGGAAGGCCACGTAGCCCTGCAGGGCGGAGGCGAACAGCCAGATTCCCAGCAGCGCGGTGGCCAGCACCACCACCACCTCGGTGGCGGAGCCCTGGCCGATGAGCGCCGGGTTGAGCACGAAGAAGAACGGGATCAGGTAGATGACGCCGCCCAGGCGCATGGCCTCGGCCCCGGCGCCCATGGGCCCGGTGCGCGCCAGGGTGGCGGCGGCGAAGGCGCCCAGGGCCACCGGCGGGGTGATGTAGCTCACCATGCCGTAGTAGAGGATGAACAGGTGGATGGCGAGCTGATCCAGCCCCGCCTTCTCCAGCGCCGGCGCCAGCACCACTGCCAGGAAGATGTAGCAGGCCGTCACCGTCATGCCCATGCCGAACACGAAGGCGGTGAGCGCGCCCATGACCAGCAGCATCAGCGTGGAGCCGCCGGCGAGGAAGATGAGGTCGTTGACCAGGGTGCCGGCGAGCCCGGTGGCGGAGAACGCGCCCACGATGAGCCCGACGCCCAGCAGCACCCCCACCAGCTCGGCGAGCGCCCGGCCGATGCCCACCAGCATGTTCGCGAAGCCCGCCACGGTGAAGCGGTGTTTCCTGGAGAACTGGTTGATCACCAGCAGCAGCGCGGTGGCATAGAACGGCGCCAGCGTCTCGATGCGGTACGCGATCATCAGGAAGATGAGCAGCGCGAACACGAACAGGTAGCTCCAGCCCTCCTTGAGCGTCGCGCCCAGGCGCGGCAGCTCCTGGCGCGCGAGGCCCTTGAGCCCCCGGCGCGCGGCATAGGCGTCCACCTGCACGAACAGCCCGAAGTAGTAGAGCAGCGAGGGGATGGCCGCGGCCACCGCGATCTCGTAGTAGGGCCGCGACAGGAACGAGGCCATGACGAAGGCGGTAGCGCCCATGATGGGCGGCATCAGCACGCCGCCGGTGGAGGCGCAGGCCTCGGTGGCGGCCGCGTAGCGCGCCGAGAAGCCGGTGCGCCTCATGGCGGGAATGGACACCGCGCCGGTGGTGAGCACGTTGGAGATCACCGAGCCCGACATGGAGCCCATGAAGCCCGAGGCGAAGATCGCCACCTTGGCGGCGCCGCCGCGGAACGCACCCACCAGCGCCAGCGCGAGATCGTTGAAGAACGCGCCGCCCCCGGTGCGCTGCAGCACCGCGCCGAACAGGATGAAGCCGATGACCAGGTTGCCGAAGGCGGTCATGGGGATCCCGAAGGCGCTCTCCGAGGAGAGCATGTGGTAGGGGATCACGTCCCAGAACGGCTGTGCGAAGCCCGAGATGGGCCCCGGCATCTTGTCGGCGAAGGTGGGGTAGAAGGAGAACAGGGTCACCACGATGAAGATGGCGTGCCCCCCGGTACGCCGCGTGGCCTCCAGGATCAGCAGCCACAGGACCACCGAGGCGTAGCGGGCAGCCTCCGGCGGCGCGTACTCCCAGCCCTCCTCGAGGGACGCCTCCGCGTAGACCGCGAAGTAGCCGCAGGCGGCGAGCGCCGCTGCCGCGAGGACGGCGTCGTACCACGGGACGGCGTCCCCCGCGCCCGCGCGCCACTTGAAGCACAGGAACGCCGAGGAGAGGAACAGCGCCGCCAGCAGGTAGAGGTAGCGGTCCTCGATGATCACGATGCCCGCCACCTGCAGGTTGAACAGCTGGTGCACGGACAGGGCCACGGCGGCGATCGTGAACGCGATGAAGACCCAGCGCGCGGGCCCGGCCGGCTCGCGGCCGAGGCCCACGTCCGCGGGCGGGGCGGGAGTGCTCATGGCGGAATGGCGTCGTGCGCGGGCGGCCGGCGCGCGCCGGCCGCCCGTCAGGAGAGCGCGATCA
>JBFHNV010000122.1:0-18292 GCA_041593595.1 Gammaproteobacteria bacterium
GATCGCCGCCGCCAGCAGCACCGCGCAGGCGCGGCTGGCCAACGGGCCCACCGCTAGCGGAAGTTCCTCGCGACCACGATCTCCGGACGGTCCGTGTCGGCATCCTTTGCGAGCTCCAGCAGCTGCCGGTAGTAGCCCGCCGCCTTCGCGTGGTCTCCGGCCAGTACCGCCGCGTGCGCGGCGCCGTGGAAGTTGCGGAAGCGGTTGGGCTCGCGCCGCTGCGAGGCTTCGAGTTCCTGCAGCGCCGCCTGGGGCTGCTTCACCTCGAGCAGCATCTCGCCGAGGAGCTCCCGCGCCGGCAAGACGCGGCCCGGGGTGACGATGTGTTTCTCGTTCCGGTCCTCGAGATCGGCGGCGCCGCGCATGAGCTCGAGCGCCTCGTCTTGCCGACCCTCGCCCAGCGCGATCCATGCCGCGGCGGCCAGGCGCTGGATCTCCACCTCGGTCGCCCAGTAGGTGTTCTTCGCGTCGAGCAGCGCCTTGTGCAGGCTCTCGAGCTGCGCGGCATCGGCACGCGCCGCGGCCAAGTCGCCGCTGCGTGCCGCGCCCAGCGCGCGCGAGAAATGCGTGATGGCCTCGACGAACGCGAAGCCGGTGCCCCGCGGCTGCAGCTGCGCCGCCTCCTGCCACGCGCCGCGCTCGAGGGCGTAACGCGCGGGCATCGCGGCCATGGCATACGGGGCGATGAAGCGCGACGAGATCCCGCCGACCTTCATCGCCTCGTCGATCATGCGACGCGCCTCGGCGTCGCGGCCGAGCTGCAGCTGCGCATAGACCAGATAGTCGACCGCGTGATAGGCCTCGTCGGACTCGTTGCCCGCCCTGGCAACCTCCATCGACCGCAGATTGGTCGCCGCCGACTCCTGCCACGCGCCCACGCGCGTGAAGATGTGCGAGGGCATGTGCAGTGCGTGGGGCGCGGCCGGGGCGATGGAGGCGTAGCGGCGCGCGGCGGCGAGCCCCTTGTCGGCGATGGGCGGCGCGTCGTAGCTGTGGATCAGGTAGTGGGCCACGCCCGGATGGTCGGGATACTTGACGAACAGCTTCTCGAGGATACCGGCCGCCTCGAGGTACGCCGCGTAGGTCTGGTCGGCCTGGGTCTGGGTGCCGGCGATGTAGAGCGCGGAGAAGATCTGCGCCTCGTCGTCATCCGGGTAGCGCTGGGCGAGCGCCTTGTACGCCGAGGCGCGGGAGAGCTGGCGTGCCTTCTCCGGGCGCGTCTCGAAGTCCTGGTAGTAAGCAGCCACGGCCTCGATGTAGTCCCGTTCGCGCTCGGTCTTGGCACCGATGCGCCGCGCCTCGTCGATGGCCGCCTGGGCCTCGGCAGCGCCCTTGGGCGAGGCGCCCTGCCCGGCGAGGGGATTGGACATCAGCAGCGAGGCGATCCCCCAGTGGGCGATGGCGCAGTGGGGGTCGTCCTTCAGCACGGCCCGGAACGCCTTCTCCCCGGCCGAGTACCAGAAGGAGTGCAGCATGGCCACAGCCCGCTCGAAGGCGGGCTGTACCCCGGGAGCGCAGCTGGTGGGGAAGGACACCTTGCCGAGCTGCTCGGCCTGGGCGTCGGCTTGGCGGGCCCCGGCGGTGACGGAAATGGCGAGGCAGAGAGGAAATGCCAGACGAAACAGAGAGGTTTTCATGTGCGTCATCCTCGTGAGATGCGCGGTAACGACCGGCGAAAAATACTCTGCGCCGGGTGCGAACGAGGGTCAATGGGGACAGGAACTCCAGGCGCCGGGATCGCCCCCCTGGGGATGCCGTCGACCGATCGCGAATGCGGGCCGCCGTCTCCCGGAGGAAGGTCATGGCACACGGCCCGTCGAGCGTGGCAGCGCTGGACGCGTCGGGAGCGCTACCGCTCGTGCCCTTGATCCGGAAGGTCCCGGCGACGACGGCACCCGTGACGAGACGCAGACCTGTCGCGCTCGCGGCAGCGAGCAGGTGCTTCATCGTCAGCGGGCGATGCGGCCTCAGGGAAACGCGTATTCCGCGGTGCTGCGGTACTCGCGCTTCACGCCCCCGAACCCGTCGAACAGCGCGCGATGGCGCGCGAGACCGTACTCGTCGCCGCGGGTCTCGTACGCCCTCACCCACTGGATCAGGTGTTCCAGCATCGCCTGCTGGGTCTCCGGCGATTCGAACTTCTCGGGCTCGTAGGGCCGACTGCGGCAGCGGGCGACGCAGGCCTCGACCCCGGGATTGAGGAACCTGAGCTCGTCGCAATGAGGCAGCGCCGCCGCCACCAGGTCGCCGTAGCAGCCCTCGATGATCCACTCGTCGTTGCGTGCGAGGAACTCCGCGAGCAGCGCGAGGCTGTCCGCCAGGGGCTTGCGCTCGGTGCCCTGGTTCCAGGCGATCTCGTCCAGGGACAGGAGTGCGACGTCGCGTTCGCCGATGAGCTGCAGGGCCATCGTGCTCTTCCCCGCGCCGGCGTTGCCCAGCAGGACGATCCTCACCCGCGATTCACCAGGGCGTGCATCCTCCGCCCCACGCGGTGTCACTCGCCGCGCAGGGACGCCAGGAACTGCTCGCCGGTCAGGCGCGGGTGGTCGCCGGCCAGGTCGTAGCCGGCGGGCTTCTCGTCGATGTAGATCTCGCCCGCCACCCGGAACACGGTCTGATCGTCGAAGCTGCCGGTGCACAGCACGTAGTCGTCCGCGTCCTTCAGCCGGTAGAACAGGCTCGTGCCACAGCGGCCGCAGAAGCCGCGCTCGGCCCAGTGCGACGAATCGTAGCGCACGATGTGCTCCTCGCCGTCGAAGGACACGGCGCCGACCCGCGTGGCGAACAGGGGCCCGCCGGACCAGCGGCGGCACATGGAGCAGTGACAGACGTGCACGTGCGCGTCCACCCCGTCGGCGACGTAGCGCACTGCGCCGCACAGGCATTGGCCGCTGGCGGTCATCAGGTCCTCCTCGGGCGTTGCGGGACGGATGACGGTGGCGGGCGCGCAGGCGCCCGGACCGCCTGCGCGATCTTCGACACGTGACCGCGTCGCCGCAACACCAAGCGCATACGGGTCATGCGCCAGATGAGTCTGCCGATCAGGTGCTCGTGCCAAGGGGGCGAGTCAGCCATCTCACCCGGATGGTCCTGCTCATGGCAGGTGGAGCGCGAGAAATCAGACCGGCCCCGCCCTCTCCCGCGCATGCCGCGCCCGCAGCGTCAGCGCCGTCTCGCCGAAGCGCCGCCTGAATGCGCGCGCGAAGGTGGACGCCGAGGCGAAGCCCGTGCGCACCGCCACCTGGGTCATGGGCAGCCGCGTGTCCACCACCAGGCGGCGCGCCGCGTCCAGGCGCAGGTCCTGGTAGAAGCGCCCGGGCGTGGTCCCCACGGTGGCGGTGAACAGCTTCTCGAGGGTGCGCGCGCTCACGCCCGAGCGCGCCGCCAGCGTCGACACCGCCACCGGGGCGTCCAGCCGCTCCTCCATGGCGCGGATGGCAGCGGCCACCCGCGGCTCGTGCCAGGCGAGGCGCCCCAGGGACACCAGCGGCTGGGCGTCGGTGCCCGCATGGGCCTCGTCGTAGCTGAACACGCTGGCCACGTGGATCGCCACGCCGTAGCCGCAGCGGCTGCGGATCAGGTGCAGCATGAAGTCGAAGGTGGGCGAGGCGCCGCCAGTGGTGAGCACGCGACCGTCCACCACCCAGCGGTCCGGGCGCACCCGCACCGCCGGATGGGCCGCGGCGAAGTCCTCCAGATCCTCCCAGTGGGTGGTGGCCGCCCGCCCGTCCAGCAGCCGTGCCCGGGCCAGCACCCAGGCACCGGACTCGATGCCGCCCACGCCGCCGGCCCGGCGCGCCGCGGCACGGATGCGCGCGAGCAGCGGGCCGCCCGCGTGGCGCGCCGCGTTGAAGCCCGCGATCACGAGCAGCAGCGACCCCGGTGCGACGGCCTGCGGGTCGAAGGCACCCGCCACCGCCACCGGCAGCCCGCAGGTGGTCTGCGGCGCGCGCCCGTCCACGGACACCATGCGGCGACGGAACAGGCTGCGCCCGGACACCCGGTCGGCGGCCCGCAGCGGGTCCACCGCGCTGGCCACGGTCATGAGCGACGACTCGGGCAGGACCAGGTAGGTGACCTGCAGGGGATCCGCGGCGGGCTCGAACAGGTGGCGCATTCGCAATCGGCACGTTTTTCTTCGCTTGAAGCATAGCAACCCCGGCCCGCCCGGAGCGATGCTCACGGCGCACACCCCGAGGAGCACGCCATGGGCCTTCAACCCACCCGCGAGGTCTTCATCACCTGCGCGCTCACCGGCGCCGGCGACACCACCGGGCGCTCGCCCCACGTGCCGGTGACGCCCGAGCAGATCGCCGCCGCCGGCGTGGAGGCGGCCCGCGCCGGCGCCGCCATCGTGCACGTGCACGTGCGCGATCCCGCGAGCGGCAAGCCCGCCCGGGACCCGGCCCTGTACCGGGAGGTGGTGGAGCGCATCCGCGACGCCGGCGTGGACGTGGTGCTGAACCTCACCGCCGGCATGGGCGGTGACCTCACGCTCGGCTCCACCGACCGGCCGCTGCCCCCCGCCGACGACGGCACCGACATGGCCGGCGCCGACGAGCGCCTGGCCCACGTGACCGAGCTCCTGCCGGAGATCTGCACCCTGGACTGCGGCACCATGAACTTCGGCGAGGGCGACTACATCATGACCAACACGCCGGCCATGCTCCGGGACATGGCGCGGCGGGTGCAGCAGCTCGGCGTGCGGCCGGAGGTGGAGGTGTTCGACACCGGCCACCTGCTGCTGGCGAAGTGGCTGCACGGCCAGGGGCTGCTGGAGGACCCGGTGATGGTGCAGCTGTGCATGGGCATTCCCTGGGGCGCGCCGGACGACATCGGCACGCTCATGTCCATGGTCAACAACCTGCCCGAGGGCTGGGTGTTCTCCGCCTTCTCCATCGGCCGCAACCAGCTCCCCTACGCGGCCATGGCGGTGCTCGCAGGCGGCAACATCCGGGTGGGGCTGGAGGACAACATCTGGCTCGCCAAGGGCGAGCTCGCCACCAACGGCGCGCTGGTCCAGCGCGCGGTGCAGATCGCCGAAGGCATGGGCGTGACGGTGCTGGGGCCCGCGGCGGTGCGCGAGCGGCTCTCGCTCACCCGCCGCTGGTAACGGGCATGTCCCTCCCGGCCCGGGCGGCGTGCATCGGCGCCGGCGTCATCGGCGCCGGCTGGGCGGCACGCCTGGTACTGAACGGCGTGGACGTGACGGTGCACGATCCGGCCCCCGGCGCCGAGCGCGCGGTGAGGGAGGTGCTGGCGAACGCGGAGCGCGCGTACGCGAAGCTCTTCGGCGGCGCGCGGCCGCAGCCGGGCGACTTGCGCTTCGCGGGCAGCATCGCCGACGCCGTGGCTGGCGCGGAGCTCGTGCAGGAGAGCGTTCCGGAGCGGCTGGATCTGAAGCGCCGGGTGCTCGCCGAGATCGACGCGGCCGCGTCACCGCAGGTACCGGTGGCGTCGTCCACCTCGGGGCTGCTGCCCACGCACATGCAGGAAGGCCTCGCGCATCCGCAGCGGATCCTGGTGGGCCATCCCTTCAACCCGGTGTACCTGCTGCCCCTGGTGGAGGTGGTGGCCGGGCACGCGACCGCAGCGGCCATCGTGGAGCGCGCCCGCGACGTGTACGCCGCCATCGGCATGCAGCCGGTGCGGATCGCGAAGGAGATCGACGCCTTCGTGGGCGACCGTCTGCAGGAGGCCCTGTGGCGCGAGGCCCTGTGGCTGGTGCACGACGGCATCGCCACCGTGAGCGACATCGACGACGTGATCCGCTACTCCTTCGGCCTGCGCTGGGCGCAGATGGGCGTGTTCCAGGTGTACCGCACCGCCGGCGGCGAGGCGGGCATGCGCCACTTCATGGCCCAGTTCGGCCCGTGCCTGAAGTGGCCGTGGACGAAGCTCACCGAGGTGCCGGAGCTCACCGACGCCTTCATCGATCGCATCGCCGAGCAGTCTGACGAGCAGGCCGGCGATCTCTCCATCCGCGATCTGGAGCGCCTGCGCGACGACAACCTGGTCGCCATCCTGCAGGCGCTGAAGGCCCAGCGCGGCGGCGACGGCTGGGGCGCCGGCGCGCTCCTGAAGGGCTACGAGACGTCACTGCAGGCACGCGCGCCCACGCTGCCGCGCCGTCCCGGCGAGCCGCTGCGCCTGGTGGACACGGTGGTGGACCCCACCTGGCTCGACTACAACGGCCACATGACCGAGCACCGCTACGTCCAGGTGTTCAGCGACGCCACCGACGCGCTGCTGCGCCTGGTGGGCGTGGACGCGGACTACGTGGCCGGCGGGCACAGCTACTACACGGTGGAGACCCACGTGATGCACCGCGCCGAGGTGCACGGCGGCGAGCCCCTTCGCACCGAGACCCGGGTGCTCGCGGCGGACGACAAGCGCCTGCACCTGTTCCACCGCCTGGTGCACGGTGCGCAGGGCCACGAGCTCGCCAGCTCCGAGCAGATGCTGCTGCACGTGGACGCCAGCGCCGGGCGTGCCTGCCCCGCGCCGGAGCACGTGCAGGCGGCGCTTGGCGAGCTGGTGGCGCAGCACGCGGCGCTGCCGGTGCCGCCGGCGGTGGGCCGCCACGTCGGGATGCGTCCCTGAAAGAGGACCGATCCATGGACTTCGCACTCACCCCCGAGCAGCAGATGGTGGTGGACACCGTGCGCGGCTTCGTGGAGAAAGAGCTCTACCCTCATGAAGACGCCGTGGAGCGCAGCGGCCACGTGCCACCGGCGCTGGCCGCATCCATCCGCGACAAGGTGAAGGCGCTCGGCTTCTATGCGCCGAACCTGCCGGAGTGCGTGGGCGGCGGCGGCCTGGATCACCTCACCTTCACCCTGCTGGAGCGCGAGCTGGGGCGCACGTCCATGGCGCTCAGCGTGCACTGGGGACGGCCCAGCGGGATCCTCATGGCCTGCGCGGGCGATCAGCGCGAGCGCTACCTGCTCCCCGCCGCCCGCGGCGAGAAGCTGGACGCCCTGGCCATGACCGAGCCCGAGGCCGGCTCCGACGTGCGCGGCATGCGCTGCACGGCAAGGCCCGACGGCGCGGACTGGGTGGTGAACGGCACCAAGCACTTCATCAGCCACGCGGACATCGCGGACTTCGTGATCCTGTTCGCCGCCAGCGGCGAGGAGGTGACGCCCCGCGGGCCGCGCAAGCGCATCACCTGCTTCCTGGTGGACCGGGGCACCCAGGGGTTCACCATCCGCGACGGCTACGACTCGGTGTCTCATCGCGGATACCACAACGCCATCCTCGAGTTCGACGAGTGCCGCCTCGGCTCGCAGCAGGTGCTGGGCGAGCCGCACCGGGGCTTCGAGCTGGCCGAGGAGTGGCTCTACGGCACGCGCCTGAGCGTGGCCGCCATGTGCGTCGGGCGGGCGCGCCGCGCCTTCGATCTCGCCGTGGCCCACGCCGCACGGCGCCACCAGTTCGGCCAGCCCATCGGCCGCTTCCAGGGCGTGTCGTTCAAGCTCGCCGACATGATCACCGAGATCGACGCCGCGGACTGGCTGACCCTGGCCGCCGCCTGGCGCCTGGACCGGGGCGAGCCCGCGAACCGGGAGATCGCGTCGGCCAAGCTCTACGCGTCGGAGATGCTGGCCCGGATCACCGACGAGGCCATCCAGATCCACGGCGGCATGGGCCTCATGCGCGACCTGCCGCTCGAGCGCCTGTGGCGCGACGCCCGCGTCGAGCGCATCTGGGACGGCACCTCGGAGATCCAGCGCCACATCATCGGCCGCGAGCTGCTGCGGCCCCTGGGCGCCTGAGCCGCGGCCCCGGAACGCCGCCCCCGTGGATCTCTCGCGCCTGCTGCGCCCGCGCCACGTGGCGGCCATCGGCGGCCGTTCCGCAGAGCGGGTGATCCGGCAGTGCCAGCAGCTCGGCTTCACGGGTGAGCTGTGGCCGGTGCACCCGTCCCGCAGCGAGGTGGCCGGGCACCCGGCGGTGGCGCGAATCCAGGATCTGCCGGCCCCGCCGGACGCCGCCTTCGTGGGCGTGAACCGCCATGCCACCGTGGACGTGGTGCGCGCCCTGGCGGCCTGCGGCGCGGGCGGCGCGGTGTGCTACGCGTCCGGCTTCGCGGAAGTCCCGGACGGTGCCGACCTCAGCGCGGCGCTGCTGGACGCCGCCGGCGACATGCCGGTGGTGGGGCCCAACTGCTACGGCATCGTGAACTACCTGGACGGCGCCGCCCTGTGGCCGGACCAGCACGGGCAGGGACGCCTCGCCGCCGACCAGCGCGGCGTGGCCATCGTCACCCAGTCCTCCAACATCGCCATCAGCCTCACCATGCAGCGCCGCGGCCTGCCCATCGCGTACCTGGCCACCGCTGGCAACCAGGCGCAAGTGGGCATCCCGTGTCTCGCGTCCGCGTTCCTGGACGATCCCCGGGTGAGCGCCGTGGGCCTGCACGTGGAGGGCTTCACCGACGTGGCCGCCTTCGAGGCGCTGGCGGCACGGGCTCGCAGGCAGCGGGTGCCGCTGGTGGTGCTCAAGGTGGGGCGTAGCGACAGCGGGCGAGCCGCCGCCCTCACCCACACCGCGGCCATCGCGGGCTCCGACGCCGGCGCCGCGGCGCTGCTGCGGCGCTGCGGCGTGGCCCGGGTGCAGGATCTCCCGGAGCTGCTGGAGACGCTGAAGCTGCTGCACGTGCACGGCGCGCGCCCGGGCCGGCGGCTCCTGTCCCTGAGCTGCTCCGGGGGCGAGGCGGCTCTGATGGCGGACGCGGCCAGCGGGAGCGGCCTCGAGCTCCCGCCCCTGCCGGCGGACACCGCCGCCGCCCTGGCCGGCGATCTGGGGGCCCTGGCGGCGGTCACCAACCCGCTCGATTACCACACCGCCGTGTGGGGCGACGAGGCCGCCATGACCCGTGCCTTCACCCGGGCCGCCGGCGGCGGCTTCGATCGCGCCATGCTGGTGCTGGACTTTCCCCGTACCGACCGCTGCGACGACGCGGAGTGGTGGCCGGCGGCGCGCGCCTTCGCCAGCGCGTCCCGCGCCTGCCGGATTCAGGGCGCGGTGGTGGCGGCGCTGCCGGACACGCTCACGGAGGAGCACGCCCTGGGCCTCCTGGACATGGGCCTGGCGCCCCTCGCGGGGATCCGCGAGGGCATGGCCGCCACGGTGGCCGCAGTGAACGTTGCCGAAGCGTGGCAACGTGTGCCGGCGCCGCCCGCATGGCCCGTGGCGCCGGCCGCCGGCGCGGACCGCGTCCTGGACGAGGCCGAGGCGAAGACTCTGCTGGCGCGGTCCGGCGTGCCGGTTCCGCACGGCGTGGTGGCCTGCGATGTGGGTTCCGTGCTGGCGGCGGCGCATCGCATGCAAGGGCCGTTCGCCATCAAGGCCCTGGGCATCCCCCACAAGAGCGAGGCCCACGCGGTGCGCCTGGGCGTGGCCGGACGGGCCGCGCTGCGCGAGGCTGCCGGTGCGCTGCTGGCGCACACCGGGCGTGTGCTGCTGGAGGTCATGGCGCCGCCACCGGTGGCGGAGCTGCTGGTGGGGATCCACCGGGACCCGCCCTACGGCCTGCTGCTAACCCTGGGCGCCGGCGGCACCCGGGTGGAGCTGCTGGACGACGCCGTCACGCTGCTGCTGCCCGTGTCCGAGGGTGAAATCCGCGGCGCGCTCGGGGCCCTGCGCCTCGCGCCGGTGCTCGCCGGCTGGCGCGGCCGCCCGCCCGGCGACAGGGACGCGGCGGTGGCGGCGGTGATGGCGGTGGTCCGCTTTGCAGCATCGCACCGTGACCGCCTGATCGAGCTGGACGTGAACCCGCTGCAGGTCCACCCGCGCGGGGCGCTGGCGGTGGACGCCCTGATCCGCATGACGGAGGAACAGCCATGAGCGACGTGATCGCCACCCGCCGCGACGGCGCGGTGCTGGAGGTGACCCTGGACCGGCCCAAGGCCAACGCCATCGATCTCGCCACCAGCCGGATCATGGGCGAGACCTTCCAGGCCTTCCGCGACGACCCGGCGCTGCGGGTGGCCATCGTCACGGCGGCGGGGTCGAAGTTCTTCAGCGCCGGCTGGGATCTGAAAGCCGCCGCCGCCGGCGACGCGGTGGACGGGGACTACGGCGTGGGCGGCTTCGGCGGGCTGCAGCAGCTCCCGGATCTCAACAAGCCGGTGATCGCGGCGGTGAACGGCATGGCCGTGGGGGGCGGCTTCGAGCTGGCCCTGTCGGCGGATCTGATCCTGGCTGCCGAGCACGCCACCTTCGCGCTGCCGGAGATCCGCGCCGGCACCCTGGCCGACGCGGCCACCATCAAGCTGCCCAAGCGCATCCCGTACCACGTGGCCATGGACCTGCTGCTCACCGGGCGCTGGATGGACGCGGCGGAGGCCGCGCGCTGGGGGCTGGTGAAGGAGGTCGTGCCGGCGGCGCAGCTGCTGCCGCGGGCGCGGGCCCTGGCACAGCTCCTGGCCGAGGGGCCGCCGCTGGTGTTCGCCGCCATCAAGGAGGTGGCCCGGGAGGCGGAGGCCATGTGCTTCGGCGACGCCCTGGAGCGCGTCACGAAGCGCCGCTTCACCACGGTGGACACCCTGTACGCCAGCGAGGACCAGGCGGAGGGCTTCCGGGCCTTCGCGGAGAAGCGCGAGCCCGTGTGGAAGGGGCGCTGAGCGCCGCGACGGATGTCGGCCGATGCGCCTGCCGGACCGGCGACCGGCCCGGCAGGAGCTGCGGGCGTGGCTACTTGTCGCCCGGCACCGCCGCGTGCTCGGTGCTGTCGCCGAACCAGCGCGCCAGGGCGCGCCGGGCGGCGTCGCCGGCGCGGCGCTCCCGCAGGAGCCGCGGCTCGGCCGCGGCAGGCGCCGGCACCGGCGCCGTGATGGTGTCCCGGAACTGGCGCTGGGCGCCCGGACGGGTGTTCATGGTGATCAAGACCTCTGGGGTGTGAAGAGCCGGTTGGCCGCGCCCCGGCGTCACCAGGGACGAGTCGAGGACGCGGCCGATGTGCGGATGGTCGGGCCGCCGCGTCCCCGGCACAAACGAGAGCTTCTTGTGTCTGCCTCAAGTTTTACTTGACGGCGCTCGGCCCGCGACGGGAACGCAAGGGGTCGCATCACACTGTTCGGGATGGTCGGCAACCTGGCATCCCGTCGGCGGACGGTCAGTTGCAAGTCGGACCCGGGACCGGGGAGCAGTGACGGGATGTGCTCGAGGCAATTATCCTCCGGCGACGCGCCGCCTCGGCACGTGGCTCGGGCATTCACACCGCAATCCCCGAGACTCCGTGCTCCCGCTCCCTCGCCGCGGCCGCCGATGCGATACGGACTCCTGGCCCTCGTCGTTCATGAACGCGACTGGCAGGGGCGTGGAGGTGCCGGTAGATGCGGGTCAGTCGCCGCCACGGCCTGGTGGCACCACCTTACCGGGAGGAGACCACATGAGTTACCTGTGCCTGGTGTCTCTGGACGAGAAGCGTCCGGGCGAGCTGGCCGACCAGGACGGCGTGGCCTGCGACGAGGCGACCCGCGGCAGCGGACACTGCATCGCGTCGCAGGCGCCGGCGGCCCTGGCCGTGTTCGGATACGGCCGGCCCGGTGCGGGTCGCGGGGACCGTCGGCCGCAGGGATGCGGCCGCCGAGCGTACAGGGACGTATTCACAGCGTGTCCCCGCGGTCCGTACCGGGCCGGCCGGCCCGGGGATGCCGTTGACCGGTCACGAATGCCGGCGGCCGTGGCCGCCGCTGCGTCGGCGCGCGCCGGTGAGGACGCGTAGATGGGCGGCGTGATGGGCAAGCGGCCGGCGGCCCGCCCCGTCGTGCTGCTGGTGGCCACGCGCAAGGGCGCGTGGCTGTTCCACGGCGACACTTCGCGCCGGTCGTGGCGCGTGGACGGGCCGCACCACCTGGGCCACGTGGTGAGTCACCTGGTGCTCGACCCGCGCGACGGGCGCACCCTGCTCGCGGCGGCGCGCACCGGGCACCTGGGACCCACCGTGTTCCGGTCCACCGATCTCGGCCGGACCTGGGCCGAGGCCGCGCGGCCGCCGGCGTTCGCGAAGGCGGCCCCGGGCGAGGCCGGCCGCGCGGTGGATCACACCTTCTGGCTGACGCCGGGCCACCCGGACGAGCCCGGCACCTGGTACGCGGGCACCTCGCCCCAGGGGCTGTTCCGCTCCACGGACGGGGGCGTCACCTGGGATCCGTTCTCCACCATCAACGACGACCCGCGCTTCCGCGCGTGGATGGGCACCGTGCAGGACGGCACGCCGGACGGGCCGAAGCTGCACTCCATCATCGTCGACCCCCGGGATCCGTCGCACCTGTACGTGGCCATGTCGGGCGGCGGCGTGCACGAGTCCCGCGACACCGGCCGGACCTGGACCACCCTCATCGCGGGCCTGGAGGTGGTGGAGGGCTTCGACGGGTCCCAGCCCACCTTCCACGATCCCCACTGCGTTCGCCTGTGCCCCGGCAATCCGGATCGCCTCTACCAGCAGAACCACTGCGGCATCTACCGCCTCGATCGGCCCTCGGACACCTGGCAGCGCATCGGTGCCAGCATGCCGGAGCGCGTCGGCGACATCGGCTTCCCCATGGTGGTGCACCCGCAGGATCCGGACACCGCGTGGGTGTTCCCCATGGACGGCACCAGCGTGTGGCCGCGCACCAGCCCCGGCGGCCAGCCCGCGGTCTACGCCACGCGCAACGGCGGGCGCAGCTGGCAGCGCCTGGACGCCGGGCTGCCGCGGGAGCAGGCGTGGTGGACGGTGAAGCGCCAGGCCATGACCGCGGACGCCGGCGATCCCGTGGGCCTGTACTTCGGCACCACCAGCGGCGAGCTGTGGGCCGGCCGCGACGGCGGCGCATTCCGCTGCGTGGCGCGGCACCTGCCGGAGATCTACGCGGTGGAAGCGGCCACCCCGGCCTGAATGCACATGAAGGTGTGGATTCCGAGCTCGCTGCGCGACTACACCGGGCGCAGCGAGACCGACGCCAGCGGCAGGACCCTCGCCGAGCTGCTGGCCGACCTGGATCGTCAGTACCCGGGGATCCGGTTCCGCATGGTGGACGAGCAGGACCGCCTGCGGCGGCACATGCGCGTGTTCGTGGACGGCGAGGCCGTGCACGACCTGGCGCGGCCGCTGCAAGACGGCGACGAGGTGTTCATCGTGCAGGCCCTGAGCGGCGGCTGAGGGCTCATCCGGGATCCCGGCCTTCCGCCTTGCTGGGCACGGCGGTGCTGCTGCGCGGGAACCTGGGCAGATCGTCGTCGATGCGGAACCAGGGGATCGCGCTGGCGACCCACACGTGGTCCTGCGGCCGCACCCGCTGCGGCTCGTCGAGGGAGCCCAGCGACACCTGCACCCGGTCGCCCAGCACCTCCTCGTGCATGGACAGGATGCTGCCGCAGGACGGGCAGAAGCCCCGCTCGGCGAACTGCGACGAGCGGTACCGCTGCGGCTCACCGCCAAGCCACCGGAACGCGGCCAGGGGGAAGTGCACGAAGCCGAGGCAGGGCGCCCCCGAATGGCGGCGGCAGTCGGCGCAGTGGCAGATCACGCACCGCAGGGGCGCCGCGGTGGACCGGTAGCGCACGGCGCCGCACAGGCAGCCGCCCTCGAACACGGAATCCGCCATCGCCTGGTTCTCCTCCGGTGGCCGTGGCCACACCTTACCCGGCGGTGTCGGTACGCATGGCGAGGCGCGCGATCCAGTTGCGTGGGCGGCGCTCCAGTGGGCCGCGCACGACCCGGAACCCGGCGCGCCGGAACATGGGCTCGGTGCCGAAATAGGCGTTGTCGTCGCCGGTGCGCGCGTCGCCGGCACGGGGGTAGGCCTCGACCGTGGCGGCGCCGTGCCCTGCCGCGTACGCCACGGCGGCGCGGATCAGCGCGACGGCGATCCCCCGGCCGCGATCGGCCTTGCGCACGGTGACGCAGGGAATGACCCAGACGTCCACGTCGTCCACCCGCGGCGTCGCGCGCGAAGACTCGATGCGGGTGAACTCGTGGCGCGGCGCCACGGCGACCCACCCCACCGGCTCCCCGTCCCGGTAGGCCAGCAGGCCCGGCGCCCGACGACGGCGGGCGAGCGCCGTCATCTCCTCGCGTCGGCGCCGGCTCGACGATCCCGCACCCGGCAGGGCACGGGACTGCGCGTCGCTCAGCCGGGGATGCATGCACCAGCACCCGCGTCCCCAGCCACCGCGAAGCACCTCGCCCAAGTCGTCCATGAGGCTCGGGGTCAACGGGCGGAACTCGAGGGCCGTCGCGGGGGTGCGCTCGTCGACGCGCCGGCAGGCGTGCGCCCGGGCGCCCCTGGCACCTTCGCGCTGGGCACTCATCGACCCGTCTCCCGGGCGACCTCGATGTCGAAGTGCAGCACGTCCTCGCGCCTCCCCAGCGTGCCGTAGAGCGCGATGGCAGGCGCGTCGCCTGCATCCGCCTGCACGAAGATGACGTACGCTCCTCGCGCCGCCGCCACCGCTCTCAGCTCCTGGATCGGAGCCGTCGCGACACCCTGGCGCCGGTGCGCCGCGGCGACCGCCAGGTCGTAGATGTAGATCTCGCTGCGCTGCTGCTCGAACTTGTGGATCTCGTAGGCCGCGATGCCGGCCGCCCCAGTCCGATCCGGGTGCTGGTGCCGGTGGCATCGGAAGCGGCGCTGAAGCGTTCCAGATCTGCAGGTGCAGCCATGACGTCGATCCCGGGTGTCCGTCGAGGCAAGAATGCCGTCGCAGCGCGTCTCCGGCAACGCATCGTGCCGTACTCTCGGTCCCACGGTCAGGCCCCTGCAATGGATCTCCCGGAGTGATCCCGGCGGTAGAGTCTGACGACCGGACAGCTCCTGATCGTCCGAAAGTCACACCTGACCCCTGCCCGTCGCCATAGCTCGAAGGTGCCCATACGCATGACCGTGCGAACCGTGAAGCTCGAGCTCGAGGCCAGGCTGGTGGCAACCGGAAGCGGCCTGTTCTCCAGACCGAGCGGTAAGGTCGAGCGAAAGACGTACGGGGACGGGACGGAACGTCTCGAGGTTTCGATCAGGAATCTGAAGGTGCCCGACGGCACCGACGCCGTGGTCATGGCCGACGGCATCGAGATCGCCCGGATCGTGACGCGAGGCGGCAGCGGTCGCTTCGACGAATCATCCAGGGACGCGGGCGCGATTCCGGGTCTCGCGTCCGGTCAGACCATCGAGGTTTCCATTGGCGGCGAAACCGTGCTGAGGGGCGAGCTGTACGTGGATTGAACGTGCGTGCCACGGGCCAGGCGGTGCAGGGCCGCCCCAGAGATGGCATGTGGCCAAACGCTACCGGCGTCCCTGCGCCCTCAATCCGTCACGGCGGGATCTTCCCCACGCCGAAGTACGTAACGTTGAAGACCGCGTCCTGGACAGACAGGAAGTACCGGATGGCCGCCCCGCTCGCGAACGGCCCGACGACACCATGGAACGCCTGGGTCGAAGGCTCCTCGAGAACGCTCGTGGCCGCGGACAACGGAACGAAGTCCCAGATCAGCCCGTCATCGGTCGAGAACCAGAAGTCGGCGTGGATTGGCGAGGTCGTCTCGTCGGTGGCAACGACATCCACGACCAGGCGATTGTCCACATCGAACGTCGTCGAATGAGACACCACGTTCGGTGGCGAAGTGTCCTGGATGAACTGACCGGTCTGGAAGAACAGCGGCTCGCCGGTCACGGCGCTGTCGACGTTGACCACGACCTCCACCTGACGTCCTTCCTCGACGTCGGGCACGGCACACGTGAGCACATCGTGGCTCGAACAGGCGCTCAGTCGACCGATGGGCTCCTGTGCAGCAGGGATGTCGAACTCCGTCAGCGGTTCCGGAACCGTGACGATGTCGACTCCGGTCGTATCCCCCGCCAGCGCCAGATCGAGGACGGCCGGGAAAACCGTACCCGGTGGCGCTTCCATGCTCTCGTACCAGAACAGATTGAGATCGGCGTGTACCGGTGGGACGGGGCCCGTCCCCAGGGGACAGATCGGCAGCTCCGGAACGCTTGCCTCGAAACCACTGGGAACGCATGGCGTCTCGTCGAACGGGACGTACTGCTTGACTGCCTTCAGCAGATACCTGACGCGTCTCGCGCCCCTGACGACGTCGACGACCGCGCGACCATAGCGTCCGAGCAAGACATTGCCGAAGAACGTCGCGCCGTCGCCGCCGCCGACGAACACGAGCCGCGGCGGATTCGCGCCGAAGAGGCTCCAACGGGTGGCAGCAACAAAGCCGGTGTCGATTTCGCCGAGAATGGCGTCCGAGGACGCCCAGCGAAAGACACGGTTCTCGGGCAGGTCATCCTTGAAGAACAGGCCGCTACGGGACCCCTGTGCAGGCGGAGAGGTACCGCAAAAGGCCGTCGAGTCGCCCGATCCGACGCTGCACGGGTCCGCCACCGGGGCATCCATGGATTGGTAGCGCACATGAGGATCCTCGAACGGCTGCTTTTGCATGACCCACGTGGCGAACACGAAGTTTCCTTCTCTCCTCATCGGAGTCGGCGAGACGAAGCCACGCTGGCGGTTCGTCCGTTCGCACGACTCGGCGTCGAACACCAGGTCCGTGTTCATCAGGTCGATGATGTCGGCGTAGGCCACCTCGAAATCGCGTGCGCTCGGTGCGACCCCTTCCGGCGGAGTGTATGCCCCGGCGCTCGTGAAGCGCTTGGTGACTTTCTGACCTGGTCCGACCGTGACCACCTGGCAGCCGAAGTGCCAGCTCGACGGGGAATTGGGCGGCGGTGCCACCGGCACGGTCGGGAAATCCACGCACTTGAGCTTGTCCACTCCGCCTTCCTGCCGGCGCACGACGCTGAACGTTTTGGACTCGATCCCCGGGACGCCACCTTTCTTGCCCTCCTTCAGGTCAATCATGATGCAGAACAGGAACTTCCGCTCCTGACTCGGATCCCGGCTGTCGAACTCACACTCCACGGACAGGGTCTTGTCCTTGTTGACCGTGAGCGAGCATTTGGCGCGGACGAACGGTATCCCTTCGTCGTTCCGGTTGGCGAGCGCCGTCGGACTCGTGACTGCCGTGTCGCCGTGCGCATTCGTCGGGACAAGCACACCGGCGCTCATCGTTCCGAGAAGTCCTGCCGTGGCGAGCACGGAGAGCGTGAGAAATTTCATCATCGGTCTGCCCCTCTCGACTCGGGAAGGCGACCTGATTGCGGTCAGCGCATCACCCCCGTTCCCCGCGCACGACCTCGGCTGGGGACGTGTTCCTGCGCCTGGAGCCTCAGCGTTTCCGGGTCCACCGCCGCCGACGGGCCACGCCGACGGCCACCAGGCCGGCGGCGGCGAGCAGCCCGCTGGCAGGCTCGGGGATGGTATCGAGGGCGTCCAGCTCGTCGTCGTCACGCAGCCCCAGTGAAGCGGCCGAGGCAAACAGGCTGAAGCTACCGCTGAAGTCCGTGATCAGCACATCGGCCGGCGACCAGGGACCGGCACCGCCGGTGAACGTGCTCGGCGAGAAGGTGCTGAGTGAGAACAGGGCGAGGTCGACGAGGGGATCGCACTCACCGTCAAGGTCGCGGTCCAGCAGCACCAACGCGTCGATGTCGTCTGCCGCGTCGAGTCCGATGGCGGTCTCGCCGTCCGCGCATACGCTGAACCCACCGCTTCCGTCGCTCACGAGGATGTCGGTGGGATCGGCGGAAAGCGACAGGAAGTCGACGGAGAAGTAGACGAACGGCGTGGGCACCCCGTCGAGCGACAGCGCATCCAGGTCGTCCCCGAAAAAGCCGGGGACGAGCCCCAGATCTTCCTCGTCGATGACGAGCGCGTTGTCGACAACCGGAGGCAGCGACCGATACACGTCTCCCGCGGCTTCCTCGGAGGCCGGCGCGGCTTCGGAGAACACGTCGGTGTCTGGCATCCCCACCGCGACCCTGTCCACGGAGAAGAACAGCGGGGTGCGGATGGGGTCCTTGCCGAAGGACAGCGCGTTCAGGTTGTCGAACAGGCCGCTGAAGAAATCGTCCACCAGCCCGAGGTCGGTTCCCTCGATGAACACCGCCGGACCGGGCACGAGCACGTCGTCGGGCGTAATGGCGCCGTCGATGGAAGGGGACGCCGGGTCGACGGAGAACTTCGGGGCCAGAAGATCGGCCTGGCCCGCCAGCGGGACCGAGAGCGCCGCGAGCAACAATGACATCGCGAGTCTTCGCATGGGCGTCACCACGCACAACCCGTTCACGAATGTTGCATATTTCGTGCCATTCGCCAGAAATCAACCGCTTAGGACCACCGCCGGGCGCGAGCGACGAGAATGTGTAAAGAGTTCCGACAGATGAGCCCGGGCGCA
>JBFHNV010000123.1:0-18236 GCA_041593595.1 Gammaproteobacteria bacterium
AACGACACCGCGGACGAGCTCGCCATCATCACGCTCGACGCCCCGTTCGGGGATCCGCTGATCGGCGCCTCGCTCACCGGGCCGCCGGGCTTCGTCACGAGCTACGACGACGTCCTGGGCTTTCTGGACCTGCTCGCGGACACCGCGTTTTTCCTGCCGGGCAGCGTGGTGGGTCCGTTCGAGTTCGACAGCCTCACCGGCATCGGAGACGGCTTCTTCACCACCGTGATGGCGATTACGACCCTGGGGGACCTGGTCGACGGGGAGATCCGGCTCACGCCCGCGCAGGCCGCTGTCGCCGAGCCGGCGCTGCCGGCACTGCTCCTGACGGGGCTGCTGCCGCTGCTGGCCGTCCCGCGGCGCGGGCGTGCCCACCATCGCAACTGAGGAGATACCGAGATGACACGCATGAAGACCCTGATCGGCGCTCTCGCCGCCGGCGCCCTGATCGGCGTGCCGCCGGGCACCCACGCCGCGAGCCACAGCGACGCGCCGCTGATCAAGCAGGACCCCCAGGCGAACATCACCGACGTGTACGCCTTCATGGGCACCCGCTACGACGATCCGAACGAGAAGGTGCTCAACGTGCTGGTGCAGGTGCGCCCCTTCTCCGAGCCGGGAGACGGCCCCCACTACGACCGCTTCGCGGACGATGCCCTGTACAGCATCCACATCACCGACCCGGTCAACGGCGAGGAGGCGCTGCGCTACGACTTCCGGTTCAGCGACGTCAACCCCACGCGCACACCGGGGCTCAAGAACCGCAACACCCTCCTGTCGTACGGTCTCGGCACCGAGGTCGGCCCCATCCAGGACATCGGGGACGCCCGGCAGAACTTCACGCAGACCTACTCGGTGACCGTCACCAATCCGCTCACGGGCGGCAAGGAGGTCATCGGCATCAACATTCCGGTCGCGCCACCCAACGTGGGCCTGCGAACGACGCCGAAGTACAACGACCCGACCACCGGCCGGGCACGGTCCGGCGCCACCACCTTCGCCGAGCTGGACGACTACACCAAGCAGGCGATCCGGGACCTGAACGGCGACGTCACCGCCTTCGCCGGCCCCCGCGAGGACGGCTTCTACGCCGACATCCCCGGCATCTTCGACCTGCTCGACCAGCGCATCCTGGACAACAACGGGGATACCTCGGACGGCCTGGGCCAGGACGGCGGCGGGGTGGACGGCTTCAAGGGGTTCAACGTGCTCGCCTACGGGCTGCAGATCCCGACGAGTTCCCTGAACCAGGTACCCGGGTTCCCCCTGGTGGGGGTGTACGCCTCGGTCAGCCGGCCCCGGATCACCCTGCGCAAGGCGAACGGCGATCCCGTGAACGCGGGCCCCTTCGTGCAGGTGAACCGCATGGGCAACCCGGTGTTCAACGAGGCCTTCGTGGCCCTCGCCGACAAGGACAACTACAACCGCAAGTCGCCGACGGACGACCTGACGCGGTTCGCCACCTACGCCTTGAACCCCGAGCTCGCGGTCCTCATCAACGACACCTTCGGCACCAGCATCGTCGAGACCGGGCGCAGCGACCTGGTGGGCATCTTCATCCCGGACGTGCTGCGGGTGCTCACCAGCACGGATCCGGTGCCGCTGCCGGGCGACTCGAGGTTCCGCCGGCTGAGCTTCTTCGATGATGACATCACTGGCGGGATTCCCAGCGGCTGGCCCAACGGCCGACGCATCGGCGACGACGTCATCGACATCGCGTTGACGGCGCTGGCCAGCGGCCCGAGCTTCACCACCATCACCAAGGTCGGCGACAACGTGAACGCGAACGACCAGCTCTACAACCGGGTGTTTCCGTACCTGGGCACCCCCAACGCGGGCACGAAGAACTCGAAGGACTCGCCGATGATGTCCGGTCCGCTCGACTGACGGCGCGGGCCCGGAGATTTCCCGTGCAGCGGGCGCGGCCCCGCACCGGGGCCGCGCCCGCGGGCTATCGCGCCGGTGCTCCCGGCCTTCGCAGCCGGCGTCAGTCGATGAGCGCCTTGGCGGCCCGGTCGGCCTCCTCGGGGCGCACGTAGATGACGTAGCCGTAGCGGCCCTGCCCGTCGGCGACGCCGGTGGAGGCGAACACGTGCACGTTCGCGTCGTGCAAGCGGCGATGGATGCGGGCGAGCGCCCCCACCTCGTCGTCGCCCTGCACCAGCACCGCCGGGTGCGGGCCGTCGAGCACCACGTTCGCCTGCTCGGCGGCGCGGCGCATGCGGGCGGTGTCGTCGGGAAACACCGTGAGCTGGGTGCGCACGGGTCCGAAGGGGATCGCGGTGATGGCCACCAGGTTCACCCCGAGCTCCGCGAGCTCGGCGAGCACCTCGTAGCCGATCTCCGGGGAATCGTGAACGGTGATGTAGAAGTAGTCGATGCGACGGACCTGGTACGCCATTACTCTCTCCCGTGCCGGTGCCCGAGCCCCGCGCGGGTGGGCGAGACCAGTGGGTCCGGGGGTGATCGTTAAACGAAGTGGGTGCTGATTCCAAGCCCCTGCCGGGCCGGCGATGGCGGTGCCCTCACGCCCCGCGACGTCTCGCCGGCGCGCGGCCCGGACCCCCGGATTCCAGGGGCAGCCAGGGCACCATGCGGCCTCAGGGTCTGGCGGACAGGGTACCGGTGGATGCCGGGCGTGTCCTGCGTGCCCTGGAGCTGCGGACCTCCGGGGGGGCGACCGCGTCGAGCCCAGGGACCGGGCGCGGGCGTCGGCCCGAGGAGCAGGGCGGCGCTCAGTCGCCGGCGACGCTCGCGCTGAGGGCCGCTTCGCGCTCTGCCGCGCGGGCGAGCAGCTCGGGCAGGTCGGAGGCGTCCAGTGCGAACTTGCGGCAGGCCGGCAACGACCAGCAGGTTGCGTCGGGTGCGGCCGGATCCATCCGGCTCACGAGGCTCGCGACCAGGATCACATCGCCGTAATCGGCGGGACCCGGCAGGTCGCGCGTGCGGTCCGCCTGGACCACCACGGCCTCGATCAGCTCGGCAGGGGCGTTCCAGCGCTCCAGCACCACCTTGCCGAGCGGCGCCTGCAGCCTCTCCAGGAGGTGCTCGAGCAGCACCGGATTGCCGAACAGGGTGGGGAACTCCTGGGCCTTGACCAGCAGCGGGACCGCGCCGATGCCGTGCACCATCCCGGTGAGCACGGCGACGTCGCGCTGCAGGTGCGGCGCCTCGTCGACGAGGGCATCGCTGAGCCCCGCGACCCGCGCGCTGTGCGCCCAGAGACGTGACAGGTGCGGCTGGATCGCGGCGCGGCGTCCGACGCTGAAGACCCTCGCCACCGCCAGCATCAGCATCACGTTCTCGATCACGGCGCCGCCGAGCCGGACCACCGCCGCCTGCAGGGTGCTGCAGGCGCTTACCCCCGCGAACGCGGGGCTGTTCGCGACCCGCAGCACGCGGGCGGCGAGGGCGGGATCGCGGGCAATGGCGCGCGCGACGTCGTCCAGATCGGCGTCCGGATCGCGCACGACCTTGCGCGCCGCCAGGACCGCGTCGGGCACCGACGGCAGGACCAGCCGGTCGAGCTCCGCGTCCATCCGGATGCGCTCGGCGAAGCGCTCCACCATGGGAACCATGGCAGGGGCGAGAAAGCGTGGCGACGAGGATTCGCGCATGTGCAAGGGAGCTGACTCCTGCCCGGGCTGTTCGCCTGCGGGTACCCGTGCCCGCACGGCACTCCGCGTGCCCGAACGGGAGTCTTATCGGCCAGCGCTGTCGGTTCCTGTAGTGCGCCTTTCCTGCGCCTCGCCCGTCCACGGGGGATTCCGGTTCCTGCGAACCGGACGCCGGCGACGCGGGACGTGGCTCATGGCAGGATTGGCGCCACGCGAGGCCGGGAGATCCGCCACCCCGTGGCAGGAGGTCGTGCAGGACGCATTCACGCCAGGCGGGGTGGCGCCATCACCGCGCTGCTGGCGCTCGCGCTGCTGGCGTCGCCGGTGCGCGCCCAGGAGTGGACCTACACCGCCCGGGCGGGCGACAACCTGTGGGTCCTGGCCCAGGAGTACCTGGTGAGCATGCGCCACTGGGCGGCGTTCCGGGCCCTGAACCCGGTCCCCGATCCGCGCCGCATGCGCCCGGGCACGCGCATCCGCTTCCCGGTCCGGTGGCTGCGGGTGCAGCCGGCGCCGGCGGTGGTGGTGGCGGCGTCGGGGGACTCGCGGGTGGCGACTGCGGGCGGCGCCGAGGCCGCGGTGGCAGTGGGCGCGGCGATCCCCCCGGGCGCGCGGCTGATCACCGGCGAGGGCTCGAGCGTGGTGCTGCGCTTCGCCGACGGCAGCACCATGCTGATACGGCCGGACACCGAGGTGCGCATGGACGACCTGGGGCTTTACGGCAGAGCGGCCATGGTGGACACCCGCGCCCGGGTGCAGCGCGGGCGGGTGGAGCTGGACGTGCCTCCCGAGCCCCGCAACCGGCTCGAGATCACCACCCCGTCGGCCTCGGCGCTGGTGCGCGGTACCCGTTTCCGGGTCAGCGGCGAGGCCGACGTGGCCCGCGCCGAGGTGCTGGCCGGCGGCGTGCGGGTGGCGAGCAGCGTGGCCAGCGTGGATCTCCCCGCCGGTACCGGCACCCGCGTGCGCGCGGGCCAGCCGCCGGAGCCGCCGCGAGCGCTGCTGCCGGCGCCGGACCTGGGAGGTGTGCCGGAGCGGGTCGAGCGCCGCGAGCGCCGCCTGCGCTGGGCCGTGCAGCCAGGCGCATCCGGCTACCGCGTCCAGATCGCCACCACCGAAGCGGTCCCCACCCTGCTGCTGGACGTGCCGTCCCAGGTGCCTGCCGTGCAGCTTCCGGATCTGCCGGACGGGCGCTACGAGCTGCGGGTGCGTGCGCTGGACGACCTGGGCCTGGAAGGGCTGGACGCCCGCCGGACCTTCACCCTGGATGCCCGCCCCGAGCCGCCGGCCACCCTGGAGCCACGCCCGGACCAGATCGTTCGCGTCACGCGCCCCGTGCTGCGCTGGACCGAGCCCGCCGATGCCGTCGCCTACCACGTGCAGCTGGCTTCGGACGCGGCCTTCACGCTGCTGCGGCTGGACCGAACGGGGGTCGAGGGCACCCGCCTGGAGCTCGACGAGGATCTGGCCCCCGGTGTGTGGCACTGGCGGGTGGCCTCCGTGGATGCCGCGGGCGAGCAGGGACCCTACGGCGACGTGGTGCAGTTCACCGTGCGCCCGTCGCCGCCGGCGCCCGGCGGAGCCGACCCCCGGGTGGGCGAGAACGACGTGCTGCTGCGCTGGCTGCCGGGCGAGTCGGGACAGACCTACGAGGTGGAGCTGGCGTCGACGGAGGACTTCGGCGGCGACGTCCGCACCGAGCGCGTCAGCGAGCCCCAGCTCGTCATCCCCACCCCGGAGAACGACGTCTGGTTCCGGGTGCGCATCGTCGACACCGATGGCTACCGGGGACCCTTCGGCACACCGCAACGCATCGAGGCGCCCCGGGAGGATCCCTGGTGGCTGCTGGTGGTCCCGCTGCTGATCCTGCTGCTGTGATCCCGCGCCACGCACCCAAGACCGCCGACCGGCTGCTGGTGATGGCGCTGGCCGTCGCCACGGCGGCCGCGCTCACTGCCTCGGAGGTGCTGTGGCGGTGGGACCGCGCGGTGTACGACTGGCTGTTGCCGACGATGACCCGCGACGCGGAGCCGCCCGGGCCCGTCATCATCGCCATCGACGAGCGAAGCCTCGCGCGGCTGGGCCGCTGGCCGTGGCCGCGCCAGGTGCACGCGCGCATGCTGGAGCGCCTCACCCGGTTGGACGCCCGCGCCATCGGGATGGATCTGCTGTTCGCCGAGCCGGACCCGGATCCCGGCGCCGATCGGCGACTGGCGGCGGCCATCGCCGCCAACGGCCGGGTGGTGCTGCCGGTGCTCGCCGAGAGCGAGCGGCTCGGCGGGCCCATGCGGGAGACCCTGTCGGTGCCGGACATCGCCGCCGCCGCGGCGGCCCTGGGCCACGTGGACCTGGAGGTGGACGCGGACGGCCTGGTGCGCAGCACCTTCCTCCAGGCCGGGCTGGGTGCGCCGCGGTGGCCCAGCTTCGCCGTGGCCCTGGCGCGCCTGGCGGGCGGTGCCACCACGACCGCCAGCGGCGCCACCGACCCGACGCCGTCGCCGAGCTACCACTGGGTGCGCGAGGATCCCGTGCTCATTCCCTACCTGGGCCCACCGGGGCGATTCCCCAGGCTGTCCTACTCGGACGTGCTCGAGGGCCGCGTGCCCGACAGCCTGCTGCGCGGGCGCGTGGTGCTCGTGGGGGCGACCGCCACCGGGCTGGGCGACGCCCTGGCCACCCCCGTGTCGGCGCGGTCCCTGCCCATGTCCGGGGTGGAGGTGCTGGCCAACGTCTACCGCGGTGTCACCGACGACACCCTCATCGTGCCCGCGGGCAACGTGACCGCCATGCTCCTGGCGGTGGCCTGCGTGCTGCTGCCGGTGACGCTGTACCCCTATTCCGGATGGCGGCGGTGCGCCGTGGTGGCGGCGGCGGCGGTGACCGCGCCGTTCGCGCTCAGCGGTGCATTGCTCGGCATCGCCGGGGTGTGGTGGGCGCCGCTGGGCGCGGTGGCGGGCAACGCCCTGGGCTTCGGTCTGTGGGCCTGGCGGCGGGCGGACAGCACCCGTGCGGCGCTGGCCGAAGGCCGTCGCCAGGCGGCGGCGACGCTTCGCTCCATCGGCGACGGCGTGGTCACCACGGACAGCGAGGGCCGCATCACCTACCTGAATCCGGTGGCGGAAGCCATGGCGGGCTGCAGCGCCGCCAGCGCCGTGGGCAAGACGGTGGGCGAGGTGCTGCGCCTGGTGGACGCGGACAGTGGCGAGAACGCAATCAGGCGCGTCGCCGCGGCGATGCGCGGGCACGAGCCGGTGCCCATCGACGGGCACCTGGATCTGGTCGCCCGCGACGGCACGGCGCGCGGCGTCGACCTGACGGTGTCACGCGTGGTGGACGGTGCCGGCCGACCCTTCGGCTGGGTGCTGGCCATCCGCGACGTCAGCGAGGCGCGCGAGCTCGCGCGCCAGGTGAGCTACCAGGCGAGCCACGATGCGCTCACCGACCTGCCCAACCGCACGCTGCTGCGCGACCGGCTGGGCACCGGGATCGCCCGGGCACGCCGCGGCGACAGCCGGCTCGCGGTGGTGTTCATCGACCTGGATCGTTTCAAGTCCGTCAACGACAGCTTCGGTCACGACTTCGGCGATCAGCTCCTCATCGCCATGGCCACGCGGCTGCGCGAGGTCGCTCGCGAGCAGGACACGGTGGCGCGCATCGGCGGCGACGAGTTCGTGGTCATCATCGACGACCTGCACGACCCCGCCGACGTCACCGCGCTGGCACGCCGTCTGCGCGAGGCGGTTGCCCGGCCCATCAACGTGGACGGCCAGGATCTGTTCATGACCGCCAGCGTGGGCGTCAGCGTGTTCCCCCGGGATGCCACCAGCGTGGAGGACCTGCTGCGCAACGCCGATGCGGCCATGTACCGGGCCAAGGAATCCGGGCGCAACACCGTGCGCTTCTACTCCGAGGACCTGAACCGGGTGCTGCGCCGGCGCGCCGGGCTCGAGCGGGCGCTGCGCCGCGCGCTGGAGGACGGCGGCGACGGGCTCGAGCTCCACTTCCAGCCCATCGTGCGCCTGAGCGACGGCCGGATCGCCGGCAGCGAGGCGCTGCTGCGCTGGAACTCGGCGGACTACGGCCGGGTCGGCCCGGAGGAGTTCGTCTCGGTGGCGGAGGAATCGGGGCTCATCGTGACGCTGGGGGAGTGGGTGCTGCTGCGCGCCTGCCGGCAGACCCGCGAGTGGCAGGAGTCGGGGCTCGGCGGGATCCGCTGCTCGGTGAACCTCTCGCCGCGCCAGATCGCCCACCAGGACGTGCCTCGCCTGGTGCGCCGGGTGCTGGACGAGACCGGGCTGGACCCGGCGCTGCTGGAGGTGGAGATCACCGAGTCGGTGATGGTGCACGACGTGGAGCGCAATGCCGAGGCGCTGCGTGCGCTCAAGGCCCTGGGCGTCACCGTCGCGGTGGACGACTTCGGCACCGGCTACTCGTCGCTCAGCTTCCTCAAGCGCTTCCCCGTGGACCGGGTGAAGATCGACAAGAGCTTCGTCAACGATCTGGGCAGCAACCGGGAGAGCACGGCCATCGTCAAGGCGGTGCTCGCCATGGCCCAGAGCCTGTCGCTGGGCGTCGTCGCCGAGGGCCTGGAGACCCGCGCCCAGGTGGACTACGTGAGCGAGCGCGGCTGCGACGAGGGCCAGGGGTTCTACCTCTCGCGCCCGGGCACCGCCGCGGAGATCGCGCAGCGCCTGCGCTCGGGGGTGGACCTGCGGGCCGGGTGACCCGGGCGTGCCACACGCCCCCGGCGAACAGGTGCCGCCGTCGCGCCCTTCCGGGTCACTGGACGGGGGCCGCGTCCTCGGGCCGCCCTCGTGACCGGAGGGGCCCGGTCAAACCGATCGCGCCGTGTCTCACCGACCCCTCAGCGTGCCACGAACGCGGTGGCGGTCGGCCCGTTCCCCGACTCCTGGTACACCGCGTCGCCGTCCCGGGCCCAGAGATAATGCGCCACCCCGGCCGGCGCCACGTACACCGCGCCGGCCGGCACCGCCACCATGGCCGACTCGTCGAAGGTCTCGCCGAAGCCCACCAGCACGCTGCCCGAGAGCACCGTGGTGTGGCGCGTGTCCGGGTGGGTGTGGGGCGGGATGCGCCCACCGGCGGCGATGGCCACGCGCAGGACGTAGGGGCCCGGCTGACCGTCGCCGCCGAGCATCCACGCGCCGCGCAGGGACGGGTTGCCGGGCGGGCTGAACCACCGGAGGGCGTCGGGGAGGATCGGCGCCGGCCCGGTGGTCTGCGCGCCCGCGACGGCGGGCGCCAGGCCGGCGAGGAGCAGGGCGAGGGCGGCTCGCGCGCCCCGGCGCCCACGCCACCCCGCGCTCCGGCTCGTTTCACGGGCACGTCGGGTGGCCTGCACGTCGTCGACGGTCACGCCCCGCTCACGGCAGCTGGCGCAGCGTGGCCTGCGCCGAATCGCGAACCGAGGGCGCCGGGTCCTTCGCCGCGACCTCCTCCAGGATTGCCCGCGCCGCCTCGCCGCCCACCTGCCCCAGGGCCTGCACGGCGGTGATCCGCACCCGGTCGTCCCCATCGCCGAACACGGCCTGTCCCAGGGTCATGACCGCGAGCTCGCCCTCCCGCGTCGACAGCGCGCGGGCCACCTCCATGCGCACCTCCGGGTGGCTGTCCGCCATGCCCTCGGCCAGCGCCGGCACCACGCCCTCGCCCTGCAGTTGCGCCAGCCGCAGCACGGCGAAGCGACGCCGCTCCATCTCGTCTTCCTGCCTGAGCTGATCGCGCAGCTCCTCGATCCGGGGATCCGCAACGGGCTGCGGCTGCGGCACCGTTGCCGGTCGCGCCGTGGCGACGGCAACAGGCGCTGCGCCGCCGGGCCCGTAGATCCAGACCTCCCGCAGCGCCGCGTCCGGGCCGGGTCCGTGGATCATGACCACCGAGGTCGAACCCAGCACGCGGCGCACCGCGCGCGCCACCGGCTCGCCCGAGAACGACTGGGTGATGGTGCGCTCCAGGGCGCGGGCGCCGCGCACCGTGAATCCGGCGTGCTCGGCGATCGCGGCCACCACCTCCCCGGCCGGGGCGTCCACCACCTCCAGGGTCACGCGGCCCTCGTGCACGGCGACCTGGATGCGGGACGGGATGGTCCGCGCGTCGGCCGCGAGTGCAACTGTCGCCGCGGCAGCGAGGAGCATGGCCGCGCAGCCGATGGCCGCGGCCCGCGCGGATCGGCCGTACCGTTGCCTTCGGCGTCTCACATCGCGTCACCGACCCGGATGTGCCGGTGACGCTAGCGCAACCGCGCCAGGCCGGGCAACAGCCGCGCTGCCGATTCACTGGGCTCTCCGACTCCCGTCGACGATGAGGTTCGCGCCGGAACATCGCGAACCCTGTTCCCGACGTCCGCCCACGCCCGCGGATGCCGCGTTGTCGAGATTCTTTACACATCATCCGCGGCAACCCGGCTGCGTCCTGTCAACTCCTTGATCGCCCGGCATTCCGGCAATGCGGATCGAAAAATGCATGGCAAATCCTGCCGCGGCGGATGTGCCCTGCATGTGGCATCCGCGCGCGTGCAGATGCGCAGAATCTTCAGATTCAGCGCGTGGGAATGACGAGGCTCGCATGCCAGGTGGCCCGGGTGGCCACGCAAGGAGATACGATGACCAAGAGGCGCGACTTCCTGCTCACCGGTACCGCCGGCGTCGCGGCGGGCCTCCTGCCTGCAACGCTGCTCGCCGGGCCCCGAGACCTGCCAGCCGGCCCGGCCGGCGACGGCACGCTGCTCAGCGAGCACTTCCGCGCCCTCGTGGACGGAACGTTCCGGTTCGTGGACCCCCTGTCCGGCGCCAGCGCGAGCGCACGGCTGTCCGCGGTACGGGACGGACCCCGCCACCCGCGGCTCGATCAGTTCTCGCTCCTGTTCCAGGGCGAGCCGGGCGCGGCGATGGCGGAAGGGATCTATCGCATGACCGACCCGACGGGGCGTGCCACGGACATCTTCGTCATACCCGGAACCCGCGAGGCCGGCGCCGACTACCTGCATGCGGAGTTCTGCATCATCGTCTAGTCCGCCCAGGCGCACCGTCGAGGCAAGCCCGCGGGATCCACGCCCCGCTTGCGCCCGGATGCACCCGCGACCACCGAATGCCGGCAGCAGCAGAGGAATGAACATGACCCAGCCCAAGCCACGTGCTCTCACGCGCCTCGCGCTCGGCCTCGTGGCCACCCTGCTCGCCGCGCCCGTCGCGGCGGTGCCCGTGACCATCACCCAGGTCGGCACCTACTCCGGCAACCCGGGGAGTGGCAACGCATCGGCGCAGATGAACCTGGGCAACAAGTTCGTGATGCGCACCACCTACGACGCCGCGGCGACGCCGGCCGCCATCCGCACCATCAACGGACTCGACTTCCGGGTCATCGATCTGGCGACCCGCGTGGCGCCGGCGGACCCGTTCACCGGCCAGGGGGGCCTCGTCGGCAACGGCAACGGCTTCGAGCTGCTGATCCCCATGGAGGGCTTCGACACGGCGACGCCCTTCGTGTACTCCCAGAACGAGCTCAACCACCTGTCCTTTCCGGGCTTCAACAACGACACGCCCCAGATCCTGTTCACCGCGGTCCAGACCTCCAACCCGGGCGACCCCAACAACCTCCCGCCCGTGACCGATCCGGGCCTGTCGGCGCCCGGGGCGCCGGACTTCGTGGGCTTCGAGTTCGAGGGCGACTTCCCGGTGCCGTTTCAGCCCATCTTCGGGTCGCTGCTGACCGAGGTGGCGGCCGTGGACATCGGGGGAGGGGTGATCGAGCGCACCGCCACCTTCGGTGCCCGCGTCTTCGACGCCACCTTCGACCCGGCCATCAGCACCACGCTGCGGCCGGACGACCCGCCCGGCTCCCGGGCGGTGGTCCTCGCCCAGGACGTGGTGGCCGAGGCGGGCGCGAACATCGTCTACGACGCGGGCAACCTCACCCGGACCACGGACGCCAGCTCCCAGAACAACAACCTGGGCAACGCGCGCACCGACGCGGAGGACTTCGTGACCTATTCCTGGACCGGGCCGGGCGGCGGCGCCCTGGGCGGCACCGACGCGGACGGCACCGAGCAGGACGTGATCCCCGTCCCGGGCCTGCCGGCGCTCATCGACAACCCGGTGACCGCGCCGCGGACGGTGGAGAACGTGAACAAGACCGTCGGCATCGTGGACTCGGGGCTCACCCGCACCACCGACGTGGTCCAGTGGCAGGTGGAGGTCACCGAGGACCTGACCGGGCTCGGCCCGTCCACCGACACCACCGACGTGAGCTACGCCAACGCCGGGCCGACGGCCAACGCGGGGCCGCCGCTGGTGTACGACGCTGCCACGCTGGCCGCGCTCGCCGACGGCAGCGTCGCCGACCCGGATCTGGCGGTCAACGCGCTGATCCCGGGCTTCGAGTCCCACACCTTCCAGTGGTCCCAGGGCGGCAACCCGCTCGGCACCACCGAGGACGTGCTGGTCACCATCCAGGACTCGGGGCTCACCACCACCATCGACACCAGCGTGCTGGACTTCACGGTCACCGATTTCGCCGGCGCCTCGGACACCGCCAGCACCGGCGCCTCCTACAGCAACGCGCTGCCGGTCATCACCACCGCCTCGGCCACCCCCCAGGGCGCCGACCTGCTGTTCGAGTTCGCATTCGACGATCCGGACCTGGCGGTCAACAGCCTCATCGCCGCCTTCGAGCTGCTGGACGTGCAGATACTGGTGGACGCCGTGGACCAGACCGGCTTCTTCACGGGCCTCATCGCCGGCGGCAGCCAGCTCGTGAGCAACGCGGACCTGGTGAGCCAGTTCGGCCTCGGCCTGCATAGCTTCGAGGGCCGGGTCACCGACCGGGCCGGCGCGCTGGCAACCGCAGCCTTCCAGTTCGACGTGCTCCAGCAGCAGCAGGTGCCGGCGCCCGCCACCGCGGCGCTGCTGGCCCTGGGGCTCGCCGGGGTGCTCGGCGGTGCGCGCCGCCGGCGCCCTGAGATTCACTAGGTACGAGGGGGAGGCACGCGGCACGCCCGCCGCCTCCGGACGCACGGAACACCGAGAGGAGGACTGCCGCCATGTCGGAACCCTTCCTGGCCGAGGTCAAGATCGTCGGCTTCAACTTCGCCCCCCGGGGCTGGGCCTTCTGCGACGGGCAGATCCTGCCCATCAGCCAGAACCAGTCCCTGTTCTCGCTGCTCGGCACCACCTACGGCGGCGACGGGCGCGTCACCTTCGCCTTGCCGGATCTTCGCGGGCGCACCCCGGTGCACGTGGGCAGCAACGGCGGCCACACCGCGGGGCTCGGCGAGAAGAGCGGCGAGGAGACCCACTCCCTGTCGGTCACCGAGATCCCGGGCCACGGGCACGGCGCCCAGGCGACGGACGAGAGTGCCGCCACCGCCAACGCCAGCGGGGCCCTGCTCGCCAAGACCGGCGGCGGGCGCTTCCCGCTCATCCCCTACGCGGCGCTGACCGCCCCGGTGGCTCAGGCGCCCGCCTCGGTGGGCAACACCGGCTCGGGCCAGGGGCACCCCAACATGCAGCCCTACCTCGCGCTCAACTTCTGCATCGCCCTGCAGGGGCTGTTCCCGTCCCGCAACTGACAGGAGATCGGCCATGTCGGAACCCTTCCTTGGCGAGATCCGCATGTTCGCGGGCAACTTCGCCCCCCGGGGCTGGGCCTTCTGCGACGGCCAGCTCGTCGCGGTCAGCCAGAACGACGCCCTGTTCAGCCTGTTCGGCACCATCTACGGCGGCGACGGGCGCACCACCTTCGCTCTGCCCGACCTGCGCGGGCGCATCCCGGTCCACGCGGGGGACAGCGCCGGCCCGGGCCTGACCCGGCGCAACCTGGGCGAGAAGGCCGGCTCGGAGCAGGTCACGGTCACCACCCCCCAGCTCCCGGCCCACACCCACGCCTTCAACGCGGCCGGCGCCGCGGCGGAGGACACGAGCCCCCTCGGCCGGGTGCCGGCGACCTCGTCGGGCCCGTCGCTGTACGGCTCGGCAGGCCCGCTGCGGGTCATGGACGCGCGCGCGATCCAGAACACCGGCGGCAGCCAGTCCCACGACAACGTGATGCCCTTCCTGTGCATCTACTTCATCGTCGCGCTGGTCGGCGTCTTTCCGTCGCGCACCTGAGGAGACAGCCATGTCCGACCCCTTCATCGCGGAGATCAGGATCTTCGCCGGCAATTTCGCGCCGCGGGACTGGGCCCTCTGCAACGGCCAGCTCGTGCCCATCGCCCAGAACACGGCGCTGTTCGCGCTCATCGGCACCACCTACGGCGGCGACGGGCGTACCACCATGGCGCTGCCGAACCTCCAGGGGCGTGCGCCCATGCACGCGGGCAACGGTCCCGGCCTGAGCTCGCGACGCCTGGGCGAGAACGGGGGCAACGCGACCGCGACGCTCACCGAGGCCCAGATGCCGAGCCACGCCCACACCATGAACGGCTTCGCCAACGCCGAGGTGGCCAACCCCACGGCCACCCGGGGCATCGGTACCGCGACCATGTACCGGGCCGGATCCAGCACCACCACCACCGGGGCCATGGCCGACGGCACCCTGTCCGAAACGGGCGGCTCCGACCCCCACAACAACCTGCAGCCGTTCCTGGGCATCAACTTCATCATCGCCATGCAAGGCATCTTCCCGTCCCGGAGCTGATCCCGGGCACGCCGCCGTGCGCCGGTGCCGGCTCGTGCCGGCCCGACACGCCGTGTCCCGGCCCCGGCTCGCGTGCGGTGCGCTAAGCTTGCATGGTCATGAGCGAGTCACTCCGTGGCGTCCCGGCTGGGGTGCGCCTGCGGCCGATCACGGATCGGGATCTCCCCTTCCTGCACCGCGTCTACGCCGAGTCCCGGGCCGAGGAGATGGCGCTGGTCGCGGACTGGAGCGACGCGCAGAAGGCCGAGTTCCTGCGCTTCCAGTTCGAGGCCCAGCACGCCCACTACACGAAGCACTACCCGGACGCGCGCCTGGACGTGATCGTCCTCGACGGCGAGGACGTGGGCCGCCTCTACGTCGCCCGGCTGGCCGGCGAGATCCGCCTGATGGACATCGCCCTGCTGGCCGGGCACCGGGGTCGGGGCATCGGCGGCGCCCTGGTGCGCGCGCTCCTCGAGGAGGCGCGCCGCGACGGGTGCTTCGTCACCCTGCACGTGGAGGACCACAACCCGGCGCGGCGGCTCTACGAGCGCCTGGGCTTCGTGAAGGCCGGCGAGGAGGGGATCTACACGCGCATGCGCTGGACGCCCCCCGCGCCGGCGACGGCGTCCGCCTGAGCCGCGCTCAGGTGAACACGGCCTCGTAGAGCATGCGCTCCCCATCGACGCCGACGGGCACCAGGAAGATCGTCAGCTCCCCCAGGGTCTCGTTGCGCAGGGTGTACATCCGCTGCTCGAGCAGGGGCGCGGCGGGGCCGGTGAAGGTCAGGGAGAACGCCTGGCGTCCGGATTGCGGCGGATCGGACGACGTCCGCGGCCGCACCTCTGCCAGCACCAGCTCCACCGCCTCCGGACCGGCGTCCGCCGCCAGGAAGCGCTGCCCCCGGCACGCATCGAATCGTTCGTGGGTCACGGTGCCGAGGTCGATCATGGGCGTTTCCGTCGGACTGGAATGGCCCCGCTTGTACCGGAAAGCCGCGCCGCTCGCAAAGCCCACGCCGCTCGTCGCGCCGGCCTACGTCACGCCGGGGGACGGTCGCGGGCACCCCTGTTCGGACAAGGCCGGTTCGGTGCGGGCCGGACCGGCCGCCCCGGGCGTGGAGTCGGCCCCGTGAGCGCCGACGTCGATCCGTCCGGCTTCACCGAGACGAACCACCCGGCGCTCATCTACCAGGACATGCTGGCGGACGGGACGCGGATGCGGCGCTACCGCGCCGCCATCGAGGCGGTGGTCCGCCCGGGCCAGGTGGTGGCCGACCTGGGCACCGGCACCGGCGTGCTCGCCATGATGGCGGCCCGGGCCGGGGCCGCCCGGGTCTACGCGGTGGAGAACCGGCCGCGGGTGGCGTGGCTCGCCCGGCGGGTGGTGCAGGCCAACGGCCTGGCAGGACAGGTTCGGGTGCTCGAGGCCGACGCTCGCGAAGTGCAGCTGGACGAGCCCGTGGACGTGATCGTCAACGAGCTGATCGGCGACTTCGGCACTGACGAGCTCATCCACGAGTGCGTGACGGCCTTCGCGGCACGCAATCTGAAGCCCGGCGGGCGGGTGCTGCCGGAGCGCCTGCGCACCTGGCTCGTGCCGGCACAGTACGTGGACGAGTTCCGCGGGGTGTGGCGCCGCGACTTCCACGGGCTGGACCTGCGCGGCGCCATCGATTTCCCGTGCCGGGTGGAGGCGGTCCTGCATCCCCTGCGCGAGCGCCCGCGGGAGCTGGCCGCGCCGGCGCCGGTGGAGGACCTGGCGTACCCGGAGGACCTGAGCCCCCGCCCGGAGCGCTTCGAGCTGGCCTACACCGTGGCGCGCGCGGGCACCCTGCAGGGCTTCGCCGGCTACTTCGAGGCGGAGCTGGCCCCCGGCATCGGGCTGGGCACCTATCCCTGCTACCCCGGTTGCCACTGGAACAACTGGCACTGGCCCGTCAGCCCGCCCCTGGAGGTGGCGCCCGGGCAGCGCATCGCGGCGACCCTGCACGCGCCGGCGGGCACCATGGCGCAGGTCTGGACCCTGGACTGGGCGCTCGGCTGATCGGCAACCGGACGCGCCGGGCGCCGCTGCCCGTCGGAGCATGGCCTAGTGCCCCGTCCCGCAGAAGCCTTGCGTTTCTCGTCAGCCCCCCGGCGGAGGTGGGGGATCGTCACGTTTGGACTTACCATCCCGGGCCCGCGCCGCGACCCGGGCCACCGGGGTGTGGCATCACCGTCACCGAACTCCCGAGGTTCTCCGCGATGCCCCTCATCGAGCTCACCGTCAAGCGCGTGCACGGCAATGCCATCCGCCTTCACCCGCAGGATAACGTGGTGGTGGCGCGCACCGACATCGGCACCGGCGAGCGGATCCCCGGCGAGGGCGTGACTTGCCTCGGCCCGGTGAAGGCCGGCTACAAGATCGCGACGCGCTCCATCGCCAAGGGGGAGCCCGTCCTCAAGTACAACCTGGTCATCGGCTTCGCGTCGCAGGACATCGCGCCGGGCACCCTGGTGCACAGCCACAACGTGAGCTTCGAGGAGTTCCACCGCGACTACGCCCACGCCAGCGAGTACCGGCCCGTGGACCTGCTGCCCGAGGCCGAGCGCGCCACCTTCCAGGGCATCGTGCGCGCCGACGGGCGGGTGGCCACCCGCAACTTCATCGGCATCCTCTCCAGCGTGAACTGCTCGGCCACGGTGGTGCGCAAGATCGCCGAGTGGTTCACGCCGGAGCGCCTGGCGGACTACCCCAACGTGGACGGCGTGGTGGCCTTCAGCCACGGCCTCGGCTGCGGCATGGAGATGACCGGCGAGCCCATGCAGCTGCTCCGGCGCACCATGGCCGGCTACGCCCGCCATCCCAACCTGGCGGCCGCCCTGGTGGTGGGGCTCGGCTGCGAGCGCAACCAGGTGCGCGGCTTCATGGAGGAGCAGGGACTGGTACCCGGCCCGCAGCTCCACGACTTCGTGATGCAGGACACCGGTGGCACCCGCAAGACCATCGAGGCCGGCGTGGCCGCGATCCGGGCGCTGCTGCCGGAGGCTGACCGCGTGCAACGCGAGACCGTGTCCGCGAGCCACCTGTGCGTGGGCCTGCAGTGCGGCGGCTCCGACGGCTTCTCCTCCATCACCGCCAACCCGGCGCTGGGCGCGGCGGTGGACATCCTCGCCCGTCACGGCGGCACCGGCATCCTGTCCGAGACCCCGGAGATCTACGGCGTGGAGCACACCCTCACCCGCCGCGCGCGCTCGGTGGAGGTGGGCGAGAAGCTCATCGAGCGTATCCGCTGGTGGAAGGACGAGTACTCCGTGGGCCGCGACGTGCAGATCAACGGCCGGGTCAGCCCCGGCAACCAGGTGGGGGGGCTCGCCAACATCTTCGAGAAGTCCCTGGGCTCCTCCATGAAGGGCGGCACCGGTCCCCTGAACGCGGTGTACCGCTACGCCGAGCCGGTCACCGAGAAGGGCTTCGTGTTCATGGACACGCCGGGCTACGACCCGGTGTCCGCCACCGGCCAGATCGCCGGCGGCGCCAACCTGCTGGCCTTCACCACCGGGCGCGGGTCCATGTTCGGCTCCAAGCCCGCGCCCTGCCTCAAGCTCGCCACCAACACGCCCATGTACCAGCGACTGGAAGAGGACATGGACATCAACTGCGGCGAGATACTCGACGGCACCGCCACCCTGGAGGAGATGGGCCAGCGCATCTTCGAGCTGATGCTGCGCACCGCCTCCGGCGCGCCGTCGAAAAGCGAGCTCCTGGGCCTGGGCGACAACGAGTTCGTGCCCTGGCAGATCGGGATCATGAGCTGAATCGCGATTCCGAATGCCGCTACAGGAAGCTCGCGATGCGCAGGACGGCATGGGTCGATGCGCCCCGCCGTGAACCCGTCCCTGGGGGCTTGTATGTTGCCTGCGTCCTGGTCGTGTGTGATCAAGACAGCCGGGGTGGGAGGGACGCCTGGGGGCCTCTGGCCCGATTGGGGCACAGACCGACCGA
>JBFHNV010000124.1:0-18089 GCA_041593595.1 Gammaproteobacteria bacterium
CGCCTCCTGGCCCACCCGGTGCTGACGCCCACCCACAAGAGCGCGCTCACCGAGTACCTGGCGTTCCTGGACGGCGTCGGCAACCGCGGCGCCGTGGTGGAGGCGGCGCTGGATGCCCGCGACGAGGTGGAAGCGCTGGCGAAGGTGCAGGCGGCGCGCATGTACGCCCACTACCACGAGAGCTGGACGCCGCTCGCGAGCCTGGTGCCCGCGGGCCACCTGGCGCTGGCGGTGACCCGGGACAACGCGGTCGTGATGGCGCTGCCCTTCGACATCCTGGAATGGACGCCGGACAACGAGCGGGTCTTCGTCTCGCTGGCCCAGTTCGCCGCGCGCAAGAGCGCCACGTCGCGCGTCGTGCTGCTCACCGGGGTGGCCACGCCGCGCGCCCGTGCGGGGCTCGAGGCGCGCGGCTTCCAGGTCCACGAACGCTTCCTGTTCAAGCGCTGAGGGACCGCAACTTCCGGGTGGCGGGGCACCCCCACCCGGGCCTAGTCTGGCGCCATCGTCGGGAACCCCCGCGGAGACCACCATGCACGCCAGCACCGCAGCCGTCGCCGGAACGGAGATGGTCGCCCCGCGTCCACTGGATGCCCGGGCGCGGGACTACGCGCGCATGGAGCGCGCGCTGGAGTGGCTCGCCGCCCACGTGGACGAGCAGCCGTCCCTGCACGCGGCGGCGCAAGCCGTGGGCATGAGCCCGTTCCACTTCCAGCGCGTGTTCGGCCGCTGGGCGGGCGTGAGCCCCAAGCAGTTCCTGCAGGCCCTGAGCCTCGCTCGCGCGAAGCACCGCCTGGCCGGCGGTGCCAGCGTGTTCGAGGCGTCGCTGGACGCGGGCCTGTCCGGCCCGGGGCGGCTGCACGACGCCTTCGTGACCGTGGAGGCGGTGACCCCGGGCGAGTACAAGCGGGGGCTGGCGGGCGTCGCGGTGAGCTACGGCTTCCACCCCTCGCCCTTCGGGGAGTGCCTGGTGATGACCACCGCGCGGGGGATCTGCGGCCTCGCCTTCGTGCAGGGCGAGGACCGGGCCGCCACCCTGACCAACATGGCACGGCGCTTCCCCAACGCCGTGCTGCACGAGCAGGCAGCGGCGACCGGCGCACTCGCGGCACGGGTGTTCAGCCCCCGGGCCGCCGGCGCCGAGCGCGGCACGCCGCTGCGCCTGCTGCTGTGCGGCACCCGGTTCCAGGTGCAGGTGTGGCGTGCGCTGCTGGAGATCCCCGAGGGCCGCACCGCGAGCTACCAGGACCTGGCCCGCCGGGTAGGCAACCCCCGGGCGGTGCGCGCCGTGGGCACCGCCAACGGCGCCAACCCGGTGTCCTGGCTGGTCCCCTGCCACCGGGTGATCCGCAAGACCGGTGCCCTGGGGGGCTACGAGTGGGGCCTGGGGCGCAAGCTGGCGATGCTGGGCATGGAGGCCCTGGCCGTCGGATGACGCTGCCGAATCTGTCTATTTCGATATTTCTAGAATAACGGTTGACAGCGATCCGGCGACGGGTCCAGCATGCTCGCCATGAGCATCAGCCTGGAGCGCGCCGCCCCCGTCCTCGCCCAGCTGGGCAACGAGACCCGGCTGGCCATCGTGCGCACCCTGGTGCGCGCCGCGGACAACGGGCTCACCGTGGGCGAGATCCAGCGCGCCGTGGGGGTGCCCGCCTCCACCCTGTCCCACCACCTGCAGCACCTGCGCTCGGCGGGGCTGCTGAGCCAGAGCCGCGAGGGCAGCGCGCTGCGCTGCCAGCTGGACATGGCGCTGCTGCGCGCGGTGGCCGACTTCCTCGTCACCGAGTGCTGCGCCGAGGCCTCGCGCCCGGCGGGCGCGGACGCCGCGTGAACCCGCGCGGCAACCGCCCGGGATCACTGCCATGAGCACCGCTGCCCTGCACTTCCCCCGCGCCGCCGGTGCCCTGCGCGCCCTCACCGCCGACCGCGTGGTGCTGGCCTGCGCCGCGCTGCTGGTGTTGCTCGCCCTCCTGGACCCGGGGCAGCTGCTGCCGAGCCTGCGCTTCACCGGCGTGGCGCTGCTCGGCATCGCGCCGTTCCTGGTGCTGGCCGTGGCCGTCGCGGCCTTCGCCAAGGCCAGCGGCACCGACGCCCTCATCGCCAGGGCCTTCTCCGGCCGCCAGGGCCGCAGCGTGCCGGCCGCCGCCCTGGTGGGCGCCCTGTCGCCGTTCTGCTCCTGCGGCGTGGTGCCGCTCATCGCGGCGATGCTCCGCGCCGGGGTGCCGCTGGCGCCGGTGATGGCGTTCTGGATCGCCTCGCCCATCATGGACCCGGAGATGTTCGTGATCACCGCCGCCGGGATCGGCACCGGCTTCGCGGTGGCGAAGACCGTGGCCACCGTGGGCATGGGGCTGCTGGCCGGCTACGCGGTGCTGGCGCTGGAGCGTGCCGGCGTGGCGCTGGCGCCGCTGGGCGAGACCGCCGCCGGCGGCTGCTGCAGTGCGCCCAGGTTCTCCACCTGCGGCAAGCCGAAGGTGGCGTGGCGCTTCTGGCAGGAGGGGGAGCGCCGGGCGGCGTTCCGCGCCGAGGCGGTGAGCAACGGCCGCTTCCTGCTGCGCTGGCTCACTCTCGCGTTCCTGCTGGAGAGCCTGATGCTGGCCTGGGTGCCCACGACCCTCATTGCCGGCGCGGTGGGCGGCGACGCCTGGTTCGCCATCCCGCTGGCCACCCTGGTGGGGGTGCCGGCGTACCTGAACGGCTACGCCGCGGTGCCCCTGGTGTCGGGCCTGATGGACCTGGGCATGAGCCCCGGCGCCGCCATGAGCTTCGTCACCGCCGGTGCCGTGTCCTCCATCCCGGCGGCGGTGGCGGTGTGGGCGCTGGTGCGCCGGCGGGTGTTCGCCCTCTACGTGGCCCTGGGCCTCGTGGGCTCGGCACTCGCCGGGCTCGCCTACCAGCTCTCCGGCGCGCCCGTGTGACGTCACCCGCAGGCGTCCCGACCCGGGCCTGACGGGGGCACCCAGGACGCCGGCTGCCGGCCGCCCGCCAGCACCGGCGCCGGCCGGACGCGGCATCATGTGCCCGGTGGCACGACGAGGGTCTGGCCCATGACGGCGACGGTGCGCTTCGTAGGCTCCGGGGATTCCTTCGGCAGCGGCGGGCGCTTCCAGACCTGCATCCTGGTGGACGCCGGAGGCCGGCGGTTCACCCTGGACTTCGGCGCGTCCTCCCTCGTCGCGCTGGCGCAGCAGGGCATCCATCACGACACCATCGATGCCGTGGTGATCACCCACCTGCACGGAGACCACTGCGGCGGCGTGCCGTTCCTGCTGCTGGACGCGATGCTGGGCGCGAAGCGCGTGCGCCCCCTGTGGATTGCCGGCCCGCGGGAGCTGCGCCAGCGCATGCACCAGATGCAGGAGGCGTTGTTCCCGGGCATGCACGCCATGAAGCCCGCCTTCGACCTGCACTGGGTCGAGCTCGAGCCCGGCGTCGTGACCGACGTGGCCGGGCTCGCCGTCACCGCGCGGGAGGTGCGCCACACCCCGCAGACCAACCCCACCGCGGTGCGCGTGGAGGCAGGCGGCAAGGTCGTCGCCTACACCGGCGACGGCGAGTACGGCGAGGGCATGGCGGCGATCGCCCGCGGCGCGGACCTGCTGGTGTGCGAGTGCTACTTCCACTCGAAGCCCGTCAGGTGGCACCTGAACTACCCGGACGTGGTGGCCCACAAGTCCGACTTCGGCGCGAAGCGCATCATCCTCACCCACATGAGCCGCGAGATGCTGGCGCGGGCGGACGCGGTACCGGAGGAGTGCGCGTACGACGGGCTGGTGGTGGAGGTGTGACGCAGGCCCTTCAGGTGCGGATGCCCACGCCCCGCTCCAGCAGCACCAGGCACAGCACGTACAGCGCCACCACGAACACCGCGATGATGGTGAAGCCGATCCACAGCGGGATGTCGCTGATGCCGAGGATGCCGTAGCGGAAGACGTTCACCATGTAGAGGATCGGGTTGGCCAGGCTGAGACCGCGCCAGAAGTCCGACAGCAGGTCGATGGAGTAGAACACGCCGCCGAGATAGGTGAGCGGCGTGAGCACGAACGTGGGGACGATGGAGATATCGTCGAAGTTGCGCGCGAAGATGGCATTCACGAAGCCCATCAGCGAGAACAACGTCGCGGTGAGCAGCACCACCAGCACGGTGGCCGCCACGTGGTGCACGCGGAGATCGGCAAAGAACATGGATACCAGGGTCACCGCAAGCCCCACCGACAGCCCGCGCGCCACGCCGCCCGAGACGTAGCCCGTGAGGATCACCCAGTTCGGGGTGGGGGAGACCAGCATCTCCTCCACGTAGCGCTGGAATCGCGCGGAGAAGAAGGACGACACCACGTTGGAGTAGCTGTTGGTGATCACCGACATCATGATCAGCCCCGGCGCGATGTAGTCGATGTAGCGAATGCCCTGCATCTCGCCAATGCGCGGCCCGATGAGGTTGCCGAAGATCACGAAGTAGAGGCTCATGGTGACCATGGGCGGCACCAGGGTCTGGGTCCAGATCCTCAGGAAACGCCGGATCTCCTTGCGCGCGATGGTGAGGAAGGCGGTCAGGCGCACGTCCCCGCGCGCGGAGGGGATCCCGGGGGCGGACGCGCTCACGTCATGCGCCCCTCGCGGAGATCCGCCCCGGCCGGGACGCCCGGGTTGGGCTGCGTCACCTGGTCCTTCAGATCGTTGTCGTCGATGAGGCGCAGGAACAGCTCCTCCAGCCGGTTGGACTTGTTGCGCATGCTCAGGACCTCGATCCCGCTCTCCGAAAGCACCCGGAACAGGGTGTTGATGCCGCGCTCCTTCGAGACCTCCACCTCGAGGGTGGTGGCGTCACGCTGCCGCACCCGGTAGCCGTCCACCCGCGGCGGCGCATCCAGCGGGCGCGCCACGTCCAGCACGAAGGTCTCCACGTGCAGGCGAGCGAGCAGCGACTTCATGTCCGTGTGCTCCACGATCTCGCCATCGTCGATGATGGCGATGTGCTCGCACAGGCTCTCCGCCTCCTCGAGATAGTGGGTGGTGAGAATGATGGTGGTGCCCGCGGCGTTGAGCGCGGTGAGGAAGCTCCACATGGAGCGGCGGATCTCGATGTCCACCCCGGCGGTGGGCTCGTCCAGGATCAGCAGGCGCGGCTCGTGCACCAGCGCGCGGGCGATCATGAGCCGGCGCTTCATGCCGCCGGAGAGCTGGCGCGAGGGGATCGAGCGCTTGTCCCACAGGGACAGCTCCCTCAGGCAGATCTCGGCGCGCTCCAGCGCCCGGCGCCGCGGCAGGCCGTAGTAGCCCGCCTGGTTCACCACGATGTCCAGCGACGACTCCCACAGGTTGAAGTTGAACTCCTGGGGCACGACGCCGATGAGGGCCTTGGTCTCGGCCGGGTGGACGTCGCGGTCCATGCCGAACACCCGGATCCGCCCGCCGGACTTGTTCACCAGCGAGCTGACGATGCCGATGAGGGTGGACTTGCCGGCCCCGTTGGGGCCGAGCAGGGCGAAGAAGTCGCCGGTGCGGACCTCGAGACTCACGCCCTTCAGCGCCTGCGTGCCGCCGGCATAGGTCTTGCTCAGGGCTTCCACCTGGAGGGCAGTGGGGTGATCCATCTCGGGCGCGCGGGGCAGGTGGGCCGGCCAGTATAGCCACGCCTCCCGGCGCGCGCGCCGCGCAGCTATACTTTCACGCTTTTTCCCGGCCCGAAGCCTGGAAACCCACAGGCCAGAGAACCCACGTGCCCACAGCCCCAGCACCCGACACCACGCCGGCCGCGGCCCCCGCGCCCGGCGCCAAGGCCGCCCTGAGCCGACTCGCCGAGCAGATCGATCGCCGGCGCGCGTTCGCCATCATCTCCCATCCGGACGCCGGCAAGACCACGCTCACCGAGAAGCTGCTGCTGTTCGGCGGCGCGATCCAGATGGCGGGCACCGTGAAGGGCCGCAAGAGTGCCCGCCACGCCACCTCCGACTGGATGGAGCTCGAGAAGCAGCGCGGGATCTCGGTGACCTCGTCGGTGATGCAGTTCCCCTACCGCGGGCGCATCGTCAACCTGCTGGACACCCCGGGCCACGCGGACTTCTCCGAGGACACCTACCGCACGCTGACCGCGGTGGACTCGGCGCTGATGGTCATCGATGCGGCGCGGGGCGTGGAGGAGCGCACCATCAAGCTGATGGACGTATGCCGGCTGCGCACCACCCCCATCATGACCTTCGTCAACAAGCTCGACCGCGACAGCCGCGACCCGCTGGAGCTGCTGGACGAGGTGGAGACGGTGCTCAGGATCCAGTGCGCGCCGGTCACCTGGCCCATCGGCAGCGGCAAGCTGTTCCGCGGCGTGTACCACCTGCTGAAGGATCGGGTGCACTTCTTCAGCGCCCAGCACGGCGGGCGCATCGCCACCGGCGAGGTGGTGGAGGGGCTGGACAACCCGAAGCTGGATACGCTGATCGGTGACCAGGCGGCGGAGCTGCGCGAGCAGGTCGAGCTGGTGCGCGGCGCGAGCCATCCCTTCGACGCCGAGGCCTATCTCGCCGGCAAGCAGACGCCGGTGTTCTTCGGCTCTGCCATCAACAACTTCGGCATCGAGGAGCTGCTGGAGACCTTCGTGGAGCACGCGCCGGCGCCGCGCCCGCGCGAAGCGGCGGAGCGCGTGGTGGACGCCCGCGAGGCGAAGTTCTCGGGCTTCGTGTTCAAGGTGCAGGCCAACATGGACCCTCAGCACCACGACCGCATCGCGTTCGTGCGCCTGACCTCGGGCCGGTACCGCCGCGGCATGAAGCTGCGCCAGGTGCGCACCGGCAAGGATCTCCAGATCGCCAACGCCATCACCTTCATGGCCCAGGAGCGCGAGCAGGCCGAGGATGCCTACGCCGGCGACATCATCGGCCTGCACAACCACGGCACCATCCGCATCGGCGACACCTTCACCGAAGGCGAGGCGCTCAGGTTCCAGGGGATCCCGAGCTTCGCCCCGGAGCTGTTCCGCCGCGTGCTGCTCAAGGACCCGCTGCGCATGAAGGCCCTGAACAAGGGCCTCGACCAGCTGAGCGAGGAAGGCGCCACTCAGGTGTTCCGCCCGCTCATGGGCAACGAGGTGATCCTGGGCGCGGTGGGCGTGCTGCAGTTCGACGTGGTGGCCTATCGGCTGAAGCACGAGTACGGCGTGGAGAGCGCCTACGATCCGGTGGACGTGGTGACCGCGCGCTGGGTCGACTGCGACGACGACAGGATGCTGGAGGATTTCCGGCGCAAGAACGAGCAGCGCCTGGCGCTGGACAGCGCCGGCGCGCTCACCTACCTGGCGCCGACGCGGGTGAACCTGTCGCTGGCCGAGGAGCGCTGGCCGGGGGTGCGGTTCACCGCCACGCGGGAGGTCTGAGGCTGCAGGCGCCGGGCACGGGACGCGGACGCGCTCCGGGGGCCGCATCCCGCACCGCGTGCCGGGCGCCGGTACGCGGCCGCGTCCCCGGAACGTGCACGATCACTTGATGAGGTCGATTCCGGCACGGCTCGACACCGAGACCGCGGCGGTGCAGTCGGCTGCTTCGCTGCCGCAGCCGGTGACGTCGTTGAGCAGGACCTTCCCGAAGCTCTCGCACGCCAGGTCCGTCACGTTGAACGCGTAGACGCTGGTCTTGCTCGCACGTACCGGTGACACGTCCACCGCGGCCCGCCGGGCGACGACACCGTCCTTGTCGAACATGACCAGGTCCAGCACGTACTTGTCGAAGGCCTTGGGGGTCCCGTTGGCGACGACCACGTGGATGCGGCATCCTTCGGCGGTCGCCTCGAGCTTGTTCAGCTCGAGCCCGATGCCGTCGGCGGCGAGCGCCGTGGACGCGGCGAAGGCGAGCCCGGTGGCCAGCAGGGTACGAAAGACTCTCATTGCGGCATCCTCCAAGTTCTGTGGAGTCGACATGGCGCACTGCGCTCGCAGCGCCCGGCCCGTGCGCCGTGCCGGCGCTGCGGGCAGGTATCGGGAATGATCGGTCGTCAACCGTCAAGACTTGATCCGCGCCCGGCAAGGGCGAGGATCTGTCGGGCCTCTTCCTGGGCCTCCTCGAGACTCTCGGTACGTCGCTTCAGCAACCGCTCGAGGAAGTCGGTGTAGCGCCTCAGGTCGATGTGGAGCTTGACCCGTGCGCGGACGATGAGGGGCTCGATCGGCTTGCTGATGTAATCCACCGCTCCCGCTCGCAAGCCTTGCTCCTCGTTGATGTGGTCGTCGAGCGAGGTGACGAAGATGACCGGGATGTGGGCGATGGCCGGGTCTTCTCGCAGCCGCGTGCACACCTCGAAGCCGTCCACATCCGGCATCATGACGTCGAGCAGGATCAGGTCGGGATGCAACTCCCGCGCAATCTTCAGCGCCGCCTCGCCGTTCTCGGCGAATTCGAGCAGGTGCTCGTGCTCGAGAGCACGCCCGAGGATGCGCCGGTTGATCGCCTCGTCATCGACGATCAGGACGGTTGCCCTGGTTTCGATCGCGTCCTGCATGTGTCGTTCTCCTCTGCATGCAGCATGGATGGCGGCGCGCGGGCCCGGGCACGCATCTGTTCGGACCGGGAGCCGACCCGCTCCCTGTCGCTTACGCCGGGCCGGCCGCACCTCCCGCGAGCTTTGCAGCCGCTGCGCCGCCCACGTCGATCCCCCTGCCGCCGCTGGACGGTCGGAATCATCGAGGATGCCGAACCCGATGTCGAGCCGGCGATGCCCACCGATGACCCGCAACGCGCTCGTCACTGCACCGCCCCCCGCGACTCCAGCAAGGTCACCGAGGTCACGACCGTCTCGTGCGTGTGCAGGAGTGCCCGCAGCAGCTCATCGTCCACGCGCCCGCCCGCATCGAGGGTGTGCTCCACGTCGCGGGCAGCCCGTTCCAGCTCCGATGCGGCAAGATTGGCTGCCAGCCCCTTGAGCGCGTGTGCGAGGTGCAGCGCCCTGCTCCGATCCCCCGCGGCGAGGGCGTTCTCGATTCGCAGCACCGTGTCGCCATGCTCTTCCCGGAACTGGAGCAGCAGCTGACGGTACAGCTCGGCATCTCCCGACAACCGCCCCAGACCCGTGTCCAGGTCCAGTCCCGGCAGCGCGCTGGGCAGATCCCCCGCCAGTTCCGGAACGGCTGGTGGCGGCTTCGCGACGCCGGGCCCGGCGTCCGATGCAGCCGCCGCTGCGGGCGTCGCGTCCGGCTTGCCGTGTCGCGGCCCGGTCCAGTGCAGCAGCGTGGCATACAGGACGTGGGGGTCCAGGGGCTTCGCCACGTGGTCGTTCATGCCCGCGGCGCGGCAGCGTTCACGCTCCTCGGCCATGGCATGCGCGGTCATCGCGATGATGGGCAGGGATCGGGCGTCGTGGTGCTCGCGAATCAGTCGGGTCGCCTGGTAACCGTCCATCTCGGGCATCTGGATGTCCATGAGCACCGCATCGTAGTCGTCGCCCTCCTCCGTCAACCGATCCACCGCCTCACGCCCGTTAGTGACCTCGTGCACCTCCACTCTCATGCGTTCCAGGACGGCGCGAGCTACCTGCCGGTTGATGGCGTTGTCTTCCACCATGAGCACGCGAACGCCCTGCAGCCCGACCTCGAGCGGCTCGAGCCTGCGTGGCTGTCCGACGAACGAGGCGCGTGTGCGTCGCCCGTCCCCAAGCGCGTCCATGATCTTGTCGAGCAGGGTTGACCGGTGGACGGGCTTCACGATGACACCGTCGAGCAGCCTGCTCCCGGGTTCAGCCATCAACGCCCGCTCGTCATATGCGGTCACCATGATCACCGTGGGCGGTGGGTGCTCGCCGGCGCTGCGCTTGATATTCGCCGTTGCCTCGAGGCCGTCCATTTCCGGCATCTTCCAGTCCATGAAGACCATGGAGAAAGGCTTCCCCGACCGGACCGCGGAGTCGCACGCCTCGAGTGCCGCCGCACCCGAGTCGACCGCGACGGCCTCGAATCCCAATCGGCGCAGCAACTCCACCAGCGTCGTTCGAGCCAGAGCGCTGTCATCGACCACCAGCATGCGCACCCCGCCCGGGTCGATCGGCAGCTGTCCTTCCCGACGCTCGTCGAACAGCTCCAGCGGGACGGTGAAGCGCATGGTGGTGCCCTGCCCGAGCTTGCTCTCGACGGTGAACTCGCCCCCCATCCGCTCGACGAGCTGGCGGGCGATCGTGAGCCCGAGACCCGTGCCACCGTAACGGCGCGTGGTCGAAACATCGGCCTGGGAGAAGGGAACGAACAGCTCTGCCTGCTGCGATTCGCTCAATCCGATTCCGGTGTCTTGAACGGAGAATTCGAGCTTGACGTGGTTTCGCTCCCGTTCCGCCACCCGGCAGCGCACGACCACCTCACCACGTTCGGTGAACTTCACGGCGTTGCTCGTCAGGTTCACCAGCACCTGATTGATCCTCAGAGGATCCCCGAGGAGGGCGCTCGGCACGTCGGCGTCGACGGAGAAGACCAGCTCCAGACCCTTCTCGCTTGCCTTCAAGGCCACGACGTTGGCGAGACGGTCGAGGAGCTGGTCCAGATCGAACGTCACGGTCTCGATATCGAGCCTGCCAGCCTCGATCTTCGAGAAGTCCAGGATGTCGTTGATGATGACCAGCAGCGATTCGGCCGAGGTGAGGGATTTCGACAGGTAGTCGCGCTGAAGGTCGGTGAGCTCGGTGTCCAGGGCCAGCCGGGTCATTCCGATGATGGCGTTCATCGGAGTGCGGATCTCATGGCTCATGTTGGCGAGGAACGCACCCTTGGAGCGGCTCGCCTGCTCCGCCGCATCGCGGGCCTCCGCCAGCCGGTCGGCGTTCCTCTTGAACACCTCGGCTGCCCGGGCGAGCTCCCCGATCTCGTCCGAGCGTCTATAGGTCGGAATTCCCACCGTGCGGTCGCCCTTCGCGAGCCGGGTCATCGCCCCGGTCAGCGCCACCAGGGGGCGGGTGATGTTGCCCCCGAGCACGAGCGCCACCCCGATCGCGAGCAGGATTGCCGCTGCTGCCGCGAGCAGCTGCAGCACGTAGGCCCGCCCGCTGATTGCATCGGCCTTCAGGCGAAAGTCGAAGCCCTCCTGGTTGGCGAACTCGACGAGCAGATCGAGCTTCGTTTCCAGCCGCTGGAACAGGTCCTCGTCCGTTGCCGCCAGCGCCAGGGCCGCACGGTCCCCGGGCACCTCCTCCTCGCCGATCTCGAGCCACAGGCCATGCACCTGATCCAGCACCTCCACGGTCTCCGCGAGGTGAGCCCGCGCCTCGGCCCCCAGCAGGCGTTCGGCAACCACCGTCAGGTCCTCTCGCACGAGGCTCTCGATGTGATCCGCAGTGGCCATGTGCGCCGCGAACTCCGTGGCGTTGCGCGCCGCCCGGGCCTGCTCCATGGCACGTTCCAGCTTGAGGAGATTGGCCCGCGCGCTGCGTGCGAAGTTGCTCGACATGTAGGGGAACTCGAACAGCTGCGACGTGAGCGAGCCGACCTGCTCGATGCCGTACATCGTGTGCCAGCCGAGACCGGCCGTGGCCAGGACGACCAGCAAGAGTCCCGCGACGAGCTTTCCTCGCACTCCCATCCGCATCCCCTTTTGCGCGCGCGGTCAGCGAGCCGGCCGGACGATGACCTCGAGCTTCATCTTCGGATGAATCGCGCAGCGCACCATCACCTTGCCTGGCGTGTCGAAGTGAACGCGGACCGTCTTCCCCGGCTCCTGCGCACCCACGTCGAACCGTTTGGCCGGGGAATCGCTGTACAAGTTGTGGGTGTACTGGTCCTCGTTCCGGAAGTTGACCCAGTCACCACGATAGACGGTGATCTCGGGGACCGTGAACCGCTTGCCGAGCTGGACCACGGTGTGCTCCTCGGCAGCGGCGCTGGCGACGAGAAAGGTGAGCGCGGCCATGGTGCCCGGTGCCGCAGGCAACAAGCGTCGTCGCATCATGATCCTCACCTCGGAAGCACGGGGATCGAGACCGATCGGTCGGCGCTGGTGAGCGTACGGAGGAAGGCCAGCAGGTCCGACCGTTCGCCGTTCGTGAGCTGCAAGGGACGCATCTCCGGCGAAAGACTCGGTCGCTCGATTCCTCCACGTTCGTAGTGGTGGATGACCGCCGGCAGGTCCGCAAGGGACCCATCGTGCATGTAGGGGTAGCGTCGCTCCACGTCGCGCAACGTCGGCGTCTTGAAGGCGTGGCGCATCAAGGCGATGCCGGGAAGCAGCCGGCCCCTGCCGGGATCCTCGCTGGCGATGCCGATGTCGTGGAAGCTACCGTCGGTGAAGTTCCACCCGGAGTGACAGGCCACGCAGTTCGCCTTGTCGTTGAACAGGTCGAAGCCGCGCTTGGCAGACTCGGAAATGGCGCGCTCGTCGCCCGCAACCCAGCGGTCGAACGGCGCAGGGGCGCTCACCAGCGTCCGCTGGAAGGCGGCGAGGGCTCGGGCGACAGTGTCCGGGGTCACCCCCTCGCCGGGGAAAGCGGACTCGAAGCCGGACCGGTACTCGGGCAAGGTCGCGAGCTCGGCACTCAGGCTGTCCAGCGGCTGCCCCATCTCTTCCGGGCTCGCGAGCGCGAACAAGGCGTGAGCCTCGAGGCTGTCGAAGCGTCCGTCCCACGCCAGCAGCTCGCTCCAGGCGACGTTGAGCAGAGTGGGCGTTCGCCGCTCGAGCGCGCGTCCGTCGGCGCCGATTGCCCGCGGCAGGCCATCTCCCCAGGACAGCGCCGGGTTGTGGCAGGTGGCACACGCGATGCGATTCGATCCCGACAAACGAGGCTCGAAGAACAGCATCCGACCGAGCTGGGCCGGTGCGCCGGCGTCCCGCGGCTCCTCGCCAGCTGCGAGTCCCGTCTGGCGCACATACTCCACCTTCCAGGCTTCGCGCGACTTCGTTTCGGCCGTGGCGGTGGATGCCGACAACGCCAGGAACACGGTCAGCCGGGCGCCCGCGAGCACGACACGCAACAGGCAGGCCGGCACGGCCGCCCTGCCGGGTCGCCCCCCCGAGCCGGTCCGGCCACTCGTCGTGGCGCCGCTCGCATCTGACGCAACCCCCCCGTGCGTCCTGCCCGGGCACGCGCTGCGGCCATGGCGCCGGATAGCCTGGGCCGAGAAGGCGGGTGCGCGGTGGGTCGTCACGACGAAACACACCTCCGTCTTCGGCCAAAGTGGCGCGACAATCCCAGGATAGGGAATCCCAGGCCCGGTCTCAACGTGCCTACAGGGCGCGCAGCGGATCGTTGCCGCGCGGACTCTGGCGCGCACGATTCAGGAGGTCAGTGCCTGAGCCGAGGTCCGCCTGCGGGCCCGGTCCGCTCGCTCGATCACGGTTGCGCACGCGCATCGCAATCGAATCTGCAGCGCCGAATCGGACCAAGGTGCTCGATGTGGTCGTGCACCGACAACATGCTGCGATGGGAGATCGCGAAGGTCGGATCCATCGACCGCCAAGGCGTCGGGGCGATCTGCGGGCAGGATCGACGGTCCCAGGTCGCGACCGCTGCGCGGATGCCGTCAGCCGGTACGGGAGGCGGGCTGGTGGCGGGCGATCCAGCGCACCACGTCGCGCATGCAGGCAGCCAGACGTGACAGGGCGACGACGTCATGGGACGGCATCTCGCCCCGCCGGCGTGCCTCGGTCCAGGCGCGCCGTGGGGTGCCCATGATACGCACTGCGTTGACCTCCACCTGGATCGCCTCCACCGGCCCGGCCGGCGTGCCGTGGCTGCGTACGATGTGGCCGCCGGCATAGCCCGGCACGTCGAAGCACACCGCAAAGCCGTGACGGCGCACCACCGCTGCCACTCCCTGCGCCAGCGCGGTGGAGCAGGTGGTGCCGCGGCGGGTGCCGATCACCACCTCGTGCCCGGCGATGCGATCGGCGCTGGCCGTGTGCGCGTCCAGGAGCACCGTGTGGCCGAAGCGTCGACGCAGGCGGGCGAGTCGATGGGCGAGGGCCGCGTGATACGGGTCGTAGAACGCGGCGAGACGCCGCTCGGCGGCGTCCGGGTGCAGGGGCGCGCGGAAAATGGGCACGCCCGCGCGCACGTGGGTCCGCACGACGCCGCGCACGGAGCGCACGACGCGCTGCTCCACCTGGAAGTCGTCCCGGCGACGGTTCACGTCCACGAACAGGCGCGAGATGGGGGTTGCCAGCACCGAGGCGCCCGCCAGGTCCAGGTTGCCGTAGATCTGCGCCGCGAAGGGGTCCGTGTAGCCGTGGCGGAAGGTCTCGAAGCGAGGTTCCCGGTAGTCGGCGGCGGCGATGCCGGGCAGGGGGTCGGTGCCGAAGTGGGGGATGCTAACGACCACCGGTGCCGGGGCCGCGAGGGGCTCGCGCAGGATGGGAACCAGGACGCCGTCGGTCTCCGGGCAGTGGAGCGCATCCGCTGCGCCGCCCGTCCGCGCTGCCGATCGCCCGTGCGTCATCGCTCACGCGCCCTCGTCCGACTTCAGGCGAAGGCTACCCGCGTGCCGCCGGCGCCGCGCCGGGAAGATCGCGGTGCATCGGGCGGTCGATCACGGAGTCGAGTGGAGAGCACCGTGATGAACGACGATCGGAGGAAGGTCGCGCGTCGGGAAGCCGCCCGGCGCATCGCCACGCTGGCGCTCGCCCTGCCCGCGGTCCTGGCGAATGCGCCGGCCGGCGCCGGCTCGGAGAAGCCGGAGCTCGATCCCCGCAGCGACGCGGCACAGAAGCTCGGATACGCGCACGACGGAGGGCAGACCGCCCGCCCGTCGGTGGACCAGCATTGTGCCCGGTGCACGCACTTCACGCCGGTCGGCGACGGCGCCTGGGGCCGGTGCAACGTGTTTCCCGAGAACCGGGTCAATGCCGAGGGCTGGTGCAGTGCCTTCTACCCGCGCGGATGACACGGGTCATGCTTCCCGTACGCACCGCGCCCGGGGAGCCGAGTTCCGCCGGGCGCGGCGCCTGGATCCGCGTTGTCAGCGAGCGTACCGGTCGTGGTTGAAGACGTAGTCGCCTCCCGGCGCCGCCCGGTGGCAGGCAATACAGCCCTTCGCTGCGCCCTTGGCGACGCGGCCCGCGAGCGCCATGCCCGTCGCGTTCTTGTCCAGCGCGCCGTCGGGCAGAAACTTCGCCCAGAACCAGTCCGCGTTGTCCAGGTCATAGCCCGACTCGCGCTTGAACATCACGGTCACGGCCTTCAGCCAGGTCCCCGGGGCATCGGCCACCTTCGACACGCTGACGCCTTCGCCGCCGTAGTTCCGCTTGACGATGGCTGCGCCGGTGTGGCCGTCGATGGTCAACGTGGCGTCGATGGTGTCGAGCACGGCGCCGTGAGGCTCCCGTCCCTCGTACGCCTTGGAGACGACCGCACCGTCGCCCGCGAGGCCCGAGGACTCGAGCGCGCTCCAGAGCTTGTCGGCGTAGGCGACGCTTTCGGGATCGCCGAACGGTGCCTGTGCGACACCGCTCGAGGCGAGGCCGAGCGCCAGGGCGCCCGCGACCAGCTTTTGGCGAACATGCATCAGCTTTCCTCCTCTCGGGGTCCGGTTCGGCCCCCGGCCGTCACTTGAAGCGGTCATGGTTGAACACGTAATCGCCTCCGGGCGCGGCCCGGTGACAGGCGATACAGCCCTTCGGCATGCCCTTTGCGACCCGGCCCACCAGCAGGGCCCCGGCGGGGTTCTTGTCGATGCGACCGTCGCCGGCGAACTTGCCCCAGAACCAGTTGCCGTTGTCCGGGTCGTAGCCCGCCTCGCGCCGGAACATCACGGTCACGGCCTTGAGCCACTGGCCGGGGTCGTTGGCCACCGCCGAAACGCTGATGGCTTCCCCCCCGTAGTTGTTCTTCACGATGACCGTCCCGGTCCGCCCCGCGACGCGCAGCGCGCCTTCCATGGTGTCGAGCACGGCCCCGTGCGGGTCCCGCCCCTCGTACGGCTTGGATACCATCCGACCGGGTCCCACGTAGCCGGCGTCCTGCAACGCGACCCACAGCTGGTTCGCGAACGCGACGCTGTCCGGGCCGCCGAAGGGCTGTTGCTCCTGCGCGGCGGCGGTGTGGATGGCGCCGCCCGCGAGCAGCGCGGCCACCGCCGCGATGGCAAGGACGCCCGTGTTCCGCTTGATCATCGATCTCCTCCGTCTCGTTTACCTCGGTCCAGCACCCATCGGACCGGGTATGGACGCCGGATCTTCCAGCGCCGTGCACGGGGAACCTGAGATGCGGGCCACGCTCCTCGCCCTGCTCATGCTCGCGCACATCGCGCGCACGGCTGCCGCCGGCGGCGTGACGCCGGTGGGAACGCCCGACGACATCGCCTATGCGCAACGGCTGTGGAGCACGATGGAGCGCGAGCGCCTCGTGGGTCCCGATGCGACGCCGGACGATCCCTTCTTCGCAGGCGCGGAGCCTCACGGCATGGTGATCGAGGTGCTCGCGCGCAGCGTCGCCGTCCACGGGCACCGGGGCTTCGTGGTGGTCAAGCGCAACTACGCGGGGCCGGGAGTGAGCGAGGCCCGCGTCCGTGCGGACCGCACGCGGTTCCTCACGGCGGTCACCGTGATGTTCCGGCGCGAGGCGGGCTACGACCCGGACAACCTCGACTGGTTCTGGGTGAAGTACCGGCCCGACGGCACGCTCTTCGAGGCCGAGATCGCCGGTCAGACCCGTGCCCTCGCCGGGCGGCTCGTCAAGGGCGAGACGCCCCAGGACAACGGCGGCTGCCTCTGGTGTCACCGCTCCGCCGGCGGCGGCGACTACATCTTCTACCCGTGGATCGAGCTGCCTGAATGACATGCCCGCGGCGTCGCCGCCGCAGCGACCACGCAAGCCTTCGGCCCGCCGGGTCCAGTCCGCCGTGATCCGGGGGAATCGCCCGCGTCGCCGGACAGACGCGATACTGGCGCCCTAGAATCAGCCCAGTCCACCGCCGGAGTGCGAAGCATGCCGAGCCAGTCCCGTGCGCGCCGCCTGGGCGTCCTCGTCCCGTCGTCCAACACCACCGTGGAGACGGAGCTGCGCGACACGCTGCCGCGGGACATCTCGCTGCACGTGGGACGCCTGCCCCTCACCCGCATCGCGGCGGAGTCCATCGTGGGCATCGTGCGCACCCTGGAAGAAGAGTCGCGCAAGCTCGCCACCGCCGACGTGGACCTGATCCTGCTCGGCGCCACCGCGCCCAGCTTCTTCAAGGGCCTCGGCTACGATCGTGAAGTGAGCGCGCGCATCGAGGCCGCCACCGGCAAGCCCGCGACCACCACCTCCACGGCGCTGCTCGAGGCGCTGCGCGCGGTGGGCGTGACGCGCATCGCCATGGGCGCGGCTTACGACGAGAAGGTGAACGACATCGCGGCCGCGTTCCTGGAGGCCAACGGCTTCCAGGTGGTGGCGCGGCTGGCGCTCGGCTACGTGGACAACCTGGAGGTGGGCCGGCTGCCCATCGACACGACCCTGGAGGTGGGCCGGCGGGTGGACCACCCGGACGCGGACGCGGTGGTGCTCGCCTGCACCAACTGGGTGAGCATGCAGGCCATCGCACCGCTGGAGGAGGAGCTCGGGAAGCCCGTCATCTCCACCACCCAGGCAAGCCTGTGGCAGTGCCTGCGCAAGCTCGGCTGGACCCGGGCGGTGGAAGGCGCGGGAGGGCTGCTGTCGCGGCACCTGGCCGCGGCCGCGTGAGCGACGCCATCGCTGGCGAAAAGGAGCTGCTGCCGGATCGGTTACCATCGCGCCCACCCACCGCAGGCCCACGCCCCGTGCACAGACGGACGGTGATCCTCGCGGCGGCCGCAGCGCTCGGCAGCGGCTGCTCGGGACTGAAGAAGAAGGACCAGGCCTCGCGCCTGGACCAGTCGCTGTCCGCCTACACGGACGCTATCCGATGGGGCAACTTCGGGACCGCGGCCGGCTTCGCGGTGCCCCGCTCGGGAAGCGCTCCGCCCGTGGACCCGGGGGTGCTGGAAGGGCTCAAGGTCACCGGCTACAGCGTGCGCATCAACCGGGTCAACGACGGGGCCGACGAGGCGGACGTCACCATCGCCTTCACCTACTACCACGAGAGCCGGGGCACCTTGCGGCAGGTGGACCAGGTGGCCACCTGGTATTTCCACCCGGACCGCGGGGCCTGGCTGCTGGACGGGGGCCTGCCCGCCTTC